>DATHHM010000321.1:0-5445 GCA_035317145.1 Xanthobacteraceae bacterium | reverse complement strand
GCGCAAGCGCGACAATTTCCGTCGCGCCTTCGACGATTTCGTGCCTGAAAAAATCGCGCGCTATCGGCCAGCCAAGATCGAGCGGCTGATGCAGGATGCCGGCATCGTGCGCAACCGCTCAAAGATCGAAGGCGCCGTGCGCTCGGCGCGAGCCTGGCTCGACATCATGGACAAGGGGCCGGGCTTTTCAAAACTGTTGTGGGATTTCCAGAACGGCAAGCCGAAGGTCAATCACTACAAAACCAGAGGCCAAGTGCCGGCTGAGACCGCAACATCGCGGGCCATTTCCAAGGAACTGGCGCAGCGCGGCTTCAAATTCTGTGGGCCGACCATCGTCTACGCCTTCATGCAGGCGGTCGGCATGGTCAACGATCATCTGACCACCTGCTATCGCCATGCGGAGTGCCAAAAACTCGGGTCGCGCGGCCGTGGCTGACACGGCGCAGCGCGCCAAGCGGGCGACGCGACTGGCATCGGAGCCGCGCGCCTGGCAGCGCATGCTGTCGGGACGCCGGCTCGATCTGCTCGATCCGTCGCCGCTCGACATCGAGCTGGAAGACATTGCGCATGGCTTGGCGCGCGTGGCGCGCTGGAACGGCCAGACCAAAGGCGCGCACATCTATTCCGTCGCCCAGCATTGCCTGTTAGTCGAGGCACTGGCGCGGCTGCGCGCGCCGCGGCTCGATCGCGGCGGCCGGCTCGCGGTGCTGTTGCACGACGCTCCCGAATACGTGGTCGGCGATATGATCTCGCCGTTCAAGGCGGTGATCGGCGGCGACTATAAAGCGGTCGAGCTGCGCCTCCTCACCGCGATCCACCGGCGCTTCGGGCTGCCGGCGGAAGCCTCCGCCGAGATCAAGACGCTGATCAAGGTCGCCGACAGCGGCGCCGCCTATCTCGAAGCCACCCGGCTCGCCGGCTTCGAAGCCGCGGAAGCGCGGCGCTTCTTCGGCCGGCCGCCGGCGGTCTCCGCCACCATGGAGCGCGACTTTTTGAAACCCTGGCCCGCGGAAACGGCGGAGACGCGCTATGCCGAGCGGATCAAAAAACTCGCCAGCGTATGATCGTCACACTTGCGCCGCTCGTGATACCTAATACCCGTCATCCTGAGGCGGCCGCGAAGCGGCCCTCGAAGGATGCACGGCCAATCGATTTCGGCTATTGCCGAAATCGAAATCGTTAGTAACCCTCAGGTCGGCAAAATGCCGACCTGGCTGCCGTCGCCCTTCGAGGCTCGCTTCGCCCGCACCTCAGGGTGACGGAATAAAAGGATGCCATGATTCACGTCTGCTCGCTCGCGCGCCTTCATGAAACCGTTGCAGACACCGGCGCGCGCCATGTCGTGTCGCTGATCGGCGATGAAGGTAATGTGGTGCGGCCGCATGCCGTCGCGCCGGAGAACCATCTGTGGCTGCGGCTGCACGATATTTCCTCCCCGCTCGACGGCTACATCATGCCGGGCGAGGAACACGTCGCCGACCTCATTCGCTTCGTGCGCGGCTGGGACCGTCGCAGCCCCCTGGTGGTGCATTGCTACATGGGCATCAGCCGCTCGACGGCGAGCGCCTATGCCAGCGTCTGCGCGCTCAATCCGCAGCGCGACGAGGCAAACATCGCGCAGGCGCTGCGGCGCGCCTCGCCGACGGCGACGCCCAATATCCGCATTGTGTCGATTGCCGATAAATTGCTCGGCCGCGACGGCCGCATGGTCGCCGCCATCGAGACCATCGGCCGAGGCTGTCTTGCCGAAGAAGCCGCGCCGTTCCGGCTCGACCTGGAGTAGACTGCGCGGCGCCGCATTGTAGACTCGCAAATAGCAGTCTGCGCCGGGGGGCTCCGATGGACGGCTTGTTCGTTTTGATCGTGCTGCTGCTGCTGGCTGCGCCCGTCATCGGCATTGTCGCCTTGATCAAGACCATCACCGATCGCAATCTATTGCGGCAACTCGATGCGAGAGTGAAGGCGCTGGAAGGGGCGCGGATCGCGCCACGCGCTGCGCCGCCGGCAACGGCAGAGCCCGCGCCAGCGCCGGCTACAATTGTTGCCGCACCGGCGGAGCCTGCGCCCTCGCCTGCCCCACCAACGCCGCCACCGACGTCAGTCCCGCTTTCGTCGCCTGTCCAATCGTCGACGCCGCAAAAGATCGGCTTCGAGGAAAAATTCGGCACGCGCTGGGTGGTCTGGGTCGGCGGCGTCGCGCTCGCGCTCGGCGGCATCTTTTTGGTGCGCTATACGATCCAGCAGGGCCTGATCGGCCCGGGGGTGCGGATTTTTCTCGGCGCCTTGCTGGCGCTTGCGCTGGTCGCCGTCGGCGAATGGTCGCGGCGCACCGAGAAACTTTCAGCGCTCGCCGGCGTGCCGTCGGCGCATATTCCAGGCACGCTGACCGCGGCCGGCACCACGGTCGCCTATGCCACCGTCTATGCGGCCTACGGGCTCTACGGATTCCTGCCACCGGCAGCCGCTTTCATCCTGCTCGGCGCCGTGGCGCTCCTCACCTTGGGCGCCGCGTTGCTGCATGGACCGGCGCTCGCCGGCCTGGGCGTGATCGGCGCCTATCTGGCGCCGATGCTGGTTGCGTCCGCCCAGCCGGATTTCTGGTCGCTTTACGTTTACATCGCCGTCGTCAATGCGGCCGCGTTCGCGCTGGCGCGATTTCGCATGTGGCGTTGGCTCGCCATCGCGGCGGTCGTGCTGGGTGCACTGTGGACGCTGCCGGGAATGCAGCCCGATACAGTCACGGCGCTGGGCGCGCATGTTTTCCACGCGCTCGCCGGCTTCGCGCTGGTCGCCACGTTCCTGGTCTGCGGCTTGTTGTACGGCCCGCCGGCCGCGCCCGGGCTGATCGACCGCCTCTCGACGCTAGCGCTGACGGTCTATCTGTTGGCCGCGGCGTTCCTGGTGCTGGCGAGCCGGCACGATCCCTCAGCGCTCACCGCTTTTGTCGTCCTGACCGTAGCGACCGTCGCCATCGCCTGGCGCACCGAGGCGGCGGCCGGCGCCGTGCCGGTCGCCGCGATCCTGGCCGCCCTCGTGATGGCGCACTGGGCGGTGCACATGAATGTCCAGGGACTATTGGCGCCGTCCGGCCCGGCGGCGCCGGCGATCCCCGAGCCGGAACGCTATGACTATGGCTCGCACCTGATCCTCGCCGCCGGCTGGGCCGTGTTGTTCGGCGCCGGCGGATTTTTGGCGCAAGGCCGCTCGTCGCGCGCGCTGGTGCCGATGCTGTGGAGCGCCGCGGCCGTGTTCGCGCCGCTCGCCATGCTGGTCGCGCTCTATTACCGCATCGCGCAGCTCGATCGCTCGCTGCCGTTCGCGGCGCTGGCGCTGCTCGTCTCAGCGATCTTTGCGCTCGCGACCGAGACGCTGGTGAAACGCGAGCCGCGGCCCGGCCTGATGGCCGCGAGCGCGATGTTCGCCACCGGTACGCTCGGCGCGCTCGCGCTCGCCTTCACTTTTGCGCTGGAGAAGGGCTGGCTCACTATTGCCCTTGCTCTGATGGTG
The DNA here is from genome assembly GCA_035317145.1 of Xanthobacteraceae bacterium. Taxonomy (GTDB): domain Bacteria; phylum Pseudomonadota; class Alphaproteobacteria; order Rhizobiales; family Xanthobacteraceae; genus BOG-931. The sequence continues at coordinate 1,938 of DATHHM010000321.1, read as the reverse complement.
CCGGGCATCGCCTGGGTCGTGGAACAACGGCCGCTGCCGTGGCTGCGCTGGCTTGCCGCCATCATGGTCGGCGTGGTGGCCGCGCGCGTGGCTTACCAACCGACGATCGCCGGCACCGATCTCGGCACTGCGCCGATCTTCAACTGGCTGCTTTACGGCTACGGCGTTCCGGCCGCGGCCTTCTGGGTCGCGGGATGGCTGTTGCGCCGGCGCGCCGACGACTTGCCGGCACGCACGGTCGATGCCGGCGCCATTTTGTTCACCGTGCTGCTCGCGATCCTCGAGATCCGCCACTACGTCACCGGCGGCGATATCTACCGGGCACCGAACAGCGTCGTGGAAGCCATGCTTCAGGTCAATGTCGGGCTGGCGATGACCATCGGGATCGAGCGCGTGCGCGGGCGCACCGGCAGCATCGTGCACAATGCCGCAGCGCTGTTGATCGCGGCGCTGACGCTATTCGCCGTCATCGTCGTGCTGTCGGCCGCCTGGGGCGCGCGTTTCAACGGCACTCCGGTGGGCGGCACGTTCTTCAACCTGATCCTGTTGGGTTACGGCCTGCCGGCAGTGCTCGCCATCATGCTGGCGCTGATCGCGCGCACCACGCGGCCGATCGCCTACCGCATCGCCGCCACCGCCACCGCGGTGACGCTTGCCTTGTTCTATCTGACGCTCGAAGTGAAGCGGCTGTTTCATGGGCCGGTATTGGCAGGCCCGATCAGCGATGCCGAGCAATATACATATTCGACCGTCTGGCTCGCCTTCGGCATCGCGCTGCTTGCGGTCGGCTTCTTTCTGCGCTCGCAGCCGGCGCGGCTGACCGCGCTCGCCGTCATCGCGCTGACCATCGCCAAGGTCTTCATCGTCGATACCGCAAGCATCAGCGGCATCTACCGCGCGCTATCGGTGATCGGGCTTGGCGTGGCGCTGCTCGGCATCGGCTGGGTTTACCAGCACGTGCTTTATCCGCGCGCACGATCCGAGGAAGCTTCGTAGCTTGGCGGCGTGCTAATCGTCCGACGGACGCGAAGTCGCAACCGATGTCGCCGATGTTGGCGCCGGCGCAATGTCGCGCTTGACGCTGGCGCCGAGCCCACTGCGCGGATTGCGCTGATAGAAATCGCAATAGGCGAACGACAGGCCCGAGATCGAGCCGCGGAAGCTGCGGTAATCGATTTTCTGCACGCGAAAGCACGGCTCGATCGGCAGGCCGGCGAGATGCGCGCACATCGCATTGCTGCTGACCTTGATGGTGCCGGCCGGCAGCGCCGCGAAGCGCACCTGGCTCTGGCCACCCGGCCGGATGGTGCCGACCACGGAGCCGTCGGAGAAGATGCGGCCCATGCCGACGGTGCCGTCGAAACAGGTATAGCTGAACAGCTTGCCGACGACGAAGGCTCTGGCCTGCTCCGGCGCCAACTCCTCGGCGACAGCGGATGCAGCCCCCAACCCCAACGCACAGACAACAGCTACGCGCATCAACATGGTCAACTCCACGATCGACGTGCCAGCGACGTTAACAAAATTTCTTAACGGTCCCCTTACCATACTGGCCCCGATGGTCGGCAACTTTGTGGCCGAAACGCGGACGTCTTTACCCGATCTTTACCACGATCCGGCCGCGCACCTGCCCCTCGACAATGCGCCGGCCGGCCTCGATGACATCGCCGAGCCCGATCTCAGTGGTCATCGCGGCGATCTTGTCGCGCGGCAGATCCCGCTCCAACCGGTGCCATGCCAATTGCCGCAGCGGCAGCGGGCACATCACCGAATCGACGCCGAGCAACGACACGCCGCGTAGGATGAACGGCGCTACCGAAGTCGGCAAGTCCATGCCGCCGGCCAACCCACAGGCGGCGACGGCGCCGCCATAGCGCGACATCGACAGCACATTGGCGAGCGTCGTCGAGCCCACCGCATCGATGCCGCCGGCCCAGC
>DATHHM010000320.1:0-9885 GCA_035317145.1 Xanthobacteraceae bacterium | reverse complement strand
TCTTCTGCTTTTCCGGCGGTGGTGGCGTTCGAGGTTAGCGATACCGGTATCGGCATTCCGCTGGAAAAGCAGAAGATCATTTTCGAGGCGTTCCAGCAGGCCGACGCCTCGACCAGTCGCAAATATGGCGGCACCGGCCTCGGATTGGCTATCAGCCGCGAGTTGGCGAGCCTGCTTGGCGGCGAAATCCATTTGCGCTCGACGCCGAATTCCGGATCGACGTTCACGCTCTACTTGCCGGTCAAATATGTCGGTCCGACCCTGGCCGTGCACGCCGCGATGGCGGCTGCGGCGCCCGTGGCGCACCTCGCCGGGCCGCATCTGGCACCGGAGCGCACGGTCGAGCCGATCCCGGACGATCGCATGGAGATCCAGCCGGGCGACGCCATCCTCCTCATTGTCGAGGACGATCCGCATTACGCCCGCATCCTCGTCGACCTGGCGCGCGACAAGGGCTTCAAGGCGCTGTTGGCGATGCGCGGGGACGACGCGCTCAATCTCGCCAAGCAGTATCAGCCGACCGCGGTGTCGCTCGACGTGTTCCTGCCCGACATGCTGGGCTGGAACGTACTCAGCCAGCTCAAGCAGAACTCGCTGACGCGGCACATCCCGGTGCAGATCGTCACGCTTGACGAAGACCGCCAGCACGGCCTTGCCCGCGGCGCCTTCTCGTTCGTGACCAAGCCGACGACGCGGGAAGGCATTGCCGACGCGCTGGCGCGGATCAAGGAGTTCTCGGCGCCGCGCCGCAAGCGGCTCCTGGTCGTCGAGGACAACAAGGCCGAGCAGATGAGCATCCGCGAATTGCTCGGCCACGACGACATCGAGATCGTCAATGCCGGCACCGGCGACGAGGCGCTGGCGGCCTTGCGCGATCGGCCGTGCGATTGCGTGGTGCTCGATCTGCGGCTGCCCGACATGTCGGGCTTCGAAGTTTTGGAGCGCATGCGCGCCGACGATGCGCTGACCGACGTGCCGGTCGTGGTGTTCACCGGCCGTGAATTGTCGGCCGAGGAGGATGCGCAGCTCCACACCATGGCGCGCAGCATCGTGGTCAAGGGCGTGGAATCGCCCGAGCGGCTGCTCAACGAGACGGCGCTGTTCCTGCACCGCGTCATCACCGACCTGCCGGCCGAGAAGCAGCAAATGCTGGAGCGGCTCAATTCCTCCGACGAGGATCTGGTCGGCCGCACCGTGCTGCTCGTAGACGACGACGCGCGCAACATCTTCGCGCTGTCGAGCGTCTTGGAGCGGCGCGGCATGACCGTGCTCACGGCCACCACCGGCAACGAGGCAATCGACCTGATCGAAAAGACGCCGGCGCTCGCCATCGTCCTGATGGACATCATGATGCCGGAAATGGACGGCTATCAGACCATGGAGAAAATCCGTCAGAACCGCGAATATCGCCGGCTACCGATCATCGCGCTCACCGCCAAGGCGATGAAGGGCGACCGCGAGAAATGCCTGGAGGCCGGCGCGTCGGATTATCTGGCCAAGCCCGTCAACACCGAACAGCTTTTGTCCGCGCTGCGGATGTGGCTGCACCGCTAAGGCCGCATCATGACCGAGAAAGTCAACGTCCTCCTGGTCGACGATCAGCCCGACAAGCTGCTCGCCTACGAGGTCATTCTCCATCAGTTGAACGAGAACCTGGTCAAAACCTCGTCGGCGCGCGAGGCGTTGCAATTCCTGCTCAAGAACGACGTCGCGGTCATTCTCATCGACGTCTGCATGCCGGAGCTCGACGGCTTCCAGCTCGCCGCCATGCTGCGCGAGCATCCGCGTTTCAGTGAGACCGCGATCATCTTTATTTCGGCGATCCATCTGACCGACGTCGATCGGCTGCGCGGCTATGCCATGGGCGCGGTGGACTATGTGCCGGTGCCAGTCATTCCCGACGTGCTGCGGGCCAAGGTCAAAGTCTTCGTCGAGCTTTACCGCAAAACTCGCGAGCTCGAGCAATTGAACCTGAAACTCGAGCGCCATGTCGCCGAGCGTACCGCGGAGCTCGAAGCCTCGAACATGCGGCTCGTGCAAAGCGAGCAGGGCCGCAGCCTGGCGCTGGTAGCGGGCCAGATGGGCTCGTGGGAATGGGACATCGCGGCCAATCGAGGTGCGTGGGACGAGGGCCAGTATCGCATCTTCGGCGTCGAGCCGAAAAACTTTCAGATCTCGACGGACAACATCCGCAACCTGCTGCATCCCGACGACTGGGAGCCGCTGCGGCAGGTGGTGCTACGCATGGCCAAGGGCGAACGCACGCAGCAGGTCGAATTCCGCGTGCGCCGTCCCAATGGCGAATTGCGCTGGTGCACCGGTACGGCCGCGGCGAGTGTCGATGCGGCCGGCAACGTGGTGCGGATCAGCGGCGTCACCATCGACGTCACCGAGCGCAAGGAGGCCGAGGAGCGGCAAGTGCTGCTGGCGCGCGAGGTCGATCATCGCGCCCGCAATGCGCTCGCCATCATCCAGTCGATCATTCGATTGACGCGCGCCAAAACCGTCGACGACTACGTCGCCACCGTCGAGGGCCGCATCAAGGCCTTGGCGCTGGCGCACACGTTACTGTCCGATTCGCGTTGGCAAGGCGCCGATCTAGGCACGCTGGTGACCGAGGAATTCGCGCCTTACCGCACCGGCAACAAGATCGAGCTCAAGGGCCCGAACGTCTCGTTGTCGCCCGCGACCGCGCAAGGCATCGCGCTGGCGCTGCACGAGCTCGCCACCAATGCGGCCAAGCACGGCGCGCTGTCATCGCTCAAGGGCAGGGTCAGCCTGACTTGGCAATTGCAGTCCGATATATTGACGCTGCATTGGGGCGAGAGCGGCGGACCGCCGATCAAGACGCCGTCGGCGCGCAGCTTTGGCTTGAAAGTCATCAAGGCCAGCATCGAACAGCAGCTCGGCGGCAAGGCGACGTTCGACTGGAATCCGAAAGGGCTGCGCTGCGACCTGACGATTGCGCTGCGGGAGACCGGAGAAACCCGGGAGCAGGATGGCGCTCATCATGCCAATGGCGGCGGCAACGGCACCGCCATTCCATTGAAGAAGGTCGATAAGCCGCGGGTGCTCGTGGTCGAGGACGAGGCGCTGGTCGGCATCATGATCCAGGAATGCATGACCGAACTCGGCTTCCAGATCGTCGGCCCGGTTTGCACCGCGTCCGAAGCATTGGAGGCCGCCAAGGCCGGCGATTTCGATGCCGCGATCCTCGACATCAATCTCGGCGACGGCATGGTCTATCAGGTGGCCGAAATTTTGGCGCGGCGCCATGTGCCGTTCGTCTTTGTCACCGGCTACGACGCCGACAGCGTCGACAGCCGGTTTCGCGGAATCCCGGTCCTGCAGAAACCGGTCGAGCGGGAAATGCTGCAGAAGCTGTTTACCCAAGGGGCAGACCGCTCCATGGCCGGCTTGGCCCGCGATGACAATCGCGTTCGCGCCTGAGTTCCGCTCTGGCGGGTCTTTGCGAACCTTGGCCGGTCACTGCAGTATGCGCACGACCGGCGTGATCGACAGGTCAGAGGCGGCGGTCTGGATGGCGATGAGCTGCGCCAACAGGCTGAAGATGCGCTTGGTGGTCGCGGCCTGCTCGGGCACGCAGTAGTCGCCGTCTTCGAACCAGGTGTGGACGAAGCATTGGCCGCCGAGGTTCTGCAACACCGTCATCAGCTGCGGGTCGTCATGCACGGTCTCCAGCACCGGCGGCTCCGCCGCGTATGGGCGATTGGCCGGGATATAGGCATAACGCGTCGGCACCAGGTGCTCGCGCTGCATTCTCATCAACGTGCCGAGGAACACGAAAACACCGTAAGCCGAACGCGGAGTGATGGTGAAGCTGATCTGGGGGCCGCCTGGAGTCGGGCTGAAGGAGAGCGGCAGGTTGTCAGCCTGCGCGACGTCTTTGTTATCCGTTGGCTTCCAATCGGGGGAGCCGCACGTCAGGGGGGATTTGAACAGTATTGTCCGTTGAACTTCCAGATTGCCTTGAGCCTCTTGCACCAAAGCCGGCGCAACCGATGAAGCCGCTTGCTGAGCCAGCACGGGATTGAAGCAAAATCGTGCATAGGAAGTACCTTTGGGTGATCCGCCCGAGCCATGGTCGCTGCTGGCGCCGCCCTTTGGCGCACTGGAGGAGGCGCTGGCCTGTTCGGTTTTTTCTTCGACGGTCAGGCCGGTATAGGCGGCGTTGTGGACCCAATCGATGAAGCAGCGATGCTTCGGGTCAATTTGTGAGCAGCCGTAATCGTCGGGCGGACTGTAATGGTAGCCGAACGGCTGAGGAGCGGTGGGCAGTTGAAGCGTGAATCCGTCCGTGAATAGCCAGAACAACAGCTCGCGCGAATAGCCTTGGCGGATGAAATAAGCCAAGGTCTGCAAGTCGATCGGTCTCAGGAAGCCCTGATAGAACGCGCTGGTTTCCTGAGTCGAGACGTTGAAGTTGGTGCTGACCGCGGTGGTATTGCCGGCGGTGGTGTTGCCGAAAATGACGTCACGCCCGGGCGTGAAGCCTGGCGCTAGCGCAGGCCCCGTGGCGAGGCGGGCGCTGGCCGAGCAGGAACGACGGCAGCGAGAACGATGTCGTATTGGTGAGCGACGGCGTGACGTTGGCGATGGTGGTGAAGCTCAAGGGATAGTCATGGCTGGCGCGAACGAGATTGAGGAAGATGGATTCGTTGCGCGCCTTCGCCAGGCTGCGGCCCACCGTGTCGTATCGGTTGTCGACCGGATCGACCACCGCGCAGGCGCCGAGCACGCCGGCAAGCAACGCCCCAACAAGCAACACACGCCACCACATTGTCGACTCCCAATTCATCTTAGCCGCTCTGGTTCTTTGACATTCCGCACATGTTGAATGGGTGCCCCGAAAACCTTCCTAAAACCTGTAATTCAAGCCGGCGCGCATGACCGCGAAATAGACCGGCGAGAAACCTGCGGCGATGGATGCCGGCGCCGTCCCGGCGGCGACGGCCGTGGCGGTTGCGGTCACCGTCGGCGAGCTCAAGTGCACATAGAGCAGCTCGGTCCGGAAGATCAGGTTGGTCGTGATCGCATACTCGGCGCCGGCCCCGGCACTCCATCCGAACAAGGTTTGCGACGCTGAGCCGGCGAAACAAGCCGTGCCGACGGTGCAGGCATAGGAGAAGCCGCCCGCGCTCAGTGCGTTGGTGGTGGCGGCAGGCACGCGGAGATTTTCGTGCACTTGACCGAACGCGAACCCGCCGGTGCCGTAAAGCAAGAGCGGCGGCGCCAGCACGACGCCGGCCCGCGCCCGAACCGTTCCGAACGATTCGACGGTCTGGCTCGCGACCATGTTGGTTGCGCCGACACCGCCGAGCCGGAACGACGAACTCACCGAGCCGTCGAGATTGGACCACTGGTAATCGGCTTCCGCGCCGACCAGCCAATGCGAATTGACCTGCCAGTTGTAGCCGAACTGGCCGCCGGCAACAGCGCCGTCGCGGTGAAAATCCACTCCGTTGATGCACTGGCCCTTCGGCGCGCCGCCGCCGCCGCAGGTGCCGGACAGCGCCGCCGGATCCTTGGCCGCAAAGGTGACGGAGGAATTACCCCAGGCGTAACCGCCGTTGATGCCGACGTAAAAGCCGGTCCAGGCGAGATACGGCACGCTGGCGGTGATGAATTGCGACGGTGGGACCGCCATTTCTTCGGCCATCGCGCCGGCCATGCCGAACGCAAGCGAAGCGACGATACACGCGATACTCTTTTTCACGGACGCCCCGCCGATACAACGAGGAACTAATGTATCGGATACGCAGAACCGGATAACCGGATTTACGCAGCCCACCCAAAATGAGCGTAGCATGGGCGCTGCGCAGGAAAAGATGTCCGGCCACAGAATCCAAATTTCTGTGATAACTTTGCCACGCTGATGGACGTGTTTGGCTGGGCGCCGCGTCAGGCGCGGCAGCGTCAGCCGGTCAGGTGCTCGATTTTGACTTGTTTCTCGGCGGCCATGCGGCCGATCTCGTAAAGCTGGTGGACGGCACCGGGATCGTCCATGCCGCGCAGGCGGGCAAGAGCATCGTCGCTCACGTCATAGTTGAGCTCGCGCGCCAGCCAATCCTTTTCCAGCCGCACGTCGTAGCGCAGGAAGCGAAACATCTTGCCGCCCGACGGTACGTCCCCGGCCAGCGTGCCGACTTCGGAGTTGATCGGCCACGGCGCCGGACATTCACCCATCCATTGCATCAGCGACAGCACCAGCATCTCGGCGTCGGTCATCAACGAAATGAGCGCGTGAAAGGCGAGCTTGGTGAAGCGGGCGAAGCCCAAGCTTTCGTAAGACAGCCGCGGCCGATAGGTGCCGGTGCCGACCGAAAAGATGGTGAGGTTTTTCGGTCCGGTCTGCCATTTGATGTTGAACGGACTCAGCGTCGCCATCTGGAACAGCGCCAGGGACGGATTGTTGTGCGGCGTCACCCCGCCGTCGACAAACAGGCCGTAGGTGTGCGGATCGATCTTGGCATGCCGCCCGATGCCGAGGCGCCGCAACAGCGCTTGCAGGGCGCGCGCCGGCCACGGCACGTTGAGCGGCTTGGCTACGGCGTCGGGCAGCAATTCTTTGTTCTGGCTGATCGGCAACAGCTCCGGATCGAAAAAATGCGGCGCCGCGGTGCTGGCGCGCACCAAGTTGACCAGCGGGTAATCCTTGTTGCCGATTTCGCTGGTCTTGCTCTCCCAATACGGCGCGCGCGGATTGTTCGAGATGATCCAGGGGCTGCCGGTATCCATGCGCTTGGTGATGATGCAATAGCCGGTGATCAGGTCGGGGCTTTGCAGCACGCGGTCGCCGACCACTTCCTCGATCTGGTGGCGCAGGCCGCGGGCGTCGAACTTCGCCTGCAAAAGCGGAACGCGCCAGCGCTGGCGCTTGAAGGCAAACGGCGCGAGCTTGAGATAGAAGTCTTTCACTTGCGCCGTGCGGTATCCGAGCGCCAGGGCGCCGGCGATGACCGCGCCTGTCGAAGTGCCGCCGACGAGGTCGAAATAATCGCCGAGCCGGACCTCCTTGCCGTCGCGTTCGCTGAGCAAGGCTTCGATGCGCTCGAGAAAGGCCACCGTCAGCGCGCCGCGCACGCCGCCGCCGTCGAGCGCCAGCACCCGTTTGGGGCCGGGACCGAACAGATGACGGTCGCGGGAATTCGCGAAGCTGGCTGCGCTTAAGTCGTTCATGGGTACCATGTCCCGTCGTCGCGATTGTCTCTTAAGATCATTGCGTCGGCGCAGTGAGAGTTTTTTCGACCACTTCCGCCACGGTTGCCACATCGGCCGGGCGAAACGTGTTTTTCAAACCCACGCTCGCGCCGGCCGGCGCTGCGCCGGCGCCCGGCCACGATATTCGTATCGCGTTGGGATGGCTCGGCTCGATCCACGCCACGACGACACCATCGGCGATGGCGCGTTCGACGATCTGTGCGGTGCCGCCGACGCCGGCCGCCACCTCGCCGTCCCATATCGCGATCAACACGTCGATATTGGCCAGCATGAAAAGGCCGGCCGCTTCGTAAGCCCGGGGGCGCTCATCGGCGGCGCCGCCAAGCTCGAACACGTCGCAGGCGCGGGCGAGCAGCTCTTCGAACTCCCTGCGCGACGCCAGCGTCTCGAAGTCACGCGCGTATTCGGCCCTGTTGAACGGCAGGACGACTTGCAATCCGAAGCCGGCGGCGAGCCCCGCTGCGGCGACGATGCGGTCCGAGCCTTCCGCCAGCGAGGAGACGATGAAGAACGCGCTCGCGGTATTTGCCCCGCGCGCGGTATCGACAATTGCGGCCAGGATACGATCGATGAGCGCGCGCAACGGCGCTTCGGACTCCTCCGGCAATTTCGGTGGCACCCGGTGGCCGCTGACGCCGATGCGCAGGCCAGGCGAGGACGGCACTGGGTGACGGGCGGGGCTCACGGCAGGGGACGACCCACATTCAGCGGCTAGCCCCGGTTCGGGCTCGTCCGAGCATAGCGCAGAATTTCTGCCGCGGCAGCGGTCATCACGCTTGCGGCGACGTCATCCTCGGCCGTGCCACCAAGCCAAGCTCGCACAGGCCCAGCACCAGCGTGGCGAGCAGGAACGGAATCACGAAATAGGCGACGCGAAACGTCAGCAGCGCCGCGAGCAGCTCTTCTTTGGGAAATTGCGGCAGCCCGATGAGGAGTGCCGCTTCGATGACGCCGAGGCTCCCCGGCACATGGCTGATGGTGCCGAGCAGGGTCGCCGTGACGAAGATGACCAGCACCGGCACGAAATCGACCGCGGGGTTTTGCGGCAGCAAGGCGTACATCGCGGCCGTCACCAGGCAGAGGTCCATGGCGCCGATGCCGGTCTGAACCAGGGTGAGGCGCACACTGGGCAGGACGAGCTTCCAATTGGCATAGCCGACGGTGCGCGGCCGCGGCGCGAGCCAGAGGAGGTAGCAAGCGATGCCGAGCAAAGCCGATAGCCCGACGATCCGGTTGATCCAAGGCGGCAGGTGGTCGACGACGCTCGCCGCTTCCGGCGCACAGGTTATGGCGCCGCCGAGCACGATGGCATTGCCGAGCCAGAACGTCATACCAGTCACGAAAGCGATCTTGGCGATGTCGAGAAGATTTAGGCCCCAAGCCGAATAAACGCGCAACCGCACCACGGCGCCGGTCAAGGTCGCAGCACCAAGCGAATGCCCGATCGTGTAGCTCGTAAAACTTGCCAGCGCCGCGACATGAAAAGGAACCGTCCGGCGGCCGATGATGTGGAGCGCAAACACATCATAGAAAGTCAACGTGATGTAGCCCAAGACGACGAATGCGCCGGCGATCGCGATATTGCGGATCGGCTGGGCAGTGAATGCGGCAATCACTTTGCCGACATCGATGTCGCGCAACAAATGCCAGAGCGCGACGCCGACACAGGCGACGATCAGTACGCTGAGCGCAACACCGAGCCAATTGCGGCCGAGTTTTCGGACGACCGTCCGCGCGGTGCTTCTCGTCACGTTCGGTATCGGCCTGCCAATAGGCGAACGATTCTGGCCGACATCCCGGTCAGACGATTCGCAGCGCCAACTTTTCATTTGTTTGTAACAACAGTGTAACGCGCCGCGCGGACAAACGGTCGCGTCGATGTCGCGATCGTCACACTGCTGAGACATGAAACGGCAATTGTCGCCGCACGCGATTCGACAACATGGGTTCCGGCGGAGAGCAACCTGATGCGCGTTCTCGTCGCAACGGACGCCTGGCGTCCCCAGGTCAACGGCGTGGTACGGACGCTCAATTCATTGGCGCGCGCCGCGGCCAAGCTTGGCGTTACGATCGAGTTCCTGTCGCCGGAGGGTTTCCCGTCGTTCCCGGTGCCGACCTATCCCGGCTTGCGGCTGGCGTTGCCGAGCCGCCGGCGGATCGCCGAGCGCATCGAAGCGGCGCGGCCCGACGCCATCCATATCGCGACGGAAGGACCGATCGGTTTTGCCGTGCGCTCCTACTGTCGGCGGCATGGCCGCCCGTTCACCACGAGTTACACGACGCGATTTCCTGAATACATCTCGGCCCGCTCGCCGATCCCGCAAGCGTGGATCTACGCGATGTTGCGCTGGTTCCATGCCGCGGCGACGGTGACGATGGTGGCGACGCCCTCGCTCACGGCGGAGCTTTCAGGGCGCGGCTTTGCCAATCTCGGCAGGTGGACGCGCGGGGTGGATACCGAGCTGTTTCGCCCGGATCGCGCCATCGATCTCGGCTTGCCGCGGCCGGTCTTCATGACCGTCGGTCGGGTCGCCGTCGAAAAGAATCTCGAAGCGTTCCTGTCGCTCGATCTGCCAGGCACCAAGGTCATCGTCGGTACCGGACCGCAGGAAGCCGAGCTCAAGCGAAAATTCCCCGACGCGA
>DATHHM010000319.1:0-7722 GCA_035317145.1 Xanthobacteraceae bacterium | reverse complement strand
TCGTCATCGATCAGCTTTTCGATTGCCTCGGCCTGATCGGATTGCGCGAAGCGCACTTTGATGCCTTGGCTCGGCAACAAGTGGGCGAACAGCGTGTAGGTGGTGCCATAGAGCTGCGGCACCGAGACGATATTGCTGCCCATGCTGGAGACATTGAGCACCGCGTAGTTCAGCGCCGCCTGCCCGGAAGCCACGCACAGCGCATCGACGCCGCCTTCGAGCGCGGCAACGCGGCGTTCCAGCACCTCGGTGGTCGGGTTGCTGATCCGCGAATAGCGGTAGCCTTCGACCTCGAGGTCGAACAAAGCCGCGCCGTGGTCGGCGCTGTCGAATTCATAAGCTACGGTCTGATAGATCGGCACCGCGACGGCCTTCGTCGTCGGATCGGTGTCGTAGCCGCCGTGCACGGCCACCGTTTCTCGTTTCATATCGTCCCACCACGCATCCCGAATGCTGGGCCATTGTATGGCGCTTCGGTTTCTTATCCGTGGCTGCCGGCATGAACATCGTAAGCAAGATTAATTGGAAGCAATAACCTTAATTGTTTTCCTCCTGCCGCACCGCGTGCCGGGGAGCGATAGTCGGCTCCATCGATCGCTCGAATTTTAACCGTTCTTGAAGCGAAAAATTCACTTTGTTTCGCCATCATCAGGCATGACCCTCATCGAGGCGGAACAGGCAAGGCCGCGGACCGGCGGCAAGGACAGCGCGCTGCGCGACTGGGTGCGCGCGCTGGAAGCCACCGCGCCGATCGCCGCCAACCCGCAGCGCATTCTCCCGCGCGTGATCGAGGAATTAGCGCAAACACGCGGCGACGCCCCAGCGCTACTCTCGGCGAGCGAGTGCTTGACCTATCGCGCGCTCGACGATCGCGTAAACCGTTATGCGCGCTGGGCGCTCGCGCAAAACCTCGGCAGGGGTGAGACGGCGTGCCTCGTCATGCCGAACCGGCCCGAATACATGGCGATCTGGCTCGGCATCACCAAAGTGGGCGGCGTCGTTTCGCTGATCAACACCAACCTTCGCGGCGCGGCGCTCGCCCATTGTCTTGATATTGTTGAGCCCAAGCACATCATCCTCGCTGCCGGGCTGTGCGACGAAGTCCGCGCCGCGCTTGCGCTTATGGCGAGCCGGCCGAAAATCTGGTCGCACGGCAGCGACGATTTTGTCCGCATCGATCGCGCCATCGAAAAGTTGTCCGGCGGACGATTGACCGAAGCGGAGCGCCGCGGCGTGACCATCGCCGATCGCGCGCTCCATATCTACACCTCCGGCACCACCGGCCTGCCGAAGGCCGCCCATGTCAGCCACCACCGGCTGATGCAATGGAGCTTCTGGTTCGCCGGTCTCATGAACACCGGCCCCGAAGACCGCATGTACGATTGCCTGCCGCTGTATCACAGCGTCGGCGGCGTCGTTGCCACCGGCGCGGTGCTGGTGCGCGGCGGCGCGGTGGTGATCCGCGACAAATTCTCTGCCCACGAATTCTGGGACGACGTGGTCAATTGGGACTGCACGCTGTTCCAATATATCGGCGAGCTGTGCCGTTATCTGGCCAATGCGCCGGAACAGCCGCGCGAGAAGCAACACCGGCTGCGCTTGTGCTGCGGCAATGGGCTGCGCGCCGATATTTGGCAAAAATTCCAGGACCGGTTCGCCATTCCAAAGATCCTGGAGTTTTACGCCGCGACCGAAGGCAACGTCTCGCTCTACAACGTCGAAGGCAAAGTCGGCGCCATCGGCCGCGTGCCGTCGTTCCTCGCTCACCGCTTTCCGCTGGCGCTGGTGAAATCCGATCCGGCGACGCACGAGCCAATCCGCGACGAGGGCGGCCTTTGCGTCCGTTGCGCGACTGGTGAAGCGGGCGAGGCGATCGGCAGAATCCACGATGGCACGACTCATGCCGCGGCGGAATTCGAGGGCTATACCGACGCCGCGGCATCGCAGAAGAAAATGCTGCGCGACGTATTCGAACGCGGCGACGCCTGGTATCGGACCGGCGATCTGATGCGTGCCGATGCGACCGGCTATTTCTATTTCGTCGACCGGATCGGCGATACGTTTCGCTGGAAGGGCGAGAATGTGGCGAGTTGCGAAGTTGCCGCAGCGATCACCGCGTTCTCCGGCATTGCCGAAGCGACCGTTTACGGCGTTCCGGTTCCCGGTACCGAGGGCGCGGCCGGCATGGCGGCGCTTGTCGTCAACGGCACGTTGGATCTACCGGAATTGCGCAAGCATCTCGCGCGCGCGTTGCCGTCTTACGCCCGGCCGCTATTCCTGCGCATCCAGGATCGCATCGCCGTGACGGCGACCTTCAAGCACCAGAAGGTTGAACTCGCGCGCGAAGGTTTTGATCCGGCCGCCTCGGGCGACACCATCTATTTCGACGATCCGTCGCGGCAGGCATACGTACGGCTCGACGGTGCACTGTTCGACAAGCTGCAGGCGGGCGCGGTACGCCTTTAGTGCTTACGCGGTGGCGCCGGCGTCGACGGTCAGCACCGTGCCGGAAATGTTGCGCGCTTTGTCGCTGAGCAGATATTCGACCGCATTCGCCACGTCCTCGACTTCGGCGAGCCGGCGCAATGCGCTCCGGCGCACCACCTGCTGGCGCTGCTCGCCGGCAAGGCCGTGGGTCATGTCGGTATCGATGAAGCCCGGCGCCACGGCATTGACGGTGATGCCGAGCCGGCCGACCTCGCGGGCCAGCGATCGCGTAAAACCGAGCATCGACGCCTTGGTCGCGGCGTAGACCGAGAGGCCGCTGTAGCCGGTAAAGCCGATGATCGAGGCGACATTGACGACGCGGCCGGCGCCTTCCGACATCATCGAACGCACCACGTATTTGGTCAGTATGATGGGCGACAGCGTGTTGACGCGCACCAGCTCGACGATTTCCGAATTGTGCATCATGGCGAGCGCGCCGTCGTGGCCGACCGCGGCATTGTTGACGAGGCCAAACAGCGGACCGAAATCCTTGCGCAGGCCTTTCACCAGGCTTGGAATCTCGCCGACCTCGCCGAGGTCGAACGACACGAAATGCAGCGCGCCGTGCTTGGCGCGCTTGGCCTCGGCGATGGCGTCGGTGACGGGCTTGGTCTTTTGCCGCGCCAAGGCGATCACGTCATAACCGGCACCGGCCAACTGGCGGGCGATGCCGAGGCCGAGGCCACGGCTGGCGCCGGTGACGAGAACGGTGCGTGCGGCTTCAGCCATAGCGCCGCGCCAATTTGCCGGTCACGCCGACGTCGAGCGCCGGCACGATCGAGATGGCCGCGGGGACCTTGTGGCGCGGCAGCGCGTCGCGGCAGAGCGCCAATATGTCGTTCTTGATTTGCTGCTCGCCGCCTGAGCGCATGCAATCGGCTTTCAGCACGACGTCGGCAATCACGATCGACCCGGTGACGGGACTTTGCTTCGGCCGCACCAGCGACATGCGCACCTGTGGATGCCGGTTGATCACCGCCTCGATCTCCTCGGGATGAATCTTCAAACCACCGACATTGATGATACCGCCGCGGCGGCCGGCGAAGACATAACGATCGCCGCGCCGCTCCACCATGTCGCCGGTATCGACGAAGCCGTCGCGGTCGCGCAAGCTTGCGTGTTGCGTGCCGAGATAGCGTTGTGCCGTGCGCGGCGAGCGGATGCGCAACGCGCCATCGACAAGCTTTAGCTCGACGCCGTCGCGGCCATGATCCAGAAAGTCGGCGGAAAATCCGGCCAAGCCGTCGTTCACCTCGAAGGCAACACCCGCTTCCGTCGACGCATAGGCGTGACCGACGCCGGCTTGCGGAAACATGGCGCGCAAACTGTCGAGGATCGCCTGATCGGCGATTTCGCCGGAGAGGCGAACGTAGCGCGGCGATATTTTTCCGATCTCGGGCGCCATCAACGCGCGGCGCCAGTGCGACGGCGTGCCCGACAGATGCGTCACGCCGCAGCGGCCGAGCCGGGTGAGATGATCGACGGTCGGCTCGCCGGCGCACGACAGCACCAGCGACGCACCGCCGATAATCGCGCGCAAAAATATCTGCAGGCCGCCGTAGCGGCGGATGTCGTAGAACGTGCCCCACACCACGGCGCCGTCGAGACGCTGTCCGGCGTCGATCGGCGCGATCAGGCTTGAAAGGCTGTGCACCGCCATCTTCGGCACGCCGGACGTGCCGGACGTGAGCAGCACCCATTCGGTCGGCACGTGCGGCAGCGAATGGTGTTCAGCCGGGACGATGGCTGGCGCGCAAACGATGCGCACTGGAAGATCGAACGCGGCGTGGTCCGGCGTGCCCTGGTCGATCACGACGGCGTCGGCCTCGGCACAGGCGATCAAGGCGCCGAGATGATCGGCCGCGGTATCGGGCGGCAAAATCGTCAGCCGGCGCGCCACGCCGTCAAGTTCGATCAGCGCCAGCGCACTGGTGAGCTGGCTCGACGTCGCGACGACGACCGAGCGGCCGGCAAGCTCCGCGAGCCGGTCGCCAAAACTTGTTCCGCGCGCGAGATGATTGACGCAAACTCGCGCCGCGCGATCCCAGAAGAATCGCTCCGGCGCAACGTCGGCGATGCGATCTCTAAGCGACGGCGCGTTGCTGCGCACTTTCATACACTTTCACGAAGTCGCCGAGCGTCAGCGGAAACATGGCGTCCTCGGCGGCCGTGAACGGATCGATGCCGAGCGTATCTTCGAGGCGGGCGACGAGGACTGCAAAGCCGAGCGAGTCCAAACCGGAATCGAGCAACACCAGATCGTCACGCAGCGGCGCCAGCGTCTTGCCGTGTTCGCGCGCAATCTGCCTCATCTGGTCCATTATGGTTAATTTTATGCTCATCGTCGTATGGCCTACTGTTTCTTCACCGGCAGCCGGTATATTCGCGCAAGATTACAATCAAGTTCACGACGCTACCGTGGTCAACGCGAATGGACTGTTCCGTTCCGGCAATCCGCTGCCGTCAGGTCGGCGATGCCGACATTGCCGCCGTCGCAGCCCTCCTCGGCCGCGGGTTCCCGAACCGCACGCCGCAGTTCTGGTCGGACGCGCTGGCGCGGCTGGCGCGCCGTGAGCCGCCGCCGGGTTTCCCGAAATATGGTTACCTTCTCGAAAGCGGCGAAGTTCCGGTCGGCGCGCTGCTGTTGATCTGCTCGACGCTTCGCGAAGGCGGCCGGTTCGCGACCCGATGCAATCTGTCGAGCTGGTATGTGGAGCCCGCCTACCGCGCCTACGCGACGCTTTTGGTGTCACACGCGCTCGGGGACAAGGACGCCACCTATACCAACGTCTCCGCGGCGCCGCACACCTGGCCGATCATCGAGGCGCAAGGTTTCTCGCGCTATTGCGATGGCGTCTTCGTCGCGGTGCCGATGCTCAAGGACATGTTTGGCGGCAGCGGCGTGCGCGTCTTCGACGCGCGTGACAACCCGACGGCAAGCTTCGATGCCTCCGAGCGGGACATTCTCCACCGTCATGCCGAGCACGGCTGCATCAGCCTGTGGTGCGAGAGCGACGGACACGCCTACCCGTTCGTTTTCCGTCCCCGCGTCGTCAAGCGCGCGATCCCGTGCGCGCAGTTGATTTATTGCCGTGACGTCGCCGAGTTCGTGCGCTTTGCCGGGCCGGTCGGGCGCTATCTGGCGCGGCGTGGCAAACCCTTCGTCATCATCGATTCGAACGGCGCCATACCGGGATTGATCGGCACCTTCCGACCCGGCAGCATGGCGAAATATTTCAAAGGCCCGCGGCGGCCGCGGCTGGGCGACCTCGCCTACACCGAATACGTGGTGTTGGGCGTCTAGCTGTTATTTTAGAGCGCCAGCGCCTTGCGCACGGCGACCGGCCAATGCGGCAGGTCGAGGCCGTGGGTCGCGAACAGCGCCAAAGCCAGGCGATCGATACCGAAAGCGACGCAGCCGGTATGGGCGACTTCGCCGGTTTCGGTGCGCAGATTCCACGTCGTGCCGAAATGGTCGCGGTGATAATTGAAGCTCATGCACGCGGTCGGCTCTTCGGCGGACCGCACCGGAACCAGCAATTCGAACTTCAACGCCTGCTCGACCTGGCTCATCGCCATCAGCTTGCCGCCGCGGCCGAAGAACGGATCGCTCGCGGTATCGATGCGCCACGGCAGGCCCAACTGCTTGGCAAAACCCGGTGCCCGCGCCATCCAGGCGCGGCGGAATTCATCGACCTCTTCCGGCGTGCCGATGCGCACATATTCCCGCATGCGAAACGACTGCAGCCGATCGAGATTTTGCGACGGCTCGCGGCGGAAGCAATCGCAGGCGACGTCGAAGGTCAGCCCGCCTGCCGGCACGTGGCCGCGGCTCGCAACTAGCGGATAGACCGGGTAGCAGGCGGCGGGGCTCAGCACGAGATCGGCCGCCGCCAGTGCCTGCGTCCAATCCTCGCCGGCTTCGCTGCGCTCCACCGCCGATTTGACGTCGGCCTCGGCGCCACCGAGGCAGCTGACGCAGCCGAGGAAATGCGGAAAGCTCTTGAGATATCCGGATTTCTCCACCTGCCGGCGGCTCATCACCGGTGGGAAGCGCAGCACTTCCGTATTCGGCTCGCCGTAGCGCGAGATCAGCGCGGTGAGCCCGCCGACGACCTGTTCGAATATGGCGGTGCGCGCATAGACGCCGTCGATGCCGGTCGGCAGCAGCAGCGCCTCGGCGATCGAATCGAGCGAGCGTACCAGCTGGGCCGGTTCCTTGAATGCCAGATTCATCTTACTCACGCCTCTCGGTATGGTTGTTTTTATAGTTCCAACGAAATCAGTCGCGCAGCGATGCCGGCGTGCTGCTCAGCAACGATGCCGCTCCGATATTCGCCAAAATCCTGTCATTGCTGATCATGACCGGCGACGACAGGATGTCGCGCAGGTGCCGGCCGACGCTGAATTCGCTGTCGTTGCGATAGCCCGCCAGCCCGCAGGCCTGCATCGCGCTCATGACGGTCGCGACCGCGAGCTCCGACGCGTTCACTTTCAGCATGTTCATGCCGGTCTGGAAGTCGATGGACTCGAGCAGCGCCGGATCGGCCGCCGCCGCCTCGAACCGTTGCAGCGCCGCGGCGATAAGGCTGCGCAGCGTCCGCAACGTGGCGTTGGCGCGGGTCAGGTGCTGGGCGCCGGGCGGCATGGTGCCGCCGCCGCCATGGGTGGCTTTGCGCACGTATGCGCGCGCGCGATCAACCGCCGCCGCGGCGATGCCGGCCCAGGCGCCGCTCCAGGCCAGATGCGCGAACGGCATCATGGTCTGGGCGTGAATCTTGTCGTAGCTCACCGGCAGGATCTGCTCGGCAGAACCCGAGGCAGAGAGCGCAAAACCTTCGCTGCAAGTGCCGCGCATGCCGAACGCGTCCCAGCCGTTGAGCCGTTTGAGCGCATAGTCGTCTTTCAGGAAGGCGACCAGAACCTGGTCCGAGCTTGGCGCTTCGGGGGAACGCCGCGCGGTGGTGACGATGCCGTCGGCCGCTTCGGCGTAGGAGATGACCGTCGCCTGGCGCTCCAGCGTGATGCGCGAATCGCGCCACTCGATCGGCGCCGAGCTGTTGCGCACATCGCCGCCGGCGCGGCCTTCGGTGGTGGAAGAGGCGAGCAGCAATTGCTCGGCGCAAAGCCGGCGCAACAGCCGCTGATGCCAAGGGCTGCCGCGGCCGTGGCGCACCAGGCAAGCGACCTTGGTCTGATGCATGGCATAGATCATCGCCGTCGATGCGCAGTTGC
>DATHHM010000318.1:0-11149 GCA_035317145.1 Xanthobacteraceae bacterium | reverse complement strand
GCGCGCGCGGTTTACGCGGCGCACGCGGCTCGGCCTCATCGGCCTCCTCCGCCACGTCGTCGGGTTCGTCGCCGGCATATTGCACCGACGGCGCGTCGAAGCGCGGCTCGATGCGCCGCGGCGCCGCCGGACGCGGCGCGGCTTGCGTCACGGTGCGGCGGCGGAACAGGCGCGCAATGCGGGCGCGGAAGCTCAAAACCGCATGCATCAGCCGGCCGAGCGAAATCCAGCCGCTGTCGTCGTCTTCGTCGACGGCCTTGTCCTCTTCGTCATCGTCGTCCGCCGCGTCGCGCCAGATGATGCCGGCCGCGCCGGCGAAGGCGACCAGCGCCGCGATGCCGAGCACGATTGTCGCGGCGAGACGATTGGCGCCGACCATGGGCACGCCGAACAGCTGCGTCGGCAGCCGCAAGATTGCGTCGCCGATCACGCCGCCGAGCCCACACGGCAACGGCCAGTGCGCGCTGCGCGGCAGGCAGGACGCAAACGCCGCCGCCAAAACCGCGCCGAACAGCCACAGCAACATGCGCAGCCGCTCGCGGCTCAGCGGCCGGTGACCGAGCAGCCGGTAGCCCCAGATCGCGATCGGCAATAAGAGCGCCAGCGAGCCGAGGCCTAGCAGTTGCATCAACAAGTCGGCGGTGATCGCGCCGGGATGGCCGAGCAGATTGCGCACCGGCACATTGGTGGCGTGGCTCAGCGACGGGTCCTGGACCGACCAGGTGGCGAGCGCGAGCGTCGCCATCATGGCGAGGCTGAGCAGCGCAATGCCGCCGACCTCGCGCAACCGCCGCTTCAGCAAGGCGCCGAGGTGGCCGGAGAGGGAGGCCATGCCGTCGAGGCTGCGATCGATCATCGACATCGCGCTCTCTCCGCTCAGCCGAGCACCGCGACGAGGCGGTGCAGCGCCTCGGCGGTGATTTCGTTGTTCTGCACCATGGCGACGCGGATATAGTCGGCGCCGGGATTGCTGCCGTCGTCCTGCTCGCGCGCCAGATAACGCCCGGGCACCACGCGCAAGCCGGCTTCGCGCCAAAGTTTTAGCGCCACGGCTTCGCTGCCGCCGTGCGCCGCAACGTCGAGCCAGAGAAAAAATCCGCCGGCGGGGCGTTCGTAGCCGTAGCGGTCGCCGATGATCTGGTCGGCGAGATCGAATTTTTCGCGATAGAGCCGCCGGTTCTCCTCGACGTGCTTCTCGTCGTTATAGGCGGCGATGGCGACGTGCTGCATCGGCGTCGGCACCATGGGCGCGGCGACATTGCGCAATTCGAGATAGGCTTGCATGAACGAGCGGTCGCCGGCGGCAAAGCCGATGCGCAGTCCCGGCAGGCTCGAGCGCTTCGACAGCGAGTGGAACACGGCGACATTGGCGAAATCCGCGCCGGCCGCTTCGAGCATGCCCGCGGGC
The DNA here is from genome assembly GCA_035317145.1 of Xanthobacteraceae bacterium. Lineage (GTDB taxonomy): Bacteria > Pseudomonadota > Alphaproteobacteria > Rhizobiales > Xanthobacteraceae > BOG-931. The sequence continues at coordinate 9,741 of DATHHM010000318.1, read as the reverse complement.
GGTTCCTCGCTATAGATCTCGCAATAGCATTCGTCGGCGAAGATCAGAAAGCCGAAGCGGCGCGCCAGCGCGGTCAGGCGCAACAGATAATCGCGATCCGCGACAGCACCCTGCGGATTGGACGGCGAGGCGAGATAGAACGCCACCGTGCGCGCCAGCAAAGCATCGTCGAGCGCATCGAGGTCGGGCAGGAAGCCGGTCTCGCGCGTGGTCGGCAGATAGACCGGCTCGCAATCGGCGCCGATCGCGCCGGCCGCATAAGCCGCATAAAACGGATTGGGAATGAGCACGGCCGGCGGACCCGCGCGCGGCGTCACCCAGTTCTTGGCGGCCAGCGCGGCGAGAAAAAGTCCCTCACGCGTGCCGTTGAGCACCAGCACTTCATTGGCCGGATCGAGCGGGCGCGGCAGGTCGTAGCGGCGGCCGAGCCATTGCGCGACCGCGACGGCGAACTCGTCGAGGCCTTTGTTGGCCGGATAACGGCCGAACTCGTTGACATGGGCGGCGATGACCGGGCCGACGAACGGCGGGATCGGATGCTGCGGCTCGCCGACCGCCAGGCTGATCGCGGACTGGCCCGGCGGAAAGCGGTCGATCAGCTCGCGCAGCCGCACGAACGGCGAACGCGAGCCGGTGGCGCGCGAGGCTTTTGCGCCAATTTGCGGAGGGGAAGTGTCGCCGGTCATACGATACATCATCACAGCGGGGCCACCCGCAGCAGCGCCCGCATAGCATAGGAGCCCCGAGGTTAAGGCGCGATTAACCATCGGGGCGTTGGCGCGGCGCAAACAGCCTCCCCTGCAGGGGGAGGCCCACAGGCGGCCTTCGGCCGCCGTACTTTCACTTAAGAACGCCGACGCGTAGCGTCGGCTATGGCGCAGCGCGGCAGGTGGGGCAGTGCAAAGGGCACGCAAGCCTCACGCGGTCGCACGACCCCACCCCGACCGCCTGCGGCGGTCGACCCTCCCCCTGCAGGGGAGGGTGAAAATGCAATCCCGTTCTCGCGACGCATCCGCATCCGAGTTTTGCAGACCGAAGCCACCAATCATTTGCCTCCAAAAAAAATAAGGGGAGGCGGAGCGCCGAAAAGGCGCAACTGTCTCGTGGGGCCTCGCCACGCGATCAGATGTTGCCACCTGTTCGCGCTTCGGGCGTGGCCGCGCGCTGAACGCAGCGCGCTCGCCTTTCGGCGCTCCACCGCGGCGCTCGTCAGGCTGTTACCCCTGACTCAGCTCCGGGCCGCGTTTCCTGGAACCGCCGGGTGCAAACGGGAGGACCCTCCCCGGCGCCAGTGCAGCGAGCTCCTCGCAGACCGGTCATAGTGCCGGACGAGCGGGGCCCCGAAGCCGCCCGGGTGCGGAGTGTGTCGTTCCGCCCGCGGGGACCGCTCTCGCTCCACTTTCGAAAGCACCCTCGCGAAGGTGTCCCTAAAGAGCGAGATATTTTGCCTTCAATCTGACGCAGCGACGGTTGTCAAATGCGGTCGTGAAACGAGGAGACGTCAGTCTTTGTAAGTCGTTGAGGCAGCGATCTTGTTCCCGTGAAACATCGGGTCGCAACGGCTTCGACGCATTTCGTGATCGCAACTGAAAATCGATCAGAGACCGCGGAAAAGATTCGCAAGAGGCGACTTTCGCACGGTACGCTCGCTAATCTCCATTTGTCGCCAATGTAGAGACGACCCAAGTTGACAAGGTAGCTCCCAGTAGCTACATTGCCGGAATGCGTTCCGTTGGCCTCAAAGTACTGAAGAACAAGCTCAGCGAATACGTTCGCTTGGCTGCGTCGGGCGAGGCTGTCCTGGTCACCGACCGCAATCGCGTTGTCGCCGAGATCGTGCCGCCGCAGCCTGGCCGCAAGTTGGATTTGGCGAAGGAGGATGTCATCACCCGAGGTATTCGGGAGGGATGGGCTACGCCGGCAAAGATTCCACCGGGCGATCCTCCGCCGCGCAAGCCGGTGATGAAATTCGAAGCGCTGATGAAAGATCTGGACGAATCGCGAGAGGATCGTGATCTACCTTGATAGCTCGGTGGCCCTCGCCCATCTTATTGGCGAGGACCGATTGCCATCCGTGGCACTTTGGCGCGAGCGTGTAGTTTCCAGCCGTTTGCTTGAATACGAGTTTTGGAACCGAATTCACGCCTACCGTCTCACGCACACTCACAGTGACGAAGCCTTCGCGCTTCTTGCCCGCGTGACATTGATGGATCTTACTCCACCAATACTCGCCCGCGCGCTCGCGCCGTTTCCAATTCCCGTACGAACGCTCGACGGATTGCATCTTGCCACGATTGAATATTTGCGTGCAGGCGGTGACGACGTCGAACTGGCAAGCTTCGATCGAAGACTCGTTGCTGGCGCGCAGGCACTTGGGGTTGCGATCTTTGCGCTGTAAGGCGGCGTTGTTGGTAGCGCCATAAGAAAGAGGCCCCGGCTCGCGCCAGGGCCTCTCGCCGATCGGGACGGTGCCGGGATGTCCGCCCCGACCGTAGACGGCGAAAGCTACTGCACCGTCTCCCCGTGCAGAGCGAGATCGAGGCCGTCGCGCTCGACTTCGACGCTGACGCGCAGCCCGATGACGAGATCGACGAGCTTGAGAATGATCAAGGTCACGACCACGTCGTAGATGAAGACGGTGCCGACGCCGATGATTTGGTTGAGCACCTGGCCGGCATTGCCTTCGATCAGGCCCGAGGTGCCGCCGTAGGCGGCGACGGCGAACACGCCGGTGAGGATGGCGCCTGACGCTCCACCAACCGCATGGACGCCGAAGGCATCGAGCGCGTCGTCGTAGCCGAACATGTGCTTGAGCCCGGTGCAGCCCCAGTAGCAGATGATGCCGGCGGCGACGCCGATGGCAAACGCGCCCATCGGGCCGACGAAGCCTGAGGCCGGCGTAATCGCGACAAGTCCGGCCACCGCGCCCGAGCAGATGCCGATCACCGTCGGCTTGCCGCGCATGATCCACTCGACCAGCATCCAGGTGAAGCCGGCTGTGGCGGTGGCGACGTGCGTGACCAGCATCGCCATGCCGGCTTGCATGCCGGCGCTCACCGCCGAGCCGGCGTTGAAGCCGAACCAGCCGACCCACAGCAGCGAGGCGCCGATCATGGTGTAGACCATGTTGTGCGGCGGGCCGGATTCCTTGCGCCGGCCCAGCATCAGCGCCGCCATCAGGCCGGCGGTGCCGGAATTGACGTGCACCACCGTGCCGCCGGCGAAATCGAGCACCTTCACCCAGGCCTTGTCATTGGCCGAATTGAAGATGCCGTCCGGTCCCCACACCCAATGCGCCACCGGCGAATAGACGAAGATCGCCCACAGCCCGATGAACCACAGCATCGCCGAGAACTTCATGCGCTCGGCGAACGAGCCGGCGATCAGCGCCGCGGTGATGATCGCAAAGGTCAGCTGGAACATCGAATAGACGGATTCAGGAATCGTCGGCGCCAGCGAGTTGGGCGTGCCGATGTTCTGCGCCACGCCGGCGCTGTTGAAGGTGTTGCTGATCATGTCGCGCAGGAACGCGCGATCGAGCCCGCCGATGAACGGCGTGCCTGAGCGGAACGCCAGGCTATAGGTGAAGAACAGCCACAGAATGCTGATCAGGCAGGTGATGGCGAAGCTCGTCATGATGGTGTCGCCGACGTTCTTCTTGCGCACCATGCCGCCGTAGAATAGCGCCAGCCCCGGAATGGTCATCATCAGCACGATGGCCATCGAGGTCAGCATCCAGGCGGTGTCGCCCGAATTCGGCGTGCAGTTTTCCGTCACCTTGACGCCATCGCAGGCTGGCGGTCCGGCATCGGCCGCCGGCGTTGCGGGCGCCGCGGCGTCCGGTGCCGGTGCGGTCGCTGCCGGTGGATTTGTCGCCGCGGGCGCTTGGGCGTAGGACGAATGGAAAGTCGGGATGCTCAGCGCGAGCCCCAACAGCAACGCTCCGGCGAGAGCCACGAGCCCCGCGCGAGAGAATCTCTTCAACGACATGGTTTCACTCCTGTCCGTGGAATTAGTGCGCGGATTTCATTTTCGTGGAGCATGATCTTTTCGGAAAACCGGTTTCCACTTTTCCGGATCATGCTCTAAAGCGCGGCGGCGTCGGTCTCGCCGGTGCGGATGCGCACCGCGTGATCGAGACCGAAGACGAAGATCTTGCCGTCGCCGATCTGTCCGGTTTTCGCCGCCGCCGTGATGGTGTCGATGACCCGGTCCACCTGATCGGACGCGCAGGCGATTTCGATTTTGATTTTCGGCAGGAAGCTCACGGCGTATTCGGCGCCGCGATAGATTTCGGTGTGGCCCTTCTGGCGCCCGTAGCCCTTCACTTCGGTGACGGTCAGTCCCTGAACGCCGATCTTGGTGAGAGCGTCGCGGACCTCGTCGAGCTTGAACGGCTTGATGACGGCCATGACGATTTTCATGTGATGTGATCCCCTGTCGCCCAGGCGCGCTGCGACGCTTGGGCGGCTACAACAGCTTCAAATCCGCGCAGGAACTCGCCCCCTTTGCGGTGGTACCGGACGGCAGGCAATCAAGCGCCGTGCCAACTCGGCGGCTGGCGTTAAGGATTTGATTACTAATCACTTTTCAGGCAGATGCTCGATTTCGCAGCAGCGGCCGATGCTGCGGCCTCGGCGGCGTGGGCAGAAACTAATCGTCTTGCTTAAAAATTAGGCGGCGCAATTTTGCGGTGCAGTAATATCTGGAACGTCTAGGATGAGACCATGAAAAAGTCGGGCGCGAGCCAAGGCCAGCCGGCATCGGAGCTCATCTCGAAAAGAATCGCCGAACTCGGGGATTGGCGCGGGGAAACCCTCGGCAGAATGCGCAAGCTCATCAAGGCAGCAGACCCGGACGTCGTCGAGGAGTGGAAGTGGCGGGGCACTCCGGTCTGGTCGCACGACGGCATCATCTGCACCGGCGAATCCTACAAGAAGGTCGTGAAGCTGACCTTCGCCAAGGGCGCGGCTCTGAAGGATCCGGCCCGTCTCTTCAACTCCAGTCTCGACGGCAACGTACGCCGCGCGATCGACATCCACGAAGGAGAAAAAGTCGACGAGTTGGCCTTCAAGGCGCTCATATGCCAAGCGGTCGCCCTCAACAGTTCCGGCAAAAGCAAGAATTCCGGCAAGTCGAAATCTTCGAAGAAAGCGAAGCCGTAATCTAGAGCGCGTCGGCGTCGGTTTCGCCGGTGCGGATGCGGACGGCCTGGTCGATCGAGGTGACAAAAACCTTGCCGTCGCCGATCTGTCCGGTCTTGGCGGCGGCGCCGATCGCTTCGACGACGCGCTCGACCTCGCTCGTCGCGACGGCGACCTCGATGCGGATCTTTGGCAAAAAGTTCACCGCGTATTCGGCGCCGCGATAAATCTCGGTGTGGCCCTTCTGCCGGCCGTAACCTTTGACCTCGGTGACGGTCATGCCGTGCACGCCGACCGCCAGCAGCGCGTCGCGCACGTCTTCGAGCTTGAACGGCTTGATGATCGCTATAACGAGCTTCATGGGGCGTTTCCTCGGCGCATGGTCGGAAGCAACGGCGACCTTTGCGGCAGGGTACTCCACTGCGCCGAGGATATGAATGGCAGGCCGGCGACGTCTTCGCTCAAGTTCCACGCGATGGCGTGCCGTCGGACTTCGCGCCGTTAATACCGAATATCCTGCGCTTGGCAGCAATCAGCCATTGCGGCGACCAGGCGTGCAGCCGGCGTCGCACTTTGTGCATCGCGCCGACCGGTGCGGCGAGCATATGCGCGGCGCGATCATGCGCTGCGACGTATTGCTCGCGTTCGTAGACATCGCGCTTGCGTCGCTCGATTTCGGCTTCCTTCGCGGCCAAACCCTGCTCGCGATTGTAGACCTCCGTAATCCGCGCCAGCAGGTCGCGTTCGCGCGCTTGAAACGAAACGTCGGGCTGGAACACCGACCAGTAGCGGTCGCGCAAGCTGGCATGCTCGGTCGTCGCGTCGGTCGGCACATCGAGCGGCGCGACAAACGGCGTGTCGAAGACTTTTTGCAGCGCGACGACGATCGATGTGACCGGCATCCTGAAAGCGGCAAAATCTTTCTCCGCCTGCGGCTCGTAAAGCGCCAGAAATTCCAGCAGGTTTTGCGGCAGGCCGGAATTGCGCTCGGACTGGCCCATGGTCATGAATGCGATCTTGTAGCCGTTGCTGCGACCGAGCATCCAAAAGAATTTTGGATTGTAGGACACCAACCCGTGGTTCAAGCCGCCGCTGGCCGGCAGCACGTGCAGCATGAGGGCGCCCGGCGTCGCCAGATCGTGGACGATCTTGAAAGACTGCAGCTGGTTGGCCACGTGCTCCGTGGTGCCGAAATTCGTCACAACGTCGTATTTGCCGATGAACTCGGTCGGCACTTCGTCGTAGTTCAGGTCGAGCGGAATGCTGCCGGGCGAGCCGTCGATATCGATCGAAGCGTAACTGAGCCCCAGCCAGGTCCAGAACTCGCGCGCCAGCGGCGCTCCGGCCAGCACATTGGTGTCGCTGCGGGGGCCGGTCCAGGCAAACGGCGGCGGCGGGCTGGTAATGCCGAAGAAGCGGCCGGTCGCCGCAATGTCGTTCTTGGCGCCGAGGAATGTTTCGTCGAGCTGCTGGGCGCCGACTTCGATCACGGCGGAGCCGTTCGGAATGTAGCCCCGCCGCTTCAGCGCCATGAGTAACGGCAAGGTGCTGGCACCCATTCCCACGGTTGCATTCTCCTCGAGCCAAAGGCGGCGAACATTAGCAACCTTCTACGGCTTATTCGACTACTCCCGATAGAATTCACAGAAATCGGCAACCCGCGACTTAGGCTTTATCGCGCCGGCGCTGCCGCAACAGGCCTTCCTGGGCGACCGATGCGACCAGCGTGCCGTCGCTGGCAAAGATCAAGCCGCGCGAAAAGCCGCGTGAATCGGCGAGGCTCGGGCTGTCCTGGGCGTAGAGCAGCCATTCGTCGGCGCGGAACGGGCGATGAAACCACAGCGCGTGGTCGAGGCTCGCCGCCATGATGTCTTCCGAGAACACGCTGCGGCCATGCGGAATCAGCGCCGCGTCGAGCAGCATCATGTCGGAGGCGTAGGCCAGCACGCATTGATGGATCGCCGGCTCGTCGGGCAGCCGCCCGGTGGCGCGGATCCAGATATCGAAGCGGCCGCTTTCGGATTTTTCGCCGAGGTAGCGGCTGAACTCCACGGGGCGGAATTCGATCGGCCGCTCGCGCTCGTAGTAGCGCCGCGCCGGTTCGGGCAACAGCGGATAGATGCGTTCCTTGAGTTCCTCGTCGCTCGGAAGCGCATCCGGCTTCGGCACGTCGGGCATCTTGACCTGATGCGCCAGCCCCGGCTCGGAGAGGTGGAACGACACCGACATCGAGAAGATGGCGCGGCCGTGCTGGATCGCCTTGACGTTGCGCGTGGTGAAACTCTTGCCGTCGCGGATGCGATCGACCTCGTAGATGATCGGCACTTTGGGATCGCCGCCGAGCAGGAAATAGGCGTGCAGCGAATGCGGCGGCCGCGCGGTGACGTCCTCGACGGTGCGGCAGGCGGCGACCAGCGCCTGGCCGATCACCTGGCCGCCGAACACCCGCTGCCAGCGCGATTGCGGCGAGCGGCCGCGGAACAGGTTCACCTCCAGCGGCTCGAGGTCGAGAATGTCGAGGACTTCCTGAACGGCGGAGGGCATGCGGGCTCCAGACGACGGACGACAGATGACGGACGACAGATGACAGATGGGTACTTCCTTATCCGTCCTCCGTCCTCCGTCGTCCGTCGTCAAGCCCGCTCTCGGCGTGATAGAATGGGCCATGGCGCGTGAGGCTACCGATGTGCTGATCGCAGGCGGCGGCTTTGCCGGCCTGACGTTGGCAATTGCGCTGCGCCAGGCGCTCGGGCCGTCGTTCGCCGTCACGGTCGCCGATCCGGCGCTCGGCGTAAGCCACGCCGACGACGAACGCGCTTCGGCCATTGTCGCGGCGGCACGGCGGCTGTTCGAAACGCTCGGTGTTTGGGACGCCGTTAGCGGGCAGGCGCAGCCGATCCTCGACATGGTCGTCACCGACAGCCGGCTCGACGACGCCATGCGGCCGGTGTTCCTCACCTTCGCCGGCGAGGTCGAGCCCGGCGAGCCGTTCGCCCATATGATCGAGAACCGTTTTCTCGTCACCGCGCTGGCCGAGAAGGCGAAAGAAATCGGTGTCGAGTTGCAGACGACGGCGGTCGCGAATTTCTTCCACCCTCCCCTGGAGGGGGAGGGTCGGCCGCGAAGCGGCCGGGGTGGGGTGAACGGCCCCACCGCAGTCACCCCACCCCGACCGCCTGACGGCGGTCGACCCTCCCCCTCCAGGGGAGGGTGGGAGTCACCGTCCGGCTCCTTACATCGTCTCCACGTCGAGTTTGCCGATGGCGGTGTGGCGGCAACGCGCCTTCTCGTTGCCGCCGATGGCGCGCGCTCGCAAATCCGCCAAGGCGCCGGCATCGCCACCCATGGCTGGACCTACGATCAGTCGGCGATCGTCACCACGGTCGGTCATGAGCGCGATCATGGCGGCCGCGCCGAGGAGCATTTTCTCCCGGCGGGCCCGTTCGCGATCTTGCCGTTGCAAGGAAACCGCTCCTCGATCGTTTGGACCGAGGCCAAGGGCGAGGCGGAGCGCATCGTGGCGCTGCCGGACGATGCTTTTCATGCCGAGCTGGAACAGCGCTTCAAGCTGCATCTCGGCGAGATCAATGCGGTCGGTGCGCGGCGCGTGCATCCGCTGGGATTTTTTGTCGCGCGCTCGTTCATCGCCGAGCGCATCGCGCTCGTCGGCGACGCCGCCCATGTCATCCATCCGATCGCCGGGCAGGGGCTTAATATGGGTCTGAAGGACGTCGCGGCGCTGGCCGAAGTCATCGTCGACGCGGCGCGGCTCGGGCTCGATCCGGGTTCGGCGACCGTGCTCGAGCGCTACCAGCGCTGGCGCCGCTTCGACACCGTGACCATGGGCATCGCGACCGACGGCCTCAACCGCCTGTTCTCCAACCGCTCCGACGTGCTGCGCCTGGTGCGCGATGTCGGGCTGGGCCTGGTCGACCGGGTGCCGAATTTGAAGCGGCTGTTCATTCGCGAGGCGGCGGGCCTCGTCGGCGAAGTGCCAAAACTGTTGCGCGGCGAGGTGTTATAAAGCCCGCATGAGTGCTGGGACCATGGCGTTCGATCACATCGCGGTCATCGGCGGCGGTGCCTGGGGCACGGCGCTGGCGCTGACCTGCGCGCGCGCCGGGCGGCAGGTGACGCTGTGGGAGCACGACGCCGCCAACGCCGCGCAGCTCGCCAACAAGCGCGAGAGCCTGTTCCTGCCCGGGGTGCGGATCGACGATCGCATCACCATTGCGGCCGACCTCGCCGACGCCGCGCGGGCGCGGGCGATCCTGCTGGTGGTGCCGGCGCAGGCGGTCCGCAGCGCCGCGAAATCTCTCGCGTCATCGCTCGCGGCGCGCACGCCCGTGATCGTCTGCGCCAAGGGTATTGAGCGCGGCACCAAAAAATTCATGACCGAGATCGTCGCCGAATGCGCACCGAACGCGACGCCGGCGATCCTGTCCGGACCGAGCTTTGCCGCCGACGTGGCGCGCGGCCTGCCGACCGCGGTGACGCTTGCGGCGCGCGACGGCAAGCTTGCCCAAGAGCTTGCGCAAGCGATCGGCTCGGCGAGCTTTCGGCCTTATCACTCCACCGACATGCGCGGCGTCGAGAT
>DATHHM010000317.1:0-3730 GCA_035317145.1 Xanthobacteraceae bacterium | reverse complement strand
TGAAGATCAAGCGATACAGCTCGTCGTTCGAGGCAAGGTTGTTCACCGACCTTGACCCAATAAGGCGGGCCTTGCTCGGCGCCCGCATCGCCGGCGGCGATTTGTTATGGCCGCGCCCAGTGCCTAAAAACGGCCAAGCCGCCAAGGATGCCGCGGCCAGAAACAATCCGACCGACAGCGCCGCCCAGACGAGGTCTTCGGTCCGATAGACTGCAAGCGTATTGCCCGAGAGCAAGGGCATCGCATAGTACAAGTAAGACAAAACGGAGATCACCGGCAGCACCGGGATGCCGAATGCGCCGGAGCTGACCCAAAGGAAAGGCGCCACCAGCACCGATATGGTGATGCACATATAGGCGATCGGATCGACCGCAAACGGGCTTGCCGCCAGCAAACACAGCGCGATCAGGCGCAGAAGATTTCCGGCCTGCCTTAAATCCACCGCGCGGAATGAACCGGAATACGCCGGCTGCGGCGGCATGGTGCCGAAAGTGCTCATGTCCCGAATGTGCTCATGTCAGGAATGCCCCTCGGGTTTCATGGCTTCCACGCCGCATTCCTCGACGCCGTCATTGGCATCATAAAAACGACCGGCATCCTCGACCAGACTAAATTTGCCCTCTTTGCAGTCGCCGAAGCGGCAGCGGCATATATTGACGAATCCGGCCTTATCGAGGGCGGCGGCAAGGGAACTTTATCCTCTCTGCAAGACATGCCGATCACGCTCGGTTTGACCAATAACACTGTCCACGGCAGCAACAAGGGCCGTCTCGGCGACACCGACATCGAATGCACGGGCGCGTTCGCTGGCGGCGCGGCGCATATCCGTCAACTTATCGGGATCGCAGAACATGGCCGCAACGGTTTTGCCGAGTTCGGTCCAATCGTTCGCGCGAAATATCCGGCCGCACGATGCGTCGACCGTGTCGGCTGCACAGCCGACGCGGTCGCTGACGATGACCGGCCGCTCGCACGCCAAAGCTTCGTTGACGGCAAGACCCCAGCTCTCGCCAAAAGCCGACGGCAAGACAAATATGTCGCCCAATCGGTAAACGATCGGCATGCGGCTCTGGTTTTGAAACGGCAGAATTCGAAATCGCGCCGGATCGCCCGCCGCAATCGCATCGATCTCGGTCTGCAGTTCGCCGGAGCCGACCATCACCAGCATGAGCGCAGGGTCCGTCAATCGACCAAATGCCTGCATCAGTTCCGTCGGGCGCTTTTTCGCCTCGAACTTTCCGGCATAGAGCAAAACCTTGCGGTCCGCGGCAATGCCCAGCTCGGATCGCCAGCGCGCGGCCTCTTCCTCCCGTTGCGCGGCCGGCTCGGCGAACCTGCTCACGTCGATCGCATGCGGACAGGGATAAAGCCGTTGCGGCGGCACGCCAAAAATTTCGAAATAGGCGCGGTTGGCCGAACCCGCGAACAGGCAAGCGGTCGGCCAGGAAAAGACCCGCCGCAGCGCGGCCGATTTGATCCACCAGCGCGGCCCATCGGTTTTGCCGTCCAACAGGTGCGAGTCGCCGAAGAACAGCGTGGGCACGCCGCGCCGGTGGAGCGCATGCAACAATTGCAGATGCGACAGCCAGGCCCAACCGTTGATATGCACGACATCGGGTTGCCATGACATGACGCGTTCAAGCAGCATGGGATTGCGTAGTCCAAGGAATTTGTGCGTACCCGGGTCGGACGCGACGTTGGCCACCAGCTCGAAGGCGTAGCCATCCCTGAGCGGAATATCCCAGGCGATGGGCCGGCCAAATCCGCGATCGTCGACCGCGTGCTGACCGGCGTGCCAGGTGAAAAAGACCTTGACCTCGACGTCGTTCCGGCCCGCAAGTCTTTGATAAAGCGGCACGAGATATTGAATCGGGTGCGAAACGACGAACGCGATACGCCGGCGCGCGCGCATTCAGCGATTGTCCCGGCATGCTTCGAACAATTGCCCATGGCGCGCCGCCATGGCCGCGGCGGTGTGCAGCGCGAGTGCCGCGTGGCGCGCAAAGGTTCGGCCGCTCCTGACCTCTTCAAGATAGGCCGCGACCTCGGCCGCGGCATCGGCAAGCGGCATGTCCTGCGTTGGCGAAAACCACAAGGAATGACCGAGTGCCGGCTCTTCGCGCAACATCGCAAACGCCGGCCCGTCGCGACGAAGGCAGGCCAACAGCGGTTTGCCGGAATAGGCATAAGTCGCGAGCTTCGAGGGCATATAGCCCGCATCGTCGACGCCAAGCACCAGCGCGCCGTCGCTTTGCAGCAACAGCTCGAGGCTGCGGCGATAGGTAACGCGCGCCGGGTACTCGAAAACCAGATCGGCAAGATCGAAATCACCGGCGATGCGCGCGAGCGGCGTGTCCATGTCCGCAGCGACCGCGCTCGAAGTGCCGTGAAGCTCGATGCGGATGTTCTCCAACAAAGGCGAATGCCGGCGGCGCAGCTCTGCCAAGGTTTGGCACAATAGCCGAAACGAGCGCGCCATGACAGCCCCGCCGGTGCCTACATAAACGATGCGCCTGGCTCCGCCTGCGTCGCGGCTTCCGGCCGGTCCCGCGCCGGCCTCATCCAGATCGCGCGGCAATACAGCAAAAGGAATGGCGGCCTGCCGATCGGGTTTGAGCCATTGCGGCCGTCGGTCGGCATACCGGCTTTGCATCAGCACGAGGTAATGCGGCGATACCGCGATCAGTCCCGAAGCCGCGGCGGCGGCGCGGCGCTCGATGAAGCGCGAGACGAACCGGCTCAAGCGCCGTTTCCAGCCGCCCGACGTGGCCGCGGCGCCGCTATAGATCGGGTCATGCAGATCGACCACGTAGGGAATTTTGAACCGGCGCCGCCATGGGACCCCCATGAGAAAAAGCGGAAATTGCGCCGTCGAAAAGTAGACAAGATCGAACCGGCGCGCGGCCAACAATTTGCGGCCGGCAAAATACAGCGGCACCAACGCGCGCAGGCCGATATTGCCGATGCCGAAAAAGCGGAAAAATGCGGCTGCGCGCTGCGGCACAGCATACACCTTCGTGGCAGGCGAAAAAAATTCCGCGCTGTCCGCGTCGTTGCAGGACGGCGGCTGATAACCGATGCCGGGGCACAAAATCTCGACGTCCCATCCGGCTTCGGGCAATTGCCACGCAAGCTGCCGCGCGCGCTGCATGTCGGCGATCATGGTCGGCGCATAGGAGCTGGTCACCAGGAGAACGCGCCGGGCCGGGCCGGACTTGGTGTCGCTCATGAATGGGACGTGGTGTGGGACATGGCGCCCGTCTCGCGCAACGCTTCCTGGATATGACGCAACAGGACCGGCTCCTGGCGCTCCCAGGAGAACGTCTGTTCCGCCGTTTGTAGTGCGGCGGCTTTGGCGCGGGCCAGGCCGTCGGGGGAATCGAGGAGCGTGCGCAGCGCCTGCGCCAGCGACGCCGGATTCCCCGACTCATAAAGCGTCACGGCGCCGCCTGCCTGCATGGCCACTTCCCGTTGACCCGCGGTGTCGCTGGCGACGACGGCGAGACCGCCGAGCAGGTAGTGCAGGATTTTGTTGGTCACGGTCAGCTCGCGGCTGCGGCAATAATTCTGCTCGCCGGCAAAGCCGATATCGTGCTCGACAAGGCGGGACGCCAGCTCTTCGTTCGGCACCAGCGGGTGCAAGAACACGCGCTCGTGCCAACGCGCGGGCGTTTGCGATCTGATCCATTCGTTCATGCCCGGCGCGGCACGGCCGCGTAAATGGATTTCG
>DATHHM010000316.1:0-6384 GCA_035317145.1 Xanthobacteraceae bacterium | reverse complement strand
GCCGCTTTCCATTCGCGGCCCCAGCGCGGCGTGCCGGGCGGCACCGGGCGGGTCGCTATCGGGCGGCCATTGGTCGGGCCGGCCTGGATCCAGGCGCCACCGAAAAAGCCGAGCCCGCCGTGATCGAAATTATCGCCGTTGAAGTCGTCGATCAGCACGCCGTGGGCGCCTGCGGCCATGAACGGATTGATCTCCTTGTCCTGGAAGAACACCGTCACGGCATTGCCGCTGACCTGATAACAGTAGTTCTTGCCGACGGCGCCTTTGCCGGTCTTGTAGTCATAAGCCTCGCCGATGCCGGCGGTGAGCATCAAGAGCACGTTGTTGAACACGTAGGCGCCGAGGATGACGATGCCGGCGGGCTGCTCGTATTCTTCGCCGGTGCGGGTATCGACATAGCGCACTGCCGTCACCTTGCGCGCCGCTTTGTCGTAGACGAGCTCTTTGACTTGCGCGTGGGTGCGCAGCTCGAATTTTTGGTCCGCCAGCAGCGCCGGCAGGATGCAGACGTTCGGCGAGGCCTTGGCATTGGCCTCGCAGCCGAAGCGTTCGCAATGGCCGCAATATTCGCAGGCGCCCAGCGTTTGGCCTTCGAAATTGGTATAGACCTCGCTGGCATTGCTCGACGGCGCCTGGAACGGATGGTAGCCGAGGCTCTTCGACGCGTCGGCCATGATGGTGCCGGCCATGCTCTTGGCCAGCGGCGGATTCGGATATTCGTTCTGCCGCGGGCCTTCGAACACATTGCCGCCGTCGATGATTTTCCCGCGTAAATTGCCGGCCTTGCCGGAGACCCCGCACAGTTTTTCGAACTTGTCGTAATACGGCTCGAGCTCGTCATAGGAGACCGGCAAGTCCTCGATGGTCATCTCGGCCGGAATGGCGTTCTTGCCGTAACGCTCGGTAATATGGCTGCGCAGCTTGTGATCCGACGGCAGCCAGCGCCAGGTCATGCCGTTCCAGTGCGCGCCGGCGCCGCCGAGATCGGTGCCGGGCAGGAACGAGCCGAGGCGACGGATCGGCAACGCAGTCTCCGCCGGCGAATGGCGCAGCGATACGGTTTCAAGCTGCGTGTCCTGAAACAATTCCTGCCGCACCGCATATTTGAGATCGTCGCGCACCGACGGAATGGTGAAATCCTCGCCCGGCATGCGTCGTGCGCCGCGTTCGAGGCCGACAACGTTAAGGCCCGCCTTGGTCAGTTCGCGGGCGAGGATCGATCCGGTCCAGCCGACGCCGATGACGACCGCATCGGTTTCCTTGAGCGTGATCATGACGCATCTCCCTCAAGAAAAATCCGCGATCGAACGCGGCGGCTTGTCGTATTTCTTGCCGAAATATTTTTTGATGTCCTCGCGATAGGTCGCCGGCAAGCCCGGATAGCCGACCATCTTCCACGCCGCCATGTCGCGGTTACCGCCATAGATCGGATCGGCGAAAAAGCCCTCCATGCTCAAGTCGAGCAGCGCGTTGAAGAACATGCGGCTGGAAAAGCCGGAGAACTCCGCCTTGCCCGCTTCCATGGCCTTGAGCGCCGCTTCGCGGTCGGCGTCGGCGAGGCGGTCGAAATCCTTGCCGTAGGTTTTGCGCGACCACTCGTTGGCCGCGGCAATGCCGGCGCGAAAGAATTCGCGCGGGTTGAGCGGCAGCTGGTAGCCGAGCTCGGGCTTGGCCTTGGTGAACGGCCCGTCGCGATAAAGCCGCGCGCCGCCGCCATAAGCGCCGGCCAACTGGCGATCGATGAAAGTGGCGACGCCGCATTGGCTGCCCGACGGCGACAAGTCATCGGCGGGGATCAGTGTGTCGGCGGCGGCGACGAAGAAGGCGTGCTCGGTTGCCGTCAATGTGAGCAGTGGCTCGACATCGGGCGCCGCACTGGCGGCACTCGCCGCGGTCTGCGCCTCGGTGGCGACCGGCGGCGCCAAAGACGCGGCGACCGCGGTGCCCGCTCCCATCAGGAAATTGCGACGGCGTATCGGATTGCTGTCGTCGGCCATGGCTCCCTCCCGTTTTGCCGATTTTTTAAACGTTCGCGCTCAGCCCGGCTCCATGCCCTTGGCCTTGATCACCGCCTTGGCGTCAGGCGACGTCAGGAATTTAATCAAGGCGGTCGCCCCTTCGGCATTTTTCGCCGTGGCGCTGATGCCGCCGGAGAACATCGTATAAGTTTGAATGTCCGGTGGCAGCGGTCCGGCCAGCTCGACGCCGGGATACGGCAGAATTTCGCTGATCTGAGTCATCGCGATTTCGACGTCGCCGTTGGTAACCGCGACTGCCGCCTGAATCGTGAGCGGCTTGATCTTGGCTTTGATCTCGTCGGCAATGCCGAGCTTCACAAATATGGCCTTGAGCGCAGCGGCAGTCGGCGTCTGATCGACGAAGCCGATCGATTTCGCGTTCAGCATCGCCTGCTTGAAACCGTCAGTGGTGCTCAGATCGGGCTTTGCCGCGCCTTTACGGATGGCGACGCCGATGCCGGCGCGTGCGATTGCGGCGCGGGGCGCATCCGCGACTTTGCCCGCCGTGGCGAGCTCGTCGAGCGCGGCCTTGGTCAGCAGCACTGCATCGAAGGCCTCGCCGCTCTCGATGCGGGCCTTCAGTTGCGCCGACGTTCCGAGCGTAACGACAAGCTTATTCTCGGTCGCTTTCTCGAATTGCGGGCCGAGTACCTCCATTACCGCGTTCAGCGCGTTGCCGCCGAGGAGTTTTATGTCCGCCGCACGAGCCGCGGTCGCGAGCTGCGGCAGCCCCAATACGGCAATGACGGCAATCGCACGATGGATTTTCATGGCGTCCTCCCGAGCCGCCGGTCTTGAGCGCCGACGGCCGGGGAAGTTTAGCGGTAAACCGCCGCTATCGCCAGGAACTCGTCAGCCTTGAGGCTGGCACCGCCGACCAGCGCGCCATCGACGTTGTCTATTCCGAGCAATTCCTTGGCGTTCGCCGGCTTGACCGAGCCGCCGTAGAGAATGCGGACGCCCTGCCCCGCCTCGCCGTAGCGCGCCGACAGACGCTCGCGGATAAAACGGTGCATGTCGAGGACGTCGTTCTTGGTCGGCGTCACGCCGGTGCCGATTGCCCAGACCGGCTCATAGGCGATAACGAAATCCTCAAAATCGTCCGGCAGCGAGCCGTCGAGTTGCGTGCGCACGACCGTGTGGGTCTTGCTGGCATCGCGCTCGGCGCGCGTTTCGCCCACACAGACGATGGCAAGGAGGCCGGCGCGCCGCGCCGCAAGCGCCTTCGCTCGCACCATGGCATCGGTCTCGCCGTGATAGTGGCGGCGTTCGGAATGGCCGACAATGACGGCACTGGCGCCGGCGTCTTTGAGCATTTCCGCGGCAATATCGCCGGTATAGGCGCCGGCCGGCTCGGCATGGCAGTCCTGGCCGCCGATGGCGACGCGCGAGCCTCGCGCCAGCGCCGCAAAGCCCGCCACCAGCGTGGATGGCGGACATATTATAAGGTCGGCATTGGACAGGCCGCGGGCGCCGGCGATGATCGTCTCCAGCTCGCCGGCGGAAGCCGCAAGCCCGTTCATTTTCCAATTCCCTGCGACCAGCGGGCGGCGCGCCATCATTTCGGCCTAAAAATCCTGCGATTAGACCATGATCCAATTCAATTGAATCGGATCATGGTCTAAAATCTTCGTTTGAGCATGATCTTATCCGAAAACCGGTGTCCACTTTTCGGGATCATGCTCTAAGAGCCGTTAGCAGACCGGTTGCGCGCGGAAAAGGGGCGTTTTATCTGTAAAAGCCGTCAGTTGCGGTGCAGCGTGACGCTCCTTATGATGCGCCGCCTTCAGCCGACTGGCTTAAAGCAACCGCTCAAAAGCGTGGGACGTAATGCTTCGAGGTATCCGTAAAGCCTCTGCGAATTGGCTCGGCCGCATCGTCATGGGTGTGGTGATGTCGGTGCTTGCCGCAAGTTTTGCGGTTTGGGGCATCAACGACATCTTCCGCGGTTTTGGCCGCTCGACGGTCGCCAAGATCGGCGGCATCGAGATCCCGGTCGAGCAGTTCCGGCAGACCTATACCGACGCGGTGCAAATGCTAGGCCGGCAGTCGGGCCATGTGATCACGCCGGATGAGGCCATGGCGCGCGGCATGCCGCGGCAGGTCTTGAGCGAGATGGTCGCCGAAGCCGGCCTCAACGAGCGCGCCCGGCAAATGCGGCTCGGCGTTTCCAATGACGAAATCTCGCGGCGCATCGTCACCAATCCGGCGTTCCAGAATCAGCAAGGCCAGTTCGACCGCGCCCGGTTCGAAGACGCGATGCACAATGCCGGCTTCAACGAAAAACGCTTTGTCGCCGAGCAACGCAACTTGACGCTACGCCGGCAGATCATCGATTCGGTCTCGGGCAATATCCCGCTGCCGAACGCCTGGCTCGAGGCGCTTAATCAGTTTCAGAACCAGGCGCGCAGCATCGCCTATATCGCGCTCGGTCCGGCGCAAGCCGGCGACATTGCGGCGCCCACCGAGGAGCAGCTCAGCAAATATTTCGAGACTCGCAAAATCCTGTTCCGCGCGCCGGAATTCCGCAAGGTCGCGACCGTGGTGGCGACGCCGGCGGAGCTTGCCAAGACCGCGGAAGTGCCGGACGAGGACGTCAAACAGATATTCGACACCTACCGCAACCGCTACATCACGCCGGAGCGCCGCCACGTCGCGCAGATGCCGTTTCCCTCCATGGCCGAGGCGCAGGCCGCCAGTGATCGGATCAAGGGCGGCCTGACGTTCGCGGCGCTCGCGGCCGAGCGCGGGCTCAAGGAACAAGACCTCGATCTCGGCACGGTGCCCAAATCGACCATCATCGATCCGGCCGTGGCCGATGCCGCCTTTTCGCTCAAGGACGGCGAGGTCAGCGCACCGGTCCAAGGCAAGTTCGGCGTGGTCATCGTCACCGTGTCGAAGATCATCCCCGAGGAAGGCAAAACCTTCGCCGACGTGGCGCCGCAAATCCGCAACGAGATCGCCCTGGCGCGCGTCAAAAAAACCGTCCAGGACGTCCACGACAAGATCGAGGACGCCCGCGCCGGCGGCGCTTCGCTCGAGGACGCCGCGCAGAAACTGAAGCTGCCCGTCGTCACCTACGACGCGATCGACCGCTCCGGCCGCGATCCCGCCGGCAAGCCGATCGAGAACTTTCCCCACGCCGCCGAAGTGGTCAACGCCGCGTTTGCCACCGACGTCGGCGTCGACAACGATCCGCTCGAGGCCGACGGCGGTTATATCTGGTACGACGTCACCGGCATCACGCCGGCGCGCGAGCGCACTCTCGACGAGGTGAAAAGCCAGGTCGAGGCGCAGTGGCGCGACGAAGAGGTCGCTTCGCGGCTGAAGGCCAAGGCGGCCGACATTCTCGATAAGCTGAAAAACGGTGGCACGCTCGAGGCCATGGCTGCCGCCAACGGCGTGAAAGTCGAAACCGTAAGCAACATCACACGCACTAAGCCGCCGGAGACCATTTCGGGACGGATGATCGACGCCATCTTCCATACCGCCCTGGATGCCTACGCCAGCGCCGAGGGCGACAAGCCGACGCAATGGACCGTGTTCCGGGTGACCGACGTCAAGACGCCGAGCCTCGACAAGAACACGCCCAACGCCAAGCAGCTCGACGAGATGGTATCGCGCCAAATCGGCGACGACGTGTTCGGCCAATACATGGCGTGGCTGGAAAGCGATCTCGGCACCAGCGTCAATCAGTCAGCGCTCCAGCAAGCCTTGGGCAACAGCGCGCCGGATACCAATTGAATGCAGATCGAGCCTTCGGCGGAAAAATTCGCCGCCCGCTATGAGGCCGGCGAGCCGCAGGTGGTGTGGACGACGCTGGTTGCCGATCTCGAAACGCCGGTCTCCGCCTTCCTGAAAATCGCCGGCTCCCGGCCGATGAGCTTTTTGCTCGAATCGGTCGAAGGCGGCGCCGTGCGCGGCCGCTATTCGATCATCGGGCTCGAGCCCGACATGATCTTCCGCGTCAATGGCGAACGTGCCGAGCTCAACCGCGCGCCGGCAAGCAGCCCGACGGCATTCGCGCCGATGGACGAGCCGCCGCTGCAGGCGCTGCGCACCTTCATTGCCGAAAGCCGCATCGCGCTGCCCGACGATTTACCGCCCATGGCCGCCGGCGTGTTCGGCTATCTCGGTTACGACATGGTGCGGCTGATCGAGGAATTGCCGGCGCAGGCGCCCGACCCGATCGGCATCCCCGATGCCATGCTGGTGCGCCCGACGCTGGTGATCGCATTCGATGCCGTCAAAGACACCATCACCGTGGTCTCGCCGGTGCGGCCGCATGCCGGCCTGTCGGCGAAAGCCGCACTCGCGCGCGCGGTCGAGCGCCTCTCCGCCGTGGTCGATGCGCTGGACCGGCCGC
>DATHHM010000315.1:0-3540 GCA_035317145.1 Xanthobacteraceae bacterium | reverse complement strand
GCGCCGCTCGGCAGCATCGGCAGTCCGCCGATGGTGGTCTTGGATACGTCAGCCGGCGCCGGCGCGGCACTGCCGCCGCCGTCGGTGCCCTCGGGATACGTCACCATCCAGCGTTGCGACGCGGCGTCGTAAAAATATTTGGTCTGTGGGATCGGGGCCGCATGGCCGTTGGGTTCGTCGGTGATCGTGCTCTGCGGCGAATTGACGACGTAGAGCGACACGCCCCCTGGCGAACCGACCTGCACGGTCTCGACCGTGACGCCGCCCGGAAAACGCGCGTCGTCGTTGGCCGTCGTTACCGTTATTCGCAACGCACTCAGGTGCCAAAAGGAGAAACGATACTTTGCATCCACATACCGGCTCATCGGGTGGTGGACCATCGGGGCGAGCTCTACGTCCGCGGCGCGCACAAAAACCGCGGACGCAGCGATGGCAATCGCGACAATGACGGAAGCAACGATGCGGCCGATGACGGTCATGGCGCCAGTATCACCGGAATCGGAGTTCCTTGAAACAGGTCTTTGGCCGGCTCGAACAGTGTCCTAGCTCACCGCCGAGCGCCACGCGCCGACTGCCGGCACCGGCAATCCCAAATTCTCACGCAATGTGACGCCGGAAAAATCTTTCCGAAACAGGCCACGTCGTTGTAGCTCCGGCACGACGAAGCGCACGAAATCCTCGTAGGCGCCCGGCACGTGGGTGGCGGAGAGGACGAAGCCGTCGCAGGCGGGCGCGGTGAACCACTGCTCGAGCCGGTCGGCGACCTCCTTCGGGCCGCCGACGATGGCGTTGTGCACGCGGCCGCGGCCGCTAATCCGGATGAAGTCGCGCACTGTCGGATTTTTGGTGCCGCTGGCGGCAAGCACGCGGTCGCGGATGCCTTGCAGGCCGGACATTTCCGCCAACTCGTCCGCGGTGAACGGCTCGTCCATGCCCTTTCTCGCGAAATCGAAATTGAGCGCTTCCGAGAGCAGCGACAGCGCGTCGATCTCGAGCGGCAGCTTTGCGATCTCCGCCCATTTGTCTTCGGCTTCCGCCTTGGTGGCCGCGGCCACCGTGTTGACGAGGTGGGTGATCTTGATCGCGTCGGGATCGCGGCCGGAGCGCGCCACCTCCGCCTTGAACTCCGCATAGTCGCGCTGGCCGGTTTCGATGCTCGGATAAACGACAAAGATTACCTCGCCCCAGCGCGCGCCAAAAGCCTTGCCGCGCCCGCTCGATCCGGCCTGGATGATGACCGGGTGACCTTGCGCCGAGCGCGGCACCGTAAACGGCCCGCGCGAGCGAAAGTAGCGGCCCTCATAATCGAGGCGGTGAACTTTTTCGGGTTTTGCGAACAAGCCGGTCGCCTTGTCCTGGACGATGGCGTCGTCCTCCCAGGCGTCCCAATGGCCGAGCACGATCTCCATGAACTCGTCGGCGCGGTCGTAGCGCAAATCGTGCGCCACCGCCTCGTCGCGGCCCATGTTCTGCGCTTCGCCGTCGTTGAGCGAGGTCACCACGTTCCAGGCGGCGCGGCCGTGCGTCATCAGATCGAGGGTCGCGAACACCCGCGCCACATGGAACGGCTCGTAGTAGCTGGTCGAATACGTCGCGCCCAGCCCGAGCCGTTCCGTCGCCATGCCCATCACCGTGAGCACGGTGACCGCGTCGAGTTTCACGCAGCGAATGCCATGTTCGACAGTGTGCGCGTGATTGCGGCCATACATGTCAGGCATCGACAGCCGGTCGTCGAAAAAACCGAGATGAAATTTTCCTTCCTCCAACACGCGGCCGATGTGCCGGTAAAAATCCGGCGACCAAGAGTCGGTGCGCGATTGCGGATGGCGCCAGGAGCTGGCGAGATTGGTGCAGTTCTGCGCCTGCAGGAAGCCGACCAAGATCATTTGGCGCATCGGCGGGGTCCGTCACTCACGATGCCCGAGCAGCTGGGCTCTTCCTCCCCCTGCAAGGGGGAGGATAGGTGGGAGTCCGCGGCCTCGACGGATGTTCAAACGTGAAGAGACAGCGCGCAGCCGGTGAGGCCGGTGCGATGCCCATTATACCAGTTGCCGGCCCGCGACCCCCACCCTGCCCTCCCCCTTTCAGGGGGAGGAACAATGACGAGGCCTTTACCGCGTGTCGATGGAAACCCGCTTGATGGGCTGGGTCGGCGCCGGCTGCACGAAGCCGTCGGCGCCGGTGGCTTGCGCCAGCGCGTCGCGGTCGAGCGCTTCGTCGTGCTTATAGACGTCGTCGCGGAATTCGATCGCGCCGTCGCGCGTCACCCAGCCGGTGAGATAGACCCAGGCGACCGGCATTTTGTGCGGCAGGTTGACGATCTTGGTCTGGCCGGCGGCGATGCCGGCGTCGATCGCTGCGCGATTCCAGCCCGGCACGTCTTCGAGAATCCAGGCGGCGAGGTCGCGCACATTGTCGACGCGGGTGCAGCCGTGGGAGTCGAAGCGGTAGTCGTCGGCGAACAGCTTTCGCGTATCGGTGTCGTGCATGTAGACCGAGTACGGATTCGGCATGTCGATCTTGAGATTGCCCAGCGCATTCCAGGCGCCGGCATCCTGCCGCACGGTGAAATTGGGCGAGCGGTCGGACGCCCAGTCGACCGATGACGGACTGATCTCCTGATCGCCGCCGCCGAGCAGCCGCATATGCATGCGGCTCAGATAGCTCGGATCCCGGCGCATATGGGCGATGATCTCGTTCTTGGTGATCGACAGCGGCACCGTCCAGGTCGGATTGAGATCGACCGCGGTGATGGAAGCGGTCAGGGTCGGCGACGGCTTGTCGATCTTGCCGACGATGACGCGATAGCGGCGCTCGACCTTGCCGTTGGCGATGGCCTCGACGAAAGCGGCCGGGATGTTCACCACGACGTAGCGCTCGGCGAAGATGAAATCCATGCCGAGGAGCCGCTCCAGCGAAGCTTCGAGCTGCTTGATGCGGGCGCCGACCGGCACGTTGAGCGCTTTCAAGGTTTGCGCGCCGACTGTTCCCGTAGCATCCAGCCCGTGGCGCAATTGGAAATGCTTGACGCCCTCGACCACGCTCGCGTCATAGGCCTCGCCGGCTTCCTGCGCGACGGCCATGTCGTCGGAGATGACAAGGCGCTGGCGCAACAGCGCGACGTAAGGGCCGCTCGCACCCGGCTCGAGTTTTGCATCGGCCGGCAGCATCGGCCAGCCGCCGCGAACCTGGATGTCCGAATAGAACAGCAGCGCTTCCTTGATGCGCTGGAAGGTGCCCTCGTCGAACACCGGGTCCGACGACAGCGCCAGCGCGGCGGCCGAGCGCGATTCCGGCGTACTCGCCGGCTTGACCGCGGCCAGCGGCGGTTTTGCCGCGACCGGCGGTTTGGCCGCAACGGGGGGCTTGGGCGGCGTGCCAACGCCCTGCGCCAGCGCGGAACCCGCGGCAAGCGCCACAATAACCCCGGCAATCGAAATGGTGCGCATCAATCCGCCTCCCCAGCCCCGCTACCCTATTGGTATGGCGGGATTTCGACCAGTCGCCGATCCGAGTTCTGTCGCTTGGGCGACTCGATCG
>DATHHM010000314.1:0-2921 GCA_035317145.1 Xanthobacteraceae bacterium | reverse complement strand
CGCTCCCCTACTCCGCCGCCCGCGCCGGCAAAAAACGTTCGAGACCGAACGGCCGGATCGCCGGCTCCACGACATTGTCGAGAATGAGCCGCGCCATAGCATCGGCGGTGACCGGCGCCAGCAGGATGCCGTTGCGGTGATGACCGGTGGCATAAAACAAGCCATCGAGCGGACCGGGGCCGAGGATCGGCGCGTCGTCGCGGCTGCCCGGCCGATGGCCGACCCAGATTTCGTCGATCGGCAATTCTTCGACCGCCGGCACCGCGCGCCACGCGGCGTCGAGTAACGCCATCACGCCGCCGGCGGTGATGCTGTCGTCAAAACCTTTTTCCTCGACGGTGGCGCCGACGATCAGCCGGCCGTCGCGGCGCGGCACCAGATAAGCGCCCGGCGCCCACAGCACGTGATTGACGAGCGGCGCTTTCGCATCCATGCGCAGCGCCAGCATCTGGCCTTTTACAGGACGCACCGGCGGCCGGCGGTCGGGCGGCAGTCCGCCGATGGTGCGCGACCGGGCGCCGGCGGCAAGCACGACCATGTCGGCGCGCTCGGTCGCGCCGTCTTCGAAAACAACGCCGGTCGCCTTGCCGCCTTGCACGGCGATTTCCTTGACCGCCCGGTGCTCGTGGATTGTCACGCCGGTAGTTTCGGCGGCGATGCGCAGCGCCTGAACGAGCTTGCGGTTATCGACCTGATGGTCTTCCGGCGAGAACAGCGCGCCAGCGATTTTTCCCGCCAGATGCGGCTCTCTTTTCCGCGTGTCGGCGGCCGACAGCCATTCGAGCGGCAGATCCAGACGACGCTGAAACTCCAAGCGATGGGCGATTTCCGCGTGATCATCCGCGGTCAACGCGAGCAGCAGCGTGCCCTCGCGCCGCAGTTCGACGTCGATGCCGCTGGCGCGTAACAACTCGTCGGCAAAGTTCGGCCAGCGCGACTGGCTTTCGCGCCCGAGCGCGACCAGCGCCTCCTCGCCGGGCTCAGCCTCGCAACACGCGGCCAGCATGCCGGCAGCGGCATGACTCGCGCCCGCGCCGGCCTTGCCGCGGTCGAACACCGTGACCGTTGCGCGGCCGGCGAGCCGCCAAGCTATGCCCAGGCCGACCACGCCGGCGCCGATAATGGCGATGCGCGGCTTGCTGCCGAGATGAGGAAGTTCAATCGTCAGAAGCGGCTCCCTTCGCTGGAATGACCCAGACAGGTTCGATGGGTTTGATCTCAGCCGCGCCTTTTGCGCGCGGCACCCCAGGCCGAAACAGCAACATAATGGGGGATTTAGCGCCCTTCGACAAGGGCGGGCATCGGCCGCCGATGCCGCAGCAAGCGCGCGCAGATGACCCCGATGACCAAAATCACGCCGGCGCCGATGAGCGGCGGCACGCTGATGCCCAAATGGCCGAAGGCAAAGCCGTAGTAGATCGGCCCGATCGCCTGGCCGGAAAAGAACGCCGACGAATGCATCGACAACGCGGTGCCGCGCGCGGTCTGCGACAGGTCGGTGACGTGAACCTGGATGCAATTGTGCAGCATGTAGAAGCCGAGCCCGAACAGCACGAACACCGCGGCCTGGATGTACCAGGCCATGTTCAGCGCGATCAGGCCGAAGGCGATTGCCGCGAAGACCGCGCCGGTGAGCATCAATTGCCGTTCGGTCACCCGCACCACCAGGAACGGCAACGACAGCGACAGAATAATGCCGCCGAGGCCGAACGCGGCGATGATGATGCCGGCGTAGGAGGAATGGGTTTCGCCGCTCGCGAGCAGCAACAGCGCCACATAGGGAAACATGCCGTGGATGACGATGCCCTCGAAGAACACCGAGCTGAAGCAGACTTTTGCCCGGGGATCGGCGAACACGCTGCGGAATCCGGCGGCCACGGCGGTGAGATTGAACGGCCTCGACTTCGGCGTGCTTAAGCCCCGAAACGCGAAGAAGGCGATCACCGCGACGATCGCGCCAAATCCGCCGATCGAGAGGAACACGCCGCGCCAGCCGAGCAGATCGCCGATGGCGCCGGCGAGCACGGCGCCGATCAGATTTCCGGTCAATCCTACCGCCAGGAGCCGGCCGATCGCGACCTGGCGCGAATGCACCGGCACCAGATCGCCGACGATCGCGACGCCGACCGGAAAGATGCCGCCGGCGCAGACACCGGCGATGACGCGCATGGTCACCAGCACCGTAAAATTACTGGCGAAGGCGCAGATCAGCGTCGTCGTCACCACGGCGGCAAGGCTGATATTCATCAGCCGCGTCTTGCCGAAGAAATCGCCGACGGTGCCGAGCGCGGGCTGCATGAGGGCATAGGGAAACGTAAACGCGCTCGACAGCAGCGCCGCGGTTTTTACGTCGATGGCGAGATCGGCGGCGATTTTCGGAATCACCGGATCGACGGCGCGCGAGAACAGCGTCGACGCGAAAATCACCAGGCTGACGATTCTGAGGATGGGCGGAATGGCGAAGTCTCGTTGTTGGCGATGAGCGCGCCCGGATCTAACGGCGCCGACTAGCTTTTGGCCAGCTTGTCGAATTGCATCAAGCGCGCAAGAAGCGGCTCCATGTCCTTGAGCGCAATCATATTTGGGCCATCGGAGGGGGCGCGGTCGGGGTTCTCGTGGGTCTCGATGAAGACCCCGGCGACACCCACGGCAACGGCCGCCCGCGCCAACACCGGCACGTATTCGCGCTCGCCGCCCGATGAGGCGCCCTGCCCGCCCGGTTGCTGCACCGAATGGGTAGCGTCGAAGATCACTGGCGCGCCGGTCTTGGCCAGCTCCGGCAGCGCGCGCATGTCGGACACCAGCGTGTTGTAGCCGAACGACACGCCGCGTTCGGTCACCAGCACATTGGAATTGCCCGCGCCGGTGATCTTGGCGATCACATTCTTCATGTCATTGGGGGCGAGGAACTGGCCCTTCTT
>DATHHM010000313.1:0-12597 GCA_035317145.1 Xanthobacteraceae bacterium | reverse complement strand
AAGCGACGCCGTCGCGATCGAAATGCCGAAGGCGATGCGCTTGATGCGGATCGGATCGATCGCCATCAGCCGCAACGCCAGCTGGTCCTGCGCCACCGCCATGATGGCGCGGCCGACGAAGGTGCGGGTGAGCACGAGTTGCAGGCATGCGATCAGCAACAGCGATACCACGCACGGCACCAGCATGCGCAGCGGCATGCCGACCACGCCCAGATGCCAGGTCGGCCCGATATAGGGCGCTTCGACGTAGCGATAGTCGACGCCGAAATAGAGCACCAGAGAGACTTCAGTGATGAAAAGTAGACCGAAGAAGAAGGCCAGCCCGCGCAACGATTCCTGGCCGCGTTTTTCGAACGACACGTAATAGATCTGATAGATGCCGGCACCGAGCACGTAGAATGCCGGCATCATAACGATCGCCGTGAGGATCGGATCGACGCCCAGCGTCGCGTTGACGATATAGGCGACGTAGGAGCCGAGAATGATAAAGGCGGGATGCGCGATGTTGACGATGTCGAGAATGCCGAACGATAGCGACACGCCCGACGTGACGGCGGCATAGAAGCCGCCGATCAGGATGCCGGAAACGATGGCATTGATAAGCAGATCGAAGGAAAAGATCATTACTCAGCCACACAGCCCCGCATGCACATGCGGGACGTCCCCCCACTTGGCTATAACAACCTCTCCCGCCTCCCGCGAGAGGGCATTTCGCGCAAGCGTGCTTAAGCCGCAGCGCGGACCTTATCGGGCACGGCGAGCGGCTTATTGGCGCTGTCGATGTACTCGATGGTCATGAAGACCATCTCCTTGTCGCCGAGATTTTCGAGGTCGTGGACCTTGTACTCGCCCGGCCCATAGGTCTCATGGCGGGTTTCGCCCGGCTGATAGCTATATTCGACCGTGGTGCCGTCGTGGATGTGCTGGCGGCCGCGGCCGCCCGAGACCGAGGTCCAGAAATAGTCGAGCACATGGCGGTGGAAGCCGATCCGCTGGCCCGGCGCCAGCCGGATGATCCAGACCCGGACCTTTTCGGTCTCCGAAAGCAGCGTGGAGCCGACGCAGGCGTTATTGTTGGCCTTCTCGCGCTCGAATTCGGCGGCAATCGCCGGCGGCCAGGCCGAGGTGTCGGCGCGGTCCGTCTTCTTATCCAGCATTGTCAGGGCCATAGCGTTCCTCCGGAGAATGTAGTCACAATATAGAAAACCTTTGCGGCTTGGGAAATAGGCTGAAGGGAAAAGCGGGATTCATGGCGAAGCAACGCCGCGCGCTGGTCATCGGCGGCTCGATGAGCGGGCTTTTGGCCGGCATCATGCTCAACCGGCGCGGCTGGGACGTCGATATTTTCGAACGCGTGGGCAGCGAGCTCTCCGGCCGCGGCGCCGGCATCGTCGCGCAGGCCGAGTTGATCGCGCGGCTAAACGCGCTCGGGCTCGATACCCGCGATCTCGGCGTCGCCATGACCACGCGCAAAATCCTCGACCGCGACGGCCGCACCACCGCCACCATCGCCTGCCCGCAGGTGTTGACCGCCTGGGAGCGTGTCTACCGCGTGCTGCGCGATGCCTTCCCGCCACAGCGCTATCATCGCGGCCTCGGATTGACCGGCTTTGCGCAAACCGGGCAAAGCGTGGGCGCGCAGTTGAGCGACGGCCGCACGGTGGAAGCTGACGTTCTTGTCGGCGCCGACGGCTTGCGTTCGACGGTGCGGCAGCAATGCCTGCCCGATGTCGCACCGCTCTATGCCGGCTATGTGGCGTGGCGCGCGCTGCTTCCCGAGCGCGCCATCCCGCCGGCGATCCATCGCGAATTGTTCGAACTGATGACGTTCTGCCTGCCGCCCGGCGAGCAATGTCTCGGCTATCCGGTCGCCGGCCCCGACAACGAGCTGCGGCTCGGCCAGCGCCGCTACAATGTGGTGTGGTACCGCCCGGCGGACGAGGCGAAGGAACTGCCGTGGCTCCTCACCGACGACAAAGGCGTCACCCATTCGATCTCGATCCCGCCGCCGCTCATCCGCCGCGATCCGATCGCGGCGATGCGGGCGGCGGCCGAGCGATTGCTGGCGCCGCAATTCCGCGAGATCGTCCGCCTGATCGACGAGCCGATCCTGCAACCGATCTACGATCTGGAAAGCCCGCGGCTCGCCTTCGGCCGGGTCGCCATTCTGGGTGACGCAGCCTTCGTGGCGCGGCCCCATGTCGCGGCCGGCGTCTCCAAGGCGGCCGACGATGCGGCGGCGCTGGCGCAGGCGCTCGACGGCGAGGACGTCGAAGCCGCGCTGCGCGCCTTCGAGGCGGAGCGCCTGCCGCAGGGACGAAAAATCATCGAGCGCGCGCGCCACCTCGGCGCTTACCTGCAGGCGACGCAAACCGCCGAAGAGCGCGCCCGCTCCGAGCGCCACAGCATTCCCGAAGCGGTGCTCGCCGAGACCGCGGTGCTGGATTTTTTGCA
This sequence comes from Xanthobacteraceae bacterium, assembly GCA_035317145.1. GTDB lineage: Bacteria > Pseudomonadota > Alphaproteobacteria > Rhizobiales > Xanthobacteraceae > BOG-931. The sequence continues at coordinate 10,143 of DATHHM010000313.1, read as the reverse complement.
CGCTTGAGCGGGACGCTTGCTAGCGATCAGGACGAAGCTGAAACGGAAATCTGCCGCCCATCGGTATTATAGTTTTATGTTTCTTTTTTCGCGCTGCATCTTGGCAGTCGTGGAATTTCATTCTAAGTGACGCCACACGGGCTCACGAGTGGTGAAGATTCCGATGCTTGAAGTTGCCAATTCCAGCACAGCGCGGGCGAAGCCGTCCCGCGGCGGTGCAAATCGAAGCGTCCATGCTGCACAGACCGAGGATCGCGAAATTTTCGCAACCATCGCCGGCGGATTTGTGGAACGCTTTCCCGCCCTCGATCTGTTCGAGCGTCTAGCGGCGATCCGCCGCCAAATCCACGGCCGCGTAGTGTTCACGACAAGTTTTGGACTTGAGGATCAGGCCATCGCGCACGCGATCTTCGCGCAGGGCCTGGCGATCGACGTCGCGACGCTCGATACCGGCAGGCTTTTCCCGGAAACCTATGACGTCTGGGTACAGACCGAGCGGCGTTACGGCGTCCGCGTCCTGACCTTCGCGCCCGAACACCGCGCCGTCGAAGCCTTGATCGCCGGACAAGGCATCGAAGGGTTCCGATCCTCCGTCGAGGCTCGCCTCGATTGTTGCGCGGTTCGCAAGGTCGCGCCGTTGGCGCGCGCGCTCGACGGTGCCGCCGCCTGGATCACCGGGCTGCGCGCCGATCAGTCCGCCGACCGCGCCCAGGTATTGCCTGCTCTGTTCGACGAAGAGCGCGGTCTGATCAAGGTCAATCCGCTGTTCGATTGGACGCGCGAACGCACGCGCGAATTCGCGCGCGCCCACGATGTGCCGTGCAACGCGCTGCATGAGCGCGGCTTTCTGTCGATCGGTTGCGCGCCTTGCACCCGCGCCGTCATGCCGGGCGAACCGGAGCGTGCCGGGCGCTGGTGGTGGGAGCAATCGAAGAAAAAGGAATGCGGCCTGCACGTCGCCCACGCGACGAGCGCCAGCGCGCCGCAACAATAATCCTCCGGAATCCCGCAACGGACAGACCATGGACGCTGTTTCCGAAACCATCGATCGTGACGACAACCTCGCCGTTCACTCTGGCGTGGGTGACGCCGCGGCGCCGAGTCACCTCGATCACCTCGAGGCCGAGAGCATCCACATCATTCGTGAGGCGGTCGCCGAGTCCGACAATCCGGTATTGCTGTATTCCATCGGCAAGGACTCGTCGGTCCTGCTTCATCTCGTGCGCAAGGCATTCTATCCGGCGAAACCGCCGTTGCCGCTGCTGCACGTCGACACCACCTGGAAATTTCGCGAGATGATCGCGTTCCGCGACGCGCGCGCGAAACAGCTCGGGCTCGAATTGATCGTCCACGTCAACCGCGACGGGCTTGAGCGCGGCATCGACCCGATCGCGAGCGGCTCCAGCCTGCACACCGACGTGATGAAAACCCAGGCGCTTCGCCAGGCGCTGGATCGTCACCGCTTCGACGCCGCGTTGGGCGGCGCACGGCGCGACGAGGAAAAGTCGCGCGCCAAGGAGCGCGTATTCTCGTTGCGCAGTGCGAATCACGCCTGGGACCCGAAGCGGCAGCGGCCCGAGCCGTGGCGCATCTACAACGGGCGCAAGCGCCCCGGCGAAAGCATCCGCGTGTTTCCGTTGTCGAACTGGACCGAGCTCGACGTCTGGCTCTACATCCATCGCGAGCGCATTCCCGTGGTGCCGCTCTATTTCGCGGCGCCGCGTCCGGTGGTCGTACGCGACGGCGCATTGATCATGGTCGACGATGAGCGGCTGCCCTTGGCGTCCGGCGAGCGTCCGCAAATCCGGATGGTGAGGTTTCGCACACTCGGCTGCTATCCGCTGACTGGCGCCATCGAGAGCACGGCGTGCACGGTTGCCGAAATCATCCAGGAGACGCTGGAGAGCCGGCATTCCGAACGGCGCGGCCGCGTCATCGACCACGACGGCGCGACGTCGATGGAGCGGAAAAAGCAGGAAGGATATTTCTGATGAACGTGCATGCGCAGCCGGCGGAACCGGCATTTGCCGCGCCGCACGGGCAAGAGCGCAAAAGCCTGCTGCGCTTCATCGCTTGCGGTTCGGTCGATCACGGCAAGTCGACGCTGATCGGCCGGCTGCTTTACGACTCCAAGCAAGTTTTTGACGACCAGCTCGACGCGCTGGTGGCCGATTCCCGCAAGTTCGGTACGCAAGGCGACGCACTCGATTTCTCGCTGCTGCTCGACGGATTGGCAGCCGAGCGCGAGCAGAACATCACGATCGATGTTGCCTATCGCTTCTTCTCGACGGCGCGCCGCAAGTTCATCGTCATCGATGCGCCCGGGCACGAGGAATATACCGCCAACATGGCGACCGGCGCTTCCGTCGCCGATCTCGCGCTCGTCCTGGTCGCCGTCGAGGAAGGCCTGACCCGCCAGACCAAACGCCACCTCGTGATCCTGTCGATGCTCGGCGTCCGGCATGTCGTGCTCGCCGTCAACAAGATGGATCGCGTCGGCTGGTCGCGCGACGCATTCGGCGCTGTCGAAATAGCCTTCCGCGAATTGGCGGCCGACCTCGGTTTCATCGACATCGTCTGCATCCCGGTCGCGGCAAAAAGCGGCGATAACGTCACCAGCCGTTCCGAACACCTGCCGTGGTATGGCGGGCCGTCGCTGCTCGACTATCTCGAAACCGTGGAGCCGTCGGAGACTGCGAACCTCGATCCGTTGCGCATGCCGATCCAATGGGTCAACCGGCCCGATCCGGATTTCCGCGGCTATAGCGGCTTGATCACGAGCGGCGAAGTGCGTGTCGGCATGCCGGTCAAAGTCCTGCCGGCCGGCGGTGTCACGCGTATCGCGCGCATCGTCACTTTCGACGGCGACCTTGGTCACGCCGCGGCCGGGCGCTCCGTGACTTTGACGTTCACAGACCCGGTGGATGCAACGCGCGGCGATATCGTCGCTGCAGTCGAGCGGGCGCCCGCGGTGGCAGAGCGGGTTCGCGCGCGCATCTTCTGGATGAAAGACAGGCCGCTCGAGCGCGGCCAGACTTATCTGTTCAAGCTCGCGACCAGCACTGCCACGGCGCGCGTCGAAGCGGGACTGAGCATGATCGATCTCGATACGCGGCGCGCCGTTGAAGCGGTTTCGATCGGGCCAAACGAGGTGGGGAACTGTACGTTGAGTTTCGACCGTGCGATCACGCTGGATCGCTACGAAGGCTGCAGGGACACCGGGAGCTTTATTCTCATCGACCCTGAAACCTTCGACACGGTGGCAATGGGTTGCGTCGAAGAGATTGCTCCATTGCAAAGTCGGTCGCGGCTCGCGAAATGGCTACCGAAGCGAACGGGTGCCGTCAGGGGCAAGCTCACGCGCTGGACTGAGACCCACGCCCGCTCGTTCGTCAAAGCCGTGAGTTGGCGTGCGACCGGCAGCCTCGATACCTTCGTCGTGACGTTCGTGATCAGCGGCAGCACAAAACTTGCCGGGTCGGTCGCTTTAACGGAAATCTTGACCAAGATCCTGATCTACTATGGCCACGAGCGGATATGGGCTCTCGTGCCTTGGGGCAAACGCCAAGCGGCTCCTTAGGCTTCACCGGAAAAATTTTGCGGCACGCGGGAATGCGCCACCTTGGCGCGCCGAATCGTCTCCGGCGTGTTGCGGCTGCGGCCGACGAAGCGCGGCACGCCGGTGGTGATCACCGCGCCGACGCCCATGATGTCGCCGTTCCTCAAGGCCGACAGCGCGTCGTTCTGTGAGCCGCCGAGGCAGGCATCAACCAAAACCACGTCGGCGTCGCGGCCGGCGGCGAGCACGCCGCTGTTGAGCCGGTAGACCTTGGCGTTGTTGCCGGTCGCCATCGCTACTGCGATTTCCGGAGGCACATCCGCCAGCGAAGCGAGATGGCTCATGGTGTAGAGCATGCCGAGCGGCATCACGCCGCTGCCGGTCGGCGTGTCGGTGGCAATGAGCAGCCGCTGTTCCTGGCCCGCGTCTCTCAGCAACTTCGCGACCAGCAAGGTGGTGCGTAGATTGCCCGCGGTGCAGACCTGCATCGCAAGATCGCTCTCGTTGACCAGACGCGGGAAATCGGCGTCCGGCATGGCGATCGGCCCGCCGTTGACGTGGTACGACACGTCCGGCTGCATCTTGAGCACATGATCGGCCCAAATCCCCGTCGAGCCCGGAATCGACGAGCCGCCGGTGTGCACCATCGTTATCAAGCCGTGACGCTTCGCCATGGCCACGTAAGGCGCGTAGTCGTAGGGCGTGGCGAAGGCGCCGAAGCCGGCTTTGGCCAGCCAGACGCCGTGACCGGCAAGCTCGGCGAAATCGGCATCAACGAGGCCCGGCTCGAGGATGACCGAGCCGGCATGAACGCGCATGCCGCCCGGGCGATAATGCTCGAACGATTTTCGCGCCGCGATCGCCAAGGCCTTGACGCCGGCGGGATCGCGCGGCCGGCCGGGCACGTGCACCTCTGACGCGCTGATGCAGGTGGTGACGCCGCCGTGGATGTAACTCTCCAAAAATCCCACGGTCTTCTGGCGCGGCGTGTAATCGCCGAACGTGATGTGGACATGAGAATCGATCAGGCCGGGCATGGCCATCATGCCGCCGGCATCGATGGCCACCTCGCAAGCAGCAGCGTCGCCGCCGATTCCGACCGAAACGATCTTGCCATCGTCGAGGATGATGGTGTCGCCGGCGGCGACGGGCGCGGCGATATCGCCGGAAAGAATTTTCCCGATATTGCAGATCGCTACTTTCATGACGTCTGCTTGGTGGTTTTGCGCGCGGCGGCTTCTTCGTGGGTGAGACCGCCGACGCGGGCGTTGAGCCGGCCGCGGTTCGCGAGACAAAAAATCACTGCGACTTCGTCGGGCATCGGCGCATCGGGCAGCACCAGTGTCATGCCGTCGTAATGGGAGCGGACGTAGACATCGTCCTTGTGGTTCATCGGAATATCGATCGTCGCGCCCGGGCCGGCTTTCTTGGTGAACGATGAAATCCACGCATCGCCGCCGCCGAGCATATCGCGGATGGGATTGGCGAACGCCGTGGTCAGCAATGCGTTGGCGTGTTCCTGCTCGCCGTTGAGCCCGACGACGCCGCCTTTGCCGTAGCTCTGCACGTCGTGGCCGCCCATCGCGGATAGCGCCAGAGCGCCCAATTCCTTGCCGAGCGTGACGCTGCCCTCGATCATCGGCGCAAGATCTTCGACGTAACGGCCGGCGAAAGGATTCTCCACCACCGCCACAGCGGCGACTTTGCGCAACGGCAGGTTGGATATGCGCCCGGCTTCCTCGCGATGGTCCTCGACCACAACAAAGGTGCGGCGAATTTTGATATGCATGGGCGGCGGCGTCCTTTGCGAAGAATTTTGATACTCGCTACTGTCGGATTATCTGTCAAACCGCGCGGGGCTATGGACGAAATTCGACGGGTGTTGGTCGTCGGAGGCGGCGTCGGCGGTTTGACGGCCGCCACCGCCTTTGCGCGCCGCGGCGTCGCGGTCGTGCTCATCGAGCGCCGGCCGGCTTTCGATGTTCCGGGCGTGGGCTTGGGCCAGCCGGCGAATGCGCTGCGGGTCTACGATGCGCTCGGCCTCTTGCCGGAAATCCTGGCATCGGGTTTTGCCTACGACCGGATGTCCATTTTCGATCCGAGCCGGGCGCTGATCGTCGATCACAAATTCCTGCTCGGCGACGAGATAGTTCCAGCCTTCTGTGCACTGTCGCGCTTGCGACTGCACGAAATCCTGCTGGCGGCCGCCGAGCGGGCCGGTGTCGCGGTGCGCACGGGAGTTACTGTTAGCGAAATCCAGGACGAAAAAGACCGTGCGACGGTGACGTTTTCCGACGGCCGCACCGATTCCTTCGATCTTTTGGCCGGCTTCGACGGCATACGTTCGACGACGCGACAACATTTGTTCGGAACAGCATTCGTACCGCGGCCATCGGGTTACGGCGCCTGGCGCGTGCAAGTGCCGCGGCCGGCTTACGTGCGCGGCATGGAATTCCTGCAAGGCGTCGGCAGCAAGACCGGCGCCATGCCGCTCAGCGATAATCTCATGTACGTCTTCCACATCCGCCCCGAGGCGCCCGACGCCGTTTTCAAGCGCGAGGACTATGTCGATCTGTTCAAAGCGCGGCTCGCCCGATATGGCAGCTACGTTACCGAAGTCGCGGCTGCACTCGATGCCGATTCCGACATCGTCTTCAGCACGATCGAACCGATCCTGGTGCCGTGGCCGTGGTTCCGCGGCCGCGTCGTCATCGGCGGCGATGCCGCGCACACCTCGCCGCCGCATCTCACCCAAGGCGCGGCCATGGCCGCGGAGGACGGCTGGGTATTGGCGCGCGAAATGCTTACCGGCGACGGTTCGGTCGAGGCGCGGCTGATGCGCTATTCGCAAATGCGTTATGCGAGAAGCGCCTTCGTCTATTCGTTCTCGTATCAATGGATGCTGGACGAGCAATCGGTTCGCACGCCGGCCGATCTGGCCGCGGCGCGATTGGAGCTGGCGATGAACGCGTCGACGCGCATCGGCGCCAGCGATCGCATTCTCAACAGCTGCGTTATCTAGCTTTTCAATGCTGCAATATCTTCGACAGGAACAGCTGCGCCCGGTCGCTGCGCGGCTTGCCGAAAAAGTCGGCGGTCGGCGCGTCCTCGACGATCTCGCCCTTGTCCATGAACACGACACGGTGGGCGACCTTGCGCGCAAAACCCATTTCGTGCGTCACCACGATCATGGTCATGCCGTCCTTGGCGAGCGCCACCATGACGTCGAGGACTTCTTGAATCATTTCCGGGTCGAGCGCCGAGGTCGGCTCGTCGAACAGCATGGCGATCGGGTCCATGGCGAGCGCACGCGCAATGGCGACGCGCTGTTGCTGGCCGCCGGATAGCTGTCCGGGAAATTTGTCGGCATGCACGCGCAAACCGACGCGGTCGAGCAGGCGCATGGCGTTGTCGGCGGCTTCCTTGTCGTCGCGGCGCAGCACTTTGACCTGCGGCAGCGTCAGATTGCGCATGACGGAGAGGTGCGGGAACAGCTCGAAATGCTGAAACACCATGCCGATCCGCGCCCGCAATTTGGGCAGGTCGGTTTTGGCATCGCCGACCGAGATGCCGTCGACGACGATGCGGCCTTGCTGGAACGGCTCAAGCCCATTGACGCATTTGATCAGCGTCGACTTGCCCGAGCCGGAAGGTCCGCAGACCACGACGACCTCGCCCTTGGCAACCTCGGCCGAGCAGTCCTTGAGCACCTGCGTCGGCCCGTACCACTTGCTGATGGCGTCGATCTTGATCACGGCGTTCAACGGATAATGGCGATGCGGCGTTGCAGGTGCGCCACCGTGCGGGAGGCGGCGAGCGAGATGACGAAATAGACGACGGCGGCAAACGTGTACATCTCGACCAGGCGTCCGTCGCGCTCCGCCACCTTGGAAGCGGCGCCGAGGAAATCGGTGACCGAGATCACGTAGACCAGCGACGTATCCTGAAACAGGATGATAGTCTGCGTCAGCAGCACCGGCACCATGTTGCGGAACGCCTGCGGCAGCACGATGTAGCCCATCGTGGTCGGGTAGGTCATGCCGAGCGCCTGCGCGGCGGCCATTTGGCCGCGCGGGATCGACTGAATGCCGGCGCGCATGATCTCGCAGAAGAACGCGGCCTCGAACAGCGTAAACGTCACGAGGCAAGACGCGAAAGCGCCGACTTGGAGCGGCTGCGCCGACCGCGTGATCCACTGACCGATATAGGGCACCAGGAAATAGAACCAGAAAATCATCAGCACGAACGGCACCGAGCGCATCAGGTTGACGTAAGCGGCGGCCGGCAGCGTCAGGACCGCGGTGCTCGAGAGCCGCATCAGCGCCAGCAGCGTGCCGATCACGATGCCGCCGAAGGTCGCCAGCGCGGTCAGCAACAGCGTGAACGTCATGCCCTGGTAGAACAGGTAGGGCAGCGAGCGCCAGATCACGTCGAAGTCGTAATTGGCAAACATCAGCTCAATGTCCTGGGCTCAGTGTCCCGCGGCCGGCGCCTTGAAACCGAGATAGCCCGGCACCGCAACGCGGCGCTCGACGACGCGCATGGCGAAGGTGACGACGATATTGATGACGATGTAGATGATCGTCGCGGCGGTGAATGCCTCGAACACCTGGAACGAGAATTCCTGCATGGCGCGGGCGCGGGCGGTCAATTCCATCAACCCGATGGTCAGCGCCACCGCGCTGTTCTTGATGGTGTTGAGCAGTTCCGACGTCAGCGGCGGCATGATGATGCGATAGGTCATCGGCATCAGCACATAGACGTAGGTCTGCGGCAGCGTCAGCCCGAGCGCAAGCGCGGCTTGGCGCTGGCCGCGCGGCAAGCTCAAAATCCCGGCGCGCACCTGCTCGGCGACGCGCGCCGACATGTAGAGCCCGAGCGCGACCACCGCGGTGTAAAAGGAGGCGTTCGGCAGTTGCTTGAGCCAGGTGCCGAAAGCGTGCGGCACGATCTCCGGCACCACGAAGTACCACAGAAACATCTGGACCAGGAGCGGAACGTCGCGGAACAGCTCGACATAGACGTTGCCGAAGCGCACCGCGGCGGCAAACGGCATGGTGCGCAGCGCGCCGACCAGCGATCCCAATGTCAGCGCGATGATCCAGGCGCAGGCAGCGGTCGCCAGCGTCCAGCCGGTGCCGAGCAAGAGCGTCTGGAAATAGCTATGGATGCCGTCGGGAGAAAGCTCCCAGAAGATGGCCCAGTTCCAGTGATAGTTCACGCCCTAGCGTCCGCGCCGGACGGCGCTCACTGGGCGTACCACGCGGGATCGCCGCTATCGGTCGGACTGGCGATGACCTTCTTGAACGGCGCGCTCATCGGCAGGTTGAGGTTGACGCCCTTGGGCGGTATCGGCTTGAGGAACCACTTGTCGTAGATGGCGTTGATCGCGCCGCTCTTGTAGGTGGCCGTCATCGCCGCATCGACCACGGTCTTGAACGGCGCATCGTCGCGGCGCAGCATGATGCCGTAGGGCTCGACCGACAGCGCATCGGCCGATATCACGTAGTCGCCCGGCGTCTTCGAGGTGGCGACGAGACTGTAGAGCAGAATGTCGTCCATCACGAAAGCCGCGGCGCGATCGGTCTCCACCATCAGAAATGCCTCGGCATGATCCTTGGCGGCGATGATGTTGAGGTCGAGATGCTTCTGCGCGCCGATCTCGGTGATCTGCTTGATGTTGGTGGTGCCGGAGGTCGAGACGATGGTCTTGCCTTTGAGATCCTCGACTGTCTTGAGGTTGGCCGATTTCTTCGACACGAAGCGGTTCGCCGTGACGAAATGGGTGATGGTGAAAGCGACCTGCTTCTCGCGCTCGAGATTGTTGGTCGTCGAGCCGCATTCGAGGTCGACGGTGCCGTTGGCGATCAGGGGAATACGGGTGGCGGAGGTGACCGGATTGAGTTTTACCTCGAGCTTATCCAGCTTCAGTTCCGATTTCACCGCGTCCACGATCTTGTAACAAAGGTCCATCGCGTAGCCGATGACCTTCTGATTGTCGTCGTAATAGGAAAACGGCACGGACGACTCGCGATGACCGAGCGTTATCGTGCCGGTGTCCTTGATCTTGGCAAGCGTGCCGGTGAGCTGTTGCGCGGACGCCGGCACGGTGAGGATGCTCACCGCCGCGATCGCGGATGCCATGATTGTGTGACGCATTGGTTGCCCCGCTGTCGGCCGGAGGACTTGAACTGAACGTCCCCGGTGCGTGCATCATAGCGGCTTTCGCAGGCACTCAAAAGTGCGGCCGCGGGCCATTACAGACTGATTCGGCTCGCCGACGATGCGCCGCGCGTCACACGTGCTGGCCGCCGTTGATGTGGATCTCGGCGCCGTTGACGTAGGACGCCATCTCCGAGCACAGCACGTAGATGATCTTGGCCACTTCGTCGGGCGTGCCAAGACGGTGCATCGGGATGTTCTCGACGATTTTCTCCGTGCCCGGCGACAGCATCGCCGTGTCGATCTCGCCGGGCGCGATGGCGTTGACGCGGACGCCGTGTGCGCCGAAATCGGCGGCCATTTCGCGCGTCAGCGCCGCCAGTGCCGCTTTTGACGTCGAATAGGCCGTGCCGGCGAAAGGG
>DATHHM010000312.1:0-41902 GCA_035317145.1 Xanthobacteraceae bacterium | reverse complement strand
GATCCGAAGGACCTGCCGCCCGGCCTGACCAAGGACGAAGTGGCCGCGAAAATCGCACCGGAGGGTCCGCCCGTGCACGCCAAAGGCTCGGCCGGTCTGGTCGGGCTGTTCGTCAACCCATGGAAGATGTGAGTGCGTCCAGTCATCGACGCATTTGCCTGATGCCATCCGGCTGCGTCATCGCCATAATCGATCGGCGATGACGCAGCCTTATCCAACTCCCGAAATCTTCGAGATCGATAGCGCCGAGATCACGCTTGAGCCCTGGTCGTGGCCGTTTGCCAGCGACCGGAGCGCTGACATCGATCGATATTTTACCGAGCTGCAACGCCAGCGGCCGGGCGTATGGAATGGCCGCGTCCTGCTCCTCAATCGCTACGCCATTGCCGGGCGGGCGTTGCGCGGCGCCTGTTTCGAGATCGATTACGCAAGCTTCATCACTTGGCGCGACCGGGAATTTCCCGATCCCGGTGTCTATAATTTTTTCGCCGCCGCAGCGCTGCGCTCGGCCGACGGCGGCTATCTGCTCGGCGAGATGGCGTCCTATACGGCGGGGGCGGGGCGCACCTATTTTCCGTGCGGGACGCCGGAGCCGGACGACGTCGGCAGCGGCGGCCTATTCGACCTGCATGGCAATCTATGCCGTGAACTTTTGGAGGAGACCGGCATTGCCATCGCGGAGCTCGATGCCGAAGCAGGGTGGACCGTGGTGCGCGATCGGTGTTTTCTTGGGTTCATGAAGCGGCTTACGGCACGTCAAAACGCCGACGAGTTGCGCGCCCGGATCATGCGCCACATCGCCGGTGACAAGCACCCCGAGCTCGCCGATATCCGCATCGTGCGCGGGCCGGCCGACATCGATGCGCGGATGCCGCCCTCGGTGGTTGCTTATCTGGAGCGGGAGTGGGAGCGGTGACATGGCTACGCAGCGCAACGAGACACCCATGAAGCTCGCCAAGATCGTCAAGCATTGCCGTATCGACAAGCCGCGGCATTTCAAGCTCGCCGACCACGATCCGGCGGAAAGCTTCGGCCTCTCCACCGACATCCAGGACGTCAAGCGGATCCTTGCCGACAGCATGGCCCGGATCGAGGAATTGCAGCAGCGACTTTACGCCCAAGGGCGATGGGGCGTGCTGATCGTGCTCCAGGGCATGGATGCGGCCGGCAAGGACGGCGTGGTCAAACATGTGATGTCCGGCATCGATCCGCAGGGCTGCGAGGTGCATTCGTTCAAGGCGCCCAGTGCCGAAGAGCTCGCCCACGATTTCTTGTGGCGGACCGGCAGAGACGTGCCGGCGCGCGGCCGCATCGGCATTTTCAATCGCTCCCATTACGAGGAGGTGCTGGTGGTGCGGGTGCATCCGGACCTGCTGGAGCGGCAGAACCTGCCGCCGGGCGCCACCGGCAAGAACATCTGGAAGCACCGCTTCAAGGAAATTCGCGCCTTCGAGCAGCATCTCGCGCGCAACGGCACGGTGGTGCTGAAATTCCACTTGCGCATTTCCAAGGACGAGCAGTGCAAGCGCTTCCTGGCGCGGCTCGACGAACCAGCCAAGCGCTGGAAGTTCTCGATGAGCGACGTCGCCGAGCGCAAGCGCTGGGACGATTACATGGCCGCCTACCAGGACATGATCCGCGAAACCTCGACGGACTATGCGCCGTGGTACGTCGTCCCTGCCGACCACAAACATGTGGCATGGCTGGTCGTTTCCGCGGCGATCATCGAGGCGCTGGAAGGCCTCAAGCTGGAATATCCGAAGGTCGCCGGCAAAGCGCTCAAGGCGCTGAAAAAGGCCGAACGCGCGCTCAGGGCCGAGTGAGGGCGCCGTCCGCAGGCGCTTGCGCCTGCGCCGCCATTTCCGCTACAAGACTGCCGTACCACATGAGGTTAACGCGGAATTCATCTTGATCCGCGACCTTTGGACGGTAACGAGGGTTTGGCAATGTCGACGCGCCGCGATTTCCGCGCGATGACCCGGGAGGCCGTGCAGGCCTCGGCCGGTGCTGCCCTCATTCTCGGCGGGCTCCTGCTGCTTAGCGCCCCCTGAGGGCCGTCTGGGCGTTTGCGCCTGGGCACTCAGGGGTTCGACTGAAGCCACGGAACCCACGAGCGCCTTGACCCCGAGCGGCGGGCGCAAACGAGAAGGACCCAACGTCATGACCACGCCAGGCAAATCCGAGCCGGCCAAATCTGAGTCGGCCAAATCTGCGCCAGCGAGGTCCGAAAAGGACCGCGTCGTCATCTTCGACACCACCTTGCGCGACGGCGAGCAGTGCCCCGGCGCCACCATGACCCATGAGGAGAAGCTCGAAGTCGCCGAGCTCCTCGACACCATGGGCGTCGACATCATCGAAGCCGGATTTCCGATCGCCTCCGAAGGCGATTTCGCCGCGGTGAACGAGATCGCCAAACGTACCAAGAACGCCGTGATCTGTGGGCTTGCCCGCGCCGGCTTCAAGGACATCGACCGCGCCGGCGAAGCGGTCAAGCCGGCCCGGCAGTCGCGCATCCACACCTTCATCTCCACCTCGCCGGTGCACATGAAATGGAAGCTGCAGCTCGAGCCGGAGAAGGTTTTCGAGATGGTGGTCGGCTCGGTGACGCGGGCGCGCGGCCATACCGACAATGTCGAATGGTCGTGCGAGGACGGCACCCGCACCGAGCACGATTTCCTCTGCCGCTGCGTCGAGGCCGCGATCAAGGCGGGCGCGACGACGATCAACATCCCCGACACCGTCGGCTACACGGTGCCGGACGAGTACTACAACCTGTTCAAGACCGTGCGCGAGCGGGTGCCGAACTCCGACAAGGCGGTGTTCTCGGTGCATTGCCACGACGATCTCGGCATGGCGGTGGCGAATTCGCTCGCCGGCGTGCGCGCCGGCGCCCGCCAGATCGAGTGCACCATCAACGGCATTGGCGAACGCGCCGGCAATGCCTCGCTGGAAGAAGCGGTGATGGCGATGCGGGTGCGCAACGACGTGATGCCGTTCTGGACCGGCGTCGACGCCACCATGCTGACGCGGGCGTCGAAGCTCGTTGCCGCCGTCACGTCTTTCCCGGTGCAATACAACAAGGCGATCGTCGGCCGGAACGCCTTCGCGCACGAGAGCGGCATCCACCAGGACGGCATGCTCAAGCATACCCAGACCTACGAGATCATGATGCCCGCGGATGTCGGCGTGAAGCAGACCTCGCTGGTCATGGGCAAGCATTCCGGACGGCACGCGTTTGTGCACAAGTTGGAGGAGCTCGGCTACAAGCTCGCCGGCAACCAGCTCGAAGATGCCTTCGTGCGCTTCAAGGCGCTGGCCGACCGCAAGAAGCACGTCTACGACGAGGACCTCGAGGCGCTGGTCGACGAGGAGATCGCGACCTTCCAGGATCACATCAAGCTCGTCTCGCTGTCGGTGATCGCCGGCACCCGCGGGCCGCAGCGCGCCACCATGAAGCTCGACGTCAACGGCAAGACGATGCTCGAAGAGTGCGAGGGCAACGGCCCGGTCGACGCGGTGTTCAATTGCATCAAGGCGATGGTGCCGCACGATGCGGTGCTGGAGCTCTATCAGGTGCACGCCGTGACGGCAGGCACCGACGCGCAAGCCGAAGTCTCGGTGCGCCTGTCGGAGAACGGCCGCGCGGTGACCGCGAAGGGCGCCGACCCCGATACTTTGGTCGCCTCGGCGAGGGCGTATCTCGCGGCGCTGAACAAGCTGATGGCCCGGCAGCTCCGCGGCCAATCGGACGAGCGCCGCCTGCACTCGACGGATGTTGGGTAAGGGCTTTCTCGGCCATCAAATTAAAAAGGGCCGCTCGCGAGAGCGGCCCTTTGTCTTGGCGGAAAGTGTCTTGGCGAAAAACTTTTCGTTCAGTGGAAGTGAAGGTTCACGCCGGCCCGCACGACATTGTCGGTCACGTGCGAGTTGATCCCCAGCACGGCCAAGGTACCAACGCCGAGGAAGCCGTCGTTGATGTGGCCGTAGTCCATGTAGAGATATTCGACCTTCGCGCTCCACTGCTTGGCAAACATCCACTCCGCGCCAAAGCCGCCCGTCCACCCGGCGCGGTCGTTGTTGACGCTCGAGGATAGCGCCGCTGTCGCCGTGCCGCCCGGAGCAACCGCGACGGCGCTGATCGCGGCGGTGCTCCTGATCTCCGCATAGGCCAGACCGCCGGTCACGTAGAGCAACCAATGTTCGCTAGGCTCGACGCCCAGCCGCGCCCGCACAGTGCCGAACCATGGCATCTTTTGCGTCAAGGTTCCCGTCGTTGTGACCACTACGACCGCCGCGCCCGCGAAAATTTCGGTGATCGGCGGAAAAGTCGATGAACCGCGCTGGGCGGTGCCCTGGAAATCGGCCTCGAGGCCGAGCAGCCAGTTCCTCATGATCTGCACGTTGTAACCGATCTGGGCGCCGCCGAGCACGCCGTTCATGTTCTGCGAGGTGGCGAATGGCACAAAGGCGGGATCCGGATCGCTATAGGTCGTCCTCGATCGTCCCCAGCTGCCGCCAAGATTCAAGCCGATATACGGGCCAGTCCACTCGTCTATCACCGGTGCGGGTGGCGGCGCCTTGAGCGCCATGTCGGCCGCGTTGGCTGTGTTGATCGCAGCAAAGCCGATAACAGCCGTCGCTGCCAAAAGAAGTTTATTCATGGGTGCCTCCCGGTCGGGGCGTCTGCGTCAGTCGGCAGAGATTTTACGTTACCAAACCGGCGAGCCGATTCCTGTGATACTTGGGCAACATCCCAGAAAAAAGCGCGAACGGCTGGCTGGATGGTTTGACCGTTAGCGCTCGGCGGAGAGTTCGCAATAGTCGTCGTGAGTTAGGTGCGCGTTCGTCAAACTGAAAGGGCCGCTCCGAGGAGCGGCCCTTCGTCTTGGCGGAAAGTGTCTTGGCGGAAAGCTATTCGTTCAGTGGAAGTGGTAGTTGATGCCGGCGCGCACAACGTTGTCGGTGACGTGCGTGCTCAGATTGATCGGGGTGAAGAACGGACCCACTCCCGCAAAAGTGTTATTGATCGTACCGTAGTCCATATAGAGATATTCGAGCTTTGCCGTCCAATTGGCGCTTATGACACCTTCGACGCCGCCGCCAACGGTCCAGCCGGCCCTGGTGGTGCTGAAGTTATTGGCCAAGACGCCGCCGGCGAAGGGGCCGCCAGCAACGGTGAGGGTTTCGTTGCTCTTGATTTCGCCATAGGCGAGACCGCCGGTGACGTAGAACAGCCAAGTGGGACTTGCCAGGACGCCGACCCGTCCGCGGACCGTGCCGAACCAGGGCAGCTTTTCCTGGTCCACAAGGGTACCGAGGGTCGTGCATGGAAAGACGGCAATGACGCCGCACAAGCCGGCGATGCCGACGCTGCTCGTCGCTGTGCCTCGCTCGCTGCTGCCCTGGATGTCAGCCTCGAGCCCGAGCAGCCAGTTGCTGCTGGCCTGCCAGTTGTAGCCGATCTGACCACCGCCAATTACGCCATCGAGACGGGACGATGTGGAGGATAATACTGTCGGGCCAGCGCCAAAAGTGGATGTATCAGCGGCCCTGCCGAAGCTGCCGCCGAGGTTCAAGCCGACATACCAGCCGGTCCAGCTATAGACCGGCGCCGGCAGCGGCGGCGCCTTGAGTGCCATATCGGCCGCGCTGGCCGATTGGATCGCGGCCAAGGAAGCGAGCATCGCGCCTGCACAGAGAAGTTTTTTCATCGGACTGTCCCCCGGTTCGTGGCCGTCGCGCCAGCGAAAGGAAATTGAACACTAGCAAACCGGCGAACCGATTCCTGTGATACTTCGGCAACATTCCAGGAAAAAGCGCGGACCTAGCGGGATACCGCGATGTTTGGGATCGCTGAGAATCCGCGAACATCCATCGTGGGTTAGCGGCGCCGGCCGGGTCGGTGGCACAATGTTCCGGACCGCCAATTCGGCATCGGTCCGGATATTTGTCCGGCGCGGACAATCGGCTTGTCGCGTAACGACATCGAAGCGCCTTCCGCGCGATTTGCCAGCCGCCGTCCGGCGCGCTTGCCCGCTCCCAACCCCCTCGCTATATCTGCCCTAGGGTGCCGCTCCCCGTCGGGGCGGCTTCTTTGTCTGAGCGCCGAATCGGCGCCGCGGCAAAATGGTGGAAGTGCCTAACCACGTGCCGTTCTGCGGTTAGGGCGCATAGCTCAGTTGGTAGAGCAGCTGACTCTTAATCAGCGGGTCCAAGGTTCGAATCCTTGTGCGCCCACCACTTCAATCAAGCACTTAGGCGGGTCGGAAGTTTCATTCCGACAAGGCGGTCAGCCGGCAATCTGACACATTGGCTGCTTTTGTTTCTCGCCCTGGAGTACGAGATTGCGAAAGGGCGAGATGGTGTCGCTCTTTCGTTTGCGAGCGGAATTTCTCATGAAGCGAAATGGTCAGCGAATTCTCACGACGCATACCGGCAGCCTGCCGCGTCCACCGGACCTCGTCGAAGCTCTCAACGCCAAGGAACTTGGCAAAAACTACGACGCACGCGCGCTTGATAGCCGCGTGAGCCGAGCCATTGCCGAAATCGTGCGTCGCCAGGCCGATGCCGGCCTCGACGTGATCAACGACGGTGAGCACAGCAAAGTGAGCTGGATGGCCTACGCGCGCGGCCGGCTCTCGGGCCTTGAGGAAATCGACAGTCCGGTGCGCTTTCGCGGCGCGACCCGCGATTCGCTCGCCTTTCCTGCAGCCTACGAAGACATGAAAACGATGCTGGCGGGAAGGTCGTCGGCCATCGTCGCCAAGCGCACGGTACGCCCCAAGGCGTGGGTCTGCGGCGGCCCGATCGCTTATGTCGGCCAAAGCGAACTGCGCGCCGATATCGACAACCTCAAAGCCGCGCTCAAGGGTGTGAAAGCCGAGGAGGCTTTTGTCACCGCGATATCGCCGTCGAACCTGGAGCTCTATTACGACAATCACTATTACGGTTCGGCGGAGGAGTATCTCGCCGCTTTGGCCGACGCCATGCACGTCGAGTACAAAGCCATCGTCGATGCCGGATTTGTGCTGCAGATCGACGACCCGCGGATGGCGACGCACTACAACCGCACGCCCGACGCGTCCGTCGACGATTGCCGGAAATTCATGGCGCTGCGCGTCGAGGCCGTCAATCACGCTCTGCGCGGCATTCCGCCGGACCGCGTGCGCTTCCATACCTGCTACAGCGTTAATATCGCGCCGCGCCTGTTCGACTTCGAACTGAAGCATTTCGTCGATTTGATGCTGCAGATCCGCGCCGGCGCCTATGCCATCGAAGCCGCCAATCCACGGCATGAGCACGAGTGGGAATTGTGGCGCGATGTGCGCCTGCCGGACGACAAAATTTTGATCCCCGGCGTCGTCTCACACTGCATTCACCTGGTCGAGCATCCGGAACTGGTGGCGCAACGCATCGTCCGGTTCGCCGAAGTGGTCGGGCGCGAAAAGGTGATCGCCGGCACCGATTGCGGGTTCGGCACCTCGGGCGCCGGCGACGAAGTACATCCCGATATTGCATGGGCCAAGCTGCGGTCGCTGGTCGAAGGCGCCCGCATCGCCAGCAAAAAGTTATGGGCCGGCTAGGCCCATAATTGCTTGCTGGCTTGTGCGGCGCCGGCAACGAGTGCGCCAAGTTTCAAGAAGACGATTTCCGGGTCGAGCTTGCCGTAACCCGCCGCGGTGCCGAAGCCACAGTCGGTATTCGCGATCACGCGCTCGCGTCCGACGATCTGCGCAAAGCGCACGATGCGCTCGGCGACGAGCGAAGGATGCTCGACATAATTGGTCGACGTATCGATCACACCGGGCAGCAGGAGCTTGTCGTCGGGAAGCCTGAATTCCTGCCAAATGGTCCACTCGTGGGCATGACGCGGGTTTGCGGCTTCGAGCGCGATCGCTTGCGCTTTTACGCCAAGAACGATCTTGATGATCTTGGCGAGCGCGATGTCGTGGGTGTGCGGGCCTTCGTAGTTGCCCCAACAGACATGGATGCGGACCATGCCGGGAGGAATATTGCCGAGCGCATGGTTGAGCGCTTCGGCATGGAAGGCGGCGCGCTTCAGGAACTCCGGTTCCGAAAGGTCCTGAAAGGCCGTATGCCGCGACATTGCCAGATCGGGGCAATCGATTTGCAGCACGAAGCCCGCCGCGGCGATGGCGGCGTACTCTTCCCGCATCGCCTCGGCGATGGCCGCGACATAGTCGTCGTGGCTGCGATAATAAGTGTTCGGTAGAAAGCTCGCGACCACGCCGGGAGAGGCCGCGGTCAAAAATGCCTCGGCCGGCCGCGTGGCATCGACGGCGGCGCGCATATTGGCCAAGTCGTGCGCCAGCGCCTCGCGATTGCCGACGGCGATAGGACCGACGCAGGCGACGCGCTTGAAACGCCGCGCCCCCGAAAGCTGCGCCATCTTGCGGCGGAGATCGGGAAACGGCGCCAGATCGGTGTGCGGTTTCGCTCCTTCCGTGCTGCCTTCATCCGAAAAGCCGGTCAGGCGATCGTGCACGTAGGTGGCATAGCTGATTTTGCTGGTTTCGCCGTCGCTGACGATATCGATGCCGGCATCGATCTGCCGCTTGACGATGTCGAGCACGGCCTGCCGAATGCCACGATCGAACGCCACGGCGTCGAATGCCCGGCGGTTCTCACGCTCTTCGAGCAGATGCAGCACCGCGTCGCTTCGCGGCAGGCTGCCGACATGGGTCGTCAAAATCCGGTCTTGGCTCGTTTTCATCGCTATCGGCCGGCTGGCTTATGCATCGTGCCGAACCCGCCGCTCGGTGACGTGCAGAAGCGTGTTGATCGCAACGGCAAACAGGAACAGCAGCAGGGTCAACGCGAAAATATCGACGACATTATGAATCTCGGTGGCTCGGATCAGCGCAAAGCCGATGCCCGATGACGAAGCGAACAGTTCCGCAATCAATATGCCGAGCAGCGTCACGGCGATACCGATGCGGATGCCGGAGAGAATCTCAGGTATCGCCGCGGGGGCCAAAACTGTGACGATCGTTGCCAACGGCGAAAGCCGCAATACTTTCGCGGTCCGGCGATGCACCGGCGCGACGTTGCGCACCGCGTTCATGGTGAAGATGGCCACCGGGAATATGCCATGGATCACGCCGAAGGCGATTTTCGCCGTGAGGCTTAGACCGAAGATCAACAGAATGATCGGATAAAGCGTGATCTTGGGGATCGAATACACGGTGCCGAGGATCGGATCGGCCACATCGCCGGCGAAGCGGTTGAGGCCAAGCGCGAGACCGAGCAGCATGCCTCCGGCAATGCCGATGAGGCACGCATAGCCGAACGCGATACCGGTGCTTGCCGCGTCGTGCCAGAAATTTCGCCCCTTGAGCAGCGAAACGGCGCGCAAGAGCGTGTCGGCCGGAGCGGACACGACGTCCGCGCCGACCAGCAAATAGAGAATTTCCCAACAGGCGAGAAAGCCTGCGGCCAGCAGCAGTCCGTCGTAGTTTTGCGGCTTCATTGCTGTCCGAAGCGATGGTGAAGCCGCTTCTCCCAGTGCGACAGCGCGCCGTTGACGGCCATGACAAGGATCAAGAGCAGCAGCAGCATGCCGTACATCGTGCGGTTATCGAAATCCTGATAGCCGAAGGCGATCCGTTTGCCGATTCCCGCCGTCGCCAGGATGAATTCGCCGGCGACGATACCGATCACCGAATACGCGACGGCAAGCTTGATGCCGGTCACCAGATGCGGCGCCGCCGCCGGCAATCGCAGCAGCAAGAGCCGGCGGATCGGGTTCAGCCTCATGACAGTCGCGGTCTTGGCGATGACCCGCGGCACCCGGTCGAGCCCGATCATGGTGTTCACGATCATCGCAACGATGCCGAACATCGCGCCCATGGCGATCAGGGCGGACCGGCCGACGCCGAAGGCAACGATCAACACCGGGTAGAAGATGAATACCGGGACGGCGTAATACGCCGACAATAACGGTTCGAAGACCCGCCGCGCCCGCGGCAGCGCGTGCAGCGCGGCGCCAAGCCAGAAGCCGAGCACAACCGACGGCGCAATCGCCGCCAATGTGTTGACGATGGTGAAGGCGATGTCGCTATTGGCCTTGCCGCTGAGGCGGATTTGCCACAGCGCGACGGCGATTTCGGTCGGCGGGATCATCGTCGCACGCGGTATGACCGCCGTCCGGCATAGAATTTCGAGTGCGGCGAATGCCGCGACAATCACGGCGGTCCGTGCCAATCCGACTTTGGTGAGGCGCAAATTCACAGCGGCTTTTGCAGATCCTTCGGCAGGAATTCCTGGTCGATCATTGCATTCCAGTCGACGGGTTGTTCGGCTTCGCCGACAAGCTGCAAGCCTTCCGACATTTTATCGAGCCCCAATTTCTCGAACTCGCCGCGGGTCCACTCGCCTTCATAGCCGAAATATTTGGGAAAATAGGTCGCGACCTGCTTGGGGTCCTGCTGCCAGACTTTGGCGTATATTCGCATGGCATCGTCCCGGTTCTGATAGATGTAATCCGCCCCGCGACGATGAATGGCGATCAGCTTCCGCAGCAACTCCGGATTCTTCGCGGCAAACTCCCGGGTGGTGACGCCCACAAGCCACGTCATCCTCGGGATGAGATCGGCAAACGGCAGGATGACGCGAAATTTCTCCGGCTCGAGCGTCAGGATCGGATCGATCAGCGGCGCGGCCTGAATGGCGCCCGTCTTCAGCGCGGTGAGGCCCGGACCAAAGCCACCTGTCGCCACGGCTTCGACTTTGTCCGTCATCTGCGTTGCTTTCAGCGCCAGATGCAGCAACACATCGCTGGTCGACTTGGGCGCGGTATAGCCGGCCTTCTTGCCGACCAGGTCGGAGACTTTATGGATGTCGGACTTCGGATCGGCGACCAGGGAAATTTCGCCGATATGACTGCTGGACGTATTGACGATGACGATATCCAGTCCGGCCCGTCGCGCCGCGATCGCAGCGGAGGTCGCTACTTCGCCGTAAGGAAGATCGCTGGCAAGAACATTGCGCAATGTGGTTCCGCCGCCGGCGCCCGCGATCATTTCGTCGATCTTGACGCCGGCTTCGTCGAAATATCCCTTTTCCATGGCAACCGCCCAGGGCAAGGTCGCGGTCACGCGTCCGTATTGGCTGATCGCGAGCTGATAGGCGCGGGAGGAAGATGAAATGACCGTCAGGGTCGCGACAAACGCCAATGTCATCAAACTTTTCGTCACCGAAAACCCTCCCATAATCTTCGTGGTCGCCAAGATCTTCGTGGTCGCCAAGTATGGCGGCGCCAAGTTCACGAGCCAAGCATTGCTATGAGTATCTTGAACCAGACTGCCGACGCAAGATAATGGCCCGGACGGAGTTCATCACCTGTGCGCCCACCACATCGATCGACACTTCGTATCGATCAAAGCGGCATACGCAGCGCGGGAGCGGCGGTGCTCTCGATCATCACGTTCACACATGCCGGCTTGCCGCTCGACAGAGCGCGCTCGATCGCGGCGGACAGGTCGGCGGCTCGCTCCACGCATTCGCCATGCCCGCCGAGTGCCTGCACGACCTGATCGTATCGGATCGGCAACAATTCGCAGCCGTGCATCCTGTTGGCGCCGTAGTCGCGGCGTTGGATTTCGCTTTCCGCGTTCCAGCGCGCGTCGTTGCCGAGGATCGCGACGAACGGCAAGGCGCGTCGCACCGCCGTTTCAAATTCGGCAATGTGAAAGCCGATCGTGCCGTCGCCGAGCACCGCGAACACCGGCGCATGATTCTCGACCATGCGCGCTGCGAGCGCGAAGGAGAGCGAGCTGCCGATCGCGCCGGCGACGCCGTTGACGAGACGGCGCCGGACCGGGAGCATGCTCTGGCCCCACTGCGCGAATTCCCCGCCGTCGCAGATCAGGACGGTGTCGGGATCGCGCTCGACGAAAGGACGTAGGGTCCGAAAGACTTCCGCGGGATGCAGCCGGCCGGGCGTCTGCGACACGACGTCTTGCCACGAGGCCGGCCTCGCTTCGCGAGCACGGCGGGCTTCGGCGAGCCAAGCGGTATCGCCCGGCTGCTTGGCACCGGCGGCAAGCTTCTCCGCTGCCAAGGCCGGATCCGCGACACCGGTGAAGAGCAGGGCATCGCCTTTCTCGCGCTTCGCCCGATCTGTCAGCGCCGCGTCCGGATCGATGGCGATGACTTGGACGTCGGCAGCAAAACTCGGAGCGGCCGCCCATTTGAGCGAAAAATCCAGCGCTTTGCCGAGCAACACCACAAGATCGGCGCGCTTGCCCAGGTCGGTCAGAGCGCCGAGCGTCGCGTCCGCTAGGCCGCGCGGGCTCTCCAAAATTATTGCCGGAGTGCCGGTCGCAGCTTCGAGCTTTGCCAACAGATCGCGTCCGCTCGTGCTCGACATTTGCGGTCCGGCAAAGATGATCGGACGTTTTGCGGCGGCGAGGGCGGAAAGAATCCTGGCGCAGTCCACATCGCCAAGCGCCTCGCGCGTTGCAGGCTCGTCGGCCGGCCACGTCACCGCACTCTCGTCCAACCGCGCGTCGAGTAAATCCGACGGCAAGCTCAAATGCACGGGGCCGCGCCGTCCGGAGCACGCGATACGGATCGCCTCGCCGATATCCCGGCCGAGGGATTCGACGCTGCCGGCCGTCCAGGATGCCTTGGTCACCGGCTTGGCCATCTCGGCCTGGCGCAATTCCTGAAATCCGCCGCGCCCGATCTCCCAGGTCGCGGCGTGGCCCGACAGCAGAACCATCGGCGATTCCGCGGCCAGCGCGGTGTACAAAGCCCCGACCGCGTTGGCATGACCCGGTCCGCCGGTGACCAACGCGACGCCGGCTTCGCCGGTCAGGCGGCCATGGGCGTCGGCCATGTGCACGGCGGCGGCTTCGTGGCGCACGTGAACAAGGTCGATGCCGGCATCGAGCGCGGCGTCGAAGATCGACATGATGTGGTTGCCGGACAGCGTGAAGACGCGCTCGCAGCCGAGGCGGCGAAGCGAACGAGCGACGACGTCGGCGCCGCGTAAGGTGTTGCTCATCGTCTGCGTTGGGCTTTCAATTTAGAATTCGTCTTGATGCTTTCAGGACAAACCCGCGATCACAATACGCGGCGGCGAATTTCCTCGATGACGATGCTGTTGTCCTGCTCGCTGTCGCCGTGACGGACGCAGGCCTGCAGCACGTCGGCGTGAATTTCCAGGAGCGGCAATTGCTGGCCGGCCTTGCGCGCCTGGTCGAGCATGAGCTGGGTGTCCTTGAGCGTCTGCCGCACGCGGCCTTCCGGCGCGAAATCGCCGCCGATCATTTTCGGTCCCTTGGTGTCCATGACTTGCGAGGCCGCGGCCGAGCGGCGGGCGACGTCGAGGAACGCCGCCGGATCGAGCCCGAGGCGGGCGGCAAAGACCAAACCTTCGGCGAGTGCCAGGCGATTGAGGCCGAGGATGAGATTGACCGCGAGCTTGGCGCGGCCGCCGTCGCCGACCTTGCCGATGTGGAAGCTTTTGGCGAACAGCGCGTCGAGCACCGGCGCGGCGTCGGCCGCGATTTTTTTGTCGCCGCCGATCAAGCCGACGCCGTCGCCTTGGCGGACCTGCTCGCTCGTGCCTGACACCGGCGTCTCGAGAAAACGCAATTTGTCGCCGACGCGCGCGCCGAGCGCCGCGATGCGGTCGGGATCGCAGGTTGAGGTGACGAGCACGATCTTGCCGGCGGCGGCTGGGATGAGCGCGTGCTCGACCACGCCCTCGACCTGATCGGTGTTGAACACCGCGACCACGATCGGTTCGCATTTTTGCGCGATATCGGCAAGTGTACCGGTCTGCGCGCCGAATTGCGCCAGGCGTTCAGTCTTCGCCGAATCGACATCGAAGCCGATCACCGTAAATCCCGCCGCGATGAGGCGGCGGGCATAGACCTCGCCCATGAGACCGACGCCGATGACGCCGACGGGGGTGCGCGACGCCATGATCTATTCCAGAGGCGCGATGTTGAGATCGCGCGCCAGCCCATCGAGACTGTCGCGCAGCGCTTTTGGCATCGGCACGCCGTGGGCGCGGCGCTCCAGTAGTTTGGCGTGGCTCTGCTCGCCCGGCAGAAAAATTCGCTCGACGCCCGGCAGTCGCTTCGAGCCGCGGATATCGCGGATCACCTGGTCGACGCTGCGCTTGAATTCCGCCGCCGGCATGAAAGCGTCGATCGCAATCGCCGCGACCGCCTGCCCGGTATTGGTCGCCTTGCCGGTCTCCTTGACGAAGTCGATCACGTCGCGGCCCAGCGCAGCGCGATTGAGCGCGCCGGCGAGGATGCCGATGATCAGGCTCAGCCCGTAACCCTTGTAGTCGCCGATCGGCAGCAAATGGCCCTCGTCGGCGCGTTTCGGGTCGGTCAGCGGCTTGCCTTCCTTGTCGATCATCCAGCCGACCGGCATCTGTTCGCCGCGCTGCGCCTTGAGCCGCACCTTGCCGTAGGCGGCGACGGTCGGGGCCATGTCGAGCACGATCGCGGCCTCGTCCTGCGCCGGCACCGCGACCGCCATCGGATTGGTGCCGAGCAGGCTTTCGCTGCCGCCCCACGGCGGCAAGTGGTTGTTGCTGCCGACGGCGAAATAGAGCCCGATCATGTCGTGATGCAGCGGCAAGGTGACGTAGAGCGCCGCCGGGCCGGCGTGATTGCTCATGCGCGCGCCGACCCAGCCGATGCCGGTCGCCTTGGCCTTTTCGATGGCGAGATGCGTGGCGCGGCGCATCACCAGGTGGCCCATGGCATTGTCGCCAGCAATCAGCGCCGCCGAGGGCCGGTCGCTGACGACACGGATATCGGGCTTGGCATTGACGCCGCCGGCCCGGATACGGCGCACATAAAGCGGCAGCCGGATCACGCCGTGGGTGTCGCTGCCGCGCAAATCAGCCTCAACCATGAGTCCGGCGACGGTTTCCGCGTCCGTCGCCGGCAGGCCCGCCGCGGTCAAAGCGCGGACGATGAAGGCCGCGAGCCGGTCGGCCGCAATGCGCGTATCGTTCGTGGTCATGCATGCTTCCCCTGCGTGGCGGAGACTGGTTTAACGCCCGGCCGCACCATAAGATCAAGCCACCTCGGGAGGTAAGCCCATATGAGTACGATGACAGCCGAAAAAATCGACACCATCAATGCCTGCTTCGGGACCTATCCGCAGACTCAGGCGCTGAAGGCGGGCCAGATCAAGTCCGACCGCGTGAAGCTCAATCTCACCGAGATCAATCCGGTCTACAAGGCGTTCGGCATGATGGTGCGCGAACAGAAGTTCGACATCTGCGAGATGGCGATCGTCAGCTATCTGCAAGGCAAGGCCTACGGCAAGCCGCTCACGCTGTTGCCCGCCACCATGGTGGGCCGCTTTCAGCACGGCACCATGCTTTACAATTCCGAGCGCGGCACCGTGACACCGGACACGTTGGAAGGCCGCCGCATTGGGGTGCGCTCGTTCGCCCAGACCACCGGTTGCTGGCTGCGCGGGATTTTGTGGAAAGACTACGGACTCGACAACAGCAAGGTGAAATGGGTGACATTCGAGGACGCCCACATCCCCGAATTCAAGGACCCGCCCGGCGTCGAGCGCGCCGCCGACGGCAAAGATATGACCAAGATGGTACTCGACGGCGAGCTCGACGCCGCGATCTTCGGCACCGTGCTGCCACCCGATCCACGGCTGAAAAGCGTCATTGCCAATCCCGACGCCGCCGCCAAGGAATGGTACAAGAAATACAACACCGTGCCGATCAACCACATGGTGGTGGTGAAGAACGACGTGGTGAAATCCGATCCCGGCGCGGTGCGCGAAGTGTTCCGCATGCTGTACGACAGCAAGAAAGCCGCCGGCCTGCCCAAGCCCGGCGCCATCGATACGCTGCCGTTCGGCTTCGATGCGGTGAAGCCCGCACTCGAGCTGATGTCGAGCTACGCGCTGGAGATGAAGATCATTCCGCGGCGCTATTCGGTCGAGGAGTTGTTCGACGACACCACGCGGGCGCTGTAGCTTTTTCCGCCCCCGCGATAGCGGGGGAGGGGGACCACCCTGCGAAGCAGGGTGGTGGAGGGGGCGCGGGCCTCAACGCGATGTAAGCGATTCAAGGAGATGTCGGCGCCAACGTTGATTGCCTTGAAACGGCAACGACGCGGTGAGTCAGGCGCCCCCTCCACCACCCTTCGGGTGGTCCCCTCCCCCGCTATCGCGGGGGCGGAAAGTTAAGCGTAAACCATTACGGCAAACGCCCCAACAATACCTCAGATTCCGACACAATCGGTCACGATCCCGCCGCCGCGGCCGGATGTGATGGCGTTTGGCCTGTGGGGTCGCGGGGTGTGGCAATGGACGGCCGGGGATCAGCCGCCATTCTTTCGGCAGTTCTGTCGGTATGTCTTCTGATCGCGACGTGTGCCAATGCGGCCGCGGCGGGGGCGAAGGATTCCGCGATCACGGTGACGGGCAACCGGCATGTCGGGGCCGATACCATCCGCGCGTATTTTCACCCCGCGGCGGACGGCAAGCTTGATGCGGCCGCGCTCGATGCGGTGCTGAAACGGCTGTACGCCACCGGGCTGTTCCAGAACGTGAAAATCTCGCACGACGGCGACGCCGTGTTTGTGTCGGTCGTCGAGAACCCGACCCTCGTCCGCATCGCTTTCGAGGGCAACCACAAGATCAAGGATGCCGATCTCAAGAAGGATTTGCAGTCGAAGGAAAGCGGCCCGCTGTGGCGCGCCTTCGTGCAGAGCGACGTCGAGCGCATCGGTGCGTTTTATCGCCTGCGCGGCTATTTCGAGACGCGCGTCGTGCCGAAGACGATCAAGCTCAAGGAAGACAGGGTCAATCTCGTCTTCGAGATCAAGGAAAACGAAAAGCTTGGGGTCCGCCAGATCGTGTTCGCCGGCAACTCAGCTTTTCCGCGCAACAAGCTCAGCGGCGTGGTCAAGACCGGCGTCACCAATCCCTTGAGCTTTGCGCTCGACAACGACAGCTATGATCCCGACAAGGTCGAGAACGACGGCGATCTCTTGCGCAAATTCTATCACGCCCACGGCTACGACGACGTCCACGTCATTGCCTCGTCGAGCTACGACGTCGACAAGGCGGGCGTCGTCGTCGTCTTCAAGATCGACGAAGGCCCGCAATATCGCTTCGGCAAGGTCGATATCGACTCGCGCCTGAAGACCGTCGCCGCGCCGGAGCTGATGCAATATCTGCGCACGCAATCCGGCGAAGTCTATGACGCCGACGCGGTGGACAAGACCGTCGGCGATCTGGCGATGCAGCTCGCCAAAAGCCGCGAGCCGTTCGCCAATGTGTCGGTGCGAACCAGCCGCCTGGCGGATCGCCACCTGATCAACCTCGTCTACACCATCGACCAGGGCAAACGGCTCTACGTCGAGCGCATCGAGATCCGCGGCAATACCAAGACCCGCGATGAAGTGATCCGCCGCGAATTCGATTTCGGCGAGGGCGACGCCTATAACCGTGCCCTGGTCGACCGCGGCGAGCGCCATCTCAAGGCGCTCGGCTATTTCAAGTCGGTGAAGATCGATACCAAGCCCGGCTCGGCGCCCGATCGTGTCGTTCTCGACGTCGCGGTCGAAGACCAGAAGACCGGCGATTTCTCCATCGCCGGCGGCTATTCCACGACCGACGGCTGGCTGGCGCAGCTCAGCATCAGCGACAGGAATTTCCTCGGCACCGGCGACATCGCCAAGGCCTCGGTGATGTACGGCCAATATGCCCGCGGCTTCGATCTCGCCTTCACCGACCCCTATGCGCTTGGCCCGCGGGTCTCGCTCGGCGGCGAGCTGTTCGGCAAGCAGACATTCGCCAACAGCAATCAGTCCTACGACACCTCGCTCTACGGCGCCAAACTGCTGCTCGGCACGCCGTTCAGCGACCAGCTCGGTGTGACGTGGAATTACTCGATCTACAATCAAGGCGTATCGTTGCCTGCGGGAACCGCCGCCTCGCTGCCGATCCAGCAGGCGGCACAGGCCGGGCCGTCGTGGGTCTCTTCCGTCGGCAACAGCCTGGTCTATTCCACGCTCGACGATGCCCGGCATCCGACCGACGGTGTCCGCGTCCAGACCAACAACGATTTTGCCGGGCTCGGCGGCGCCACAAAATTCGCGCGCACCACCGAGGATATGCGCTACTACCACCCGATCGTCGGCGACGTGGTCGGCATGGTGCGGACGCAGGGCGGCTACATCACGCCATGGGGCGGCCAGCCATTGCCGCTGATCAACGGCTTCTTCGGCGGACCACAGCTCGTTCGCGGTTTCGCGCCCAACGGTTTTGGCCCGCGCGACATCACCCCCGGCACGACGATGGATAATGTCGGCGGCAACGTCTATTGGACCTCATCGGCCGAGTTGCAGGCGCCGGTGCCGTTGGTTCCGGCGGAGGCGCAATTGAAAATGGCCTTGTTCTCTGACGTCGGCAGCCTGTGGGCCAATGGCGCTTCGAGCGTGTCGAATCTGAACGCGCTGTCCCCGTCACAGCAGATCGCCAATTCGCATGCGATCCGCGCTTCGGCCGGCGGCAGCTTGATCTGGGATTCGATGTTCGGGCCGCTGCGCGTCGATTACGCCTTCCCGTTCGCCAAGCAGCCTTACGACGTGACGCAGCGTCTGCAATTTACCGCCGGCGCCTGGTAAGCGGCGCGGTTCAAACATATTTGAGCGTGATGCCGCCGTCGACGACCAGCTCGAGGCCAGTGACATAGCGGCTCTCGTCGCTCGCCAGGTACACCGCCGCCCAGGCGACGTCCCAGGCGTCGCCACCAAAACCCATCGGCACCTGACGGTCGCGGGCGCGCCACATTTCCTCGACGTCGCCGCCGGCATAGCTCTTGGCCAGCCCCGCGCTGTGCTCGACCATCGGCGTCTTCATCAGCCCCGGCAGGATCGCGTTCACCCTGATCCGCTTGGCCGCATATTCGACCGCGGTGGTTTTGGTGAGCTGATTGAGCGCGGCCTTGGTGGCGTAATAAGTCGCGTAAGGCACGCCGGTGTAGCGGATCGATGCGATCGAGGAGATGTTGATGATCGAGCCGCCGCCCTGCCGTTCCATGACCGGGATGACGTGCTTCATCGTCAGGTAGGCGCTCTTGAGATTGACGGCGAAGACGCGATCCCAATCGGCTTCCGCAAGCTCGACGACGCCGCCGACCACGGCAATGCCGACATTGTTGTCGAGCACGTCGATGCGGCCGAAAGCCGAGACGCAGGCTTCGACCATCGCGGCGACATCGGCGGCCTTGCTGACGTCAGCGCGATGCGCCGCCCCTTGGCCGCCTTCGTCCTTTATGATTTTGGCGGTCTCTTCGGCCGCGGCCGGATTGATGTCGGCGCAGAATACGCGCGCGCCCTCGCGCGCAAACGCCACCGCGGTGGCCTTGCCGTTGCCCCATCCCGGCCCGATCGAGCCCGCGCCGACGACGAGCGCCACCTTGCCTTTGAGCCGATCGGCCATGGCCGTACTCCCGTTTCAGCGATTCAGTTTTTCATTGTCTTGGCGTCGAGCTCGCGCAGCTCAGTCTTGAGGATTTTGCCGTAATTGTTTTTCGGCAGCGTGCTGACGAACACATAATCCTTCGGCCGTTTGAATCTGGCAATGCCGTTGAGGCACAGCGCATCGAGCTCGTCGCGATCGGCATCGCCGACCACGTAAGCAACGACGACCTCGCCCCATTGCGGATCGGGCCGTCCGATCACCGACACTTCGCGGACGCTCGTGTGCTCGAGCAGGATTTCCTCGACCTCGCGCGGATAGATATTGGAGCCGCCGGAAATGATGACGTCCTTGGAGCGGTCCTTGAGCGTCAGATAGCCTTCGGCATCGAACGCGCCGACGTCGCCGGTATGCAGCCAGCCGCCGCGCAGCGTCGCCGCCGACGCCTCGGGATTGGCCCAGTAGCCCGGCATCACCACGTCGCCGCGGCACAAAATTTCGCCGGTCTCGCCGGTTGGCAACGCGCGATCGTCGCCGTCGGCGATCATCACTTCGAGGCAGCCGAAGGGCCGGCCGGCGGAGCCTAGCCGTTCGGCCCAGCGCGGATGATCGCGGTCGGCGATCTCTTGCTTCGACAAGGTGGTGATGGTCATCGGGCTTTCGCCCTGACCGTAGATTTGCGCGAAACGCGGACCGAAGCGATCGATGGCGGCGCGCGCATCGGCGACATACATCGGCGCGCCGCCCCAGACGATGGTCCTGATATGATTGGGGTCGCACGACGCGGGGCAGTCGACCAACCGCTTGACCATGGTCGGCGCGGCGAACATCGACGTGCCCGGCCAAGCGTCGATCAACTGCATCACTTCGTCGGCTTCAAAACCGCTCGATTCCGGCACCACGTTGATGCCGAGCCGCGCCACATGCGCCATCATGTAAAGGCCGGAGCCGTGGCTCATCGGCGCGGCATGCAGGAGCGGACTGCCGGGCGCGATGGGATTGACCTCGCTGGCGTAAGCGAAGCTTGCCGCCGCGAGCACGCGATGGGTGAGCATGGCGCCCTTCGGCCGGCCGGTGGTGCCGGAGGTGTAGAACAGCCACGCGAGATCATCGCCCTTGCACGGCCACGGGGCGATCGGATCTGCAGAGAACAGCGCCTCGTAATCGCGGCTGCCGATCACGATCAGGCGTTCCAGTGTCGGCGGCGCGTGCGGCGCGATCTCGGCATCGAGCCCGTCGGAAGCGAAGCAGATGCGGGCGCCGGAGTGCTGCAAAATATAGCCGAGCTCGCGGCCGTGCAGTTTGGCGTTGGCCGGCACCGCGGCTAGCCCCGCATGCCAGATGCCGAACATCAACTCGACATAGTCGGGGCAGTTCTTCGCCGCGATGGCGACACGCTCGCCGGGTTTTAGGCCGAAGCGATGCCTAAGTGACGCCGCAAGTTTCGAAGCGCGTGCGGCAACGTCGCCATAATTCTTGATGATCCGCGAACCCAATCCCAGCGCCGGCCGATCGCCATGGCTCAATCCCGCGCGATGGAGCCACAGCGCCAGGTTCACGATTCTAGCCCCTCCAAAGCGGCGCGAATTGTGTGGCGACGATCTGCTCGTACGGCACATCGCCGTCGAGCACGCCCTGGCTGCGCAGAAACGCCGTCATGCCGGCAATGAATTCGCGCGACAGCGTGGCGTCGTAGTAGGGCAGGTCGCGGCGGATCAGCTCGGTGATGAGCCCGGCCTCGGCCGGCGGAAACAACTTTCGTCCAACTTCGCCGGCGCGCGACACATCGGCTTTCAACGCGGCCTGCGTCTTGGCGATGGCGCGCACCGCCGCGGCAACCTTTTCGGGGGAACGTGCGATCAGCTCGTCCGACGCGGTGATGGCCGGCGCCGTGAAATTGAAGCATTCTTTCGGTCCGTCGCCGCGGCGGGCGTCGATGACAACGGTGCCGTAACCGCCGCGCACCGCGACTTCCGCGCCCATGCCATTGGCCCAAAAACCGTCGAGCTTGCGGTCTTCGAGCGCCTTGGAGGCCATGACGCCGAAATTTGGCACGTCGCCGATAAGGCCCGGCACGGGTGCGATGTTGACCTTGTCGCGTTCGAGATCGATGCCGGCCGCTATCAGCAGTCCGCGCAGGCCGGTATTGACCCATGGCGCGGCGCCGATGGTGCGGTCCTTGACGACGCTGAGATCGCCGCGCTTGGCGCCGAGATCGGAGCGCATCACCAGAAACCAGTACATGCCCTGGGCTTGGGCCGCGATCAGCTTGGCGCCCTTGTAGCCGGGAAACGCCGCCGGCACCGCATGCGCCGCGCCGCCGACGAAATCGATCTTGCCGTCGCGCAGCGCTTCGTAGGCCTTGTCGACGGGGTAAACCAGCTCGAGCGAGACATCGAGCCCTTCGGCCTTGAAGAAACCGAGCTCGACCGCGGCCTCAGCAACGAAATAGGACGGCGAAATTTTATCCGGGACTGCAAGCTTCATGACGATTTCTTTCCATCGAGCAACCAACCAAACTTTTCCCGCGCCTTCTTGGCGACTTCCGGGCTCGGCGCATTGCTCGGCGGAAATTTTTCGCGCCAGTGCCACGGCTTGCAGGCGTTGATCAGGGCCACCGAGTGCGTGAAGTCGCCGGCGGCGCGGCGCTCCGGCGGGATCGCCGGGTCGGCGCTGGAATCCCATGAGCCGGTGATGAACTGGATCGACTCTTTCGGATCAGTGCGCGTCAGCATCGCCCACAGCATCTGGTCGAGATTGGTGACATCGACGTCGTCGTCGCACACCACGATGTATTTCGACGCATAGGCCGAGGCGCCGCATTGCGCCGCGACGTGGGCGGCCTGCACGGCATGGCCGGGATAGCGCTGCGTGATCGAGACAGCGTGCAGCATCCGCGCGCCGCCGACCTCGTGGCACCACACCTGCTGCACGCCGGGCACGCCCGCGTTGGTCATGTTCTGCCGGATCATCGCCGAGCGCATCACAGCGCGATAGCGCGCCATCTCGTCCGGCCCGCCGCCCATCGGCGGCACGCCGACCAGGATCGGATCGTTACGGTGATAGATGGCGGCGATATCCAGCACCGGGATCGGCCGCCTGCCGCCGGCATAATGCCCGGTCCATTCGCCGAACGGGCCTTCGTCCTTGCGCTTGTCGGGCGTGACGAAACCTTCGAGCACGATCTCGGCATTGGCCGGAAAGGGCAGGCCGGTGACCTTGCCGCGCACCATCTTGGTTGGCCGGCCGCGCATGCCGCCGACGATGTCCAATTCAAATGTGCCGTAGGGCGCCTCGACGCCGCCGTAGAAGAACGCCAGCGGATCGCCGCCGAGCACCATCACGACGGGCATAGCTTCGCCGCGCGCCCAATATTTCTCGCGATGGATATAGCCGTGGTGGCCGCGCGCGGTGACGAAGCCGACCGACGTCTTGTCGTGCACCATGGCGCGGTAGGCGCCGGCATTGAGCCAGTTCTCCTCCGGGTCGCGGGTGATGCTGTAGGTGCCGGTGCCGATGTAGCGGCCGCCGTCCTTCTCGTGCCAGATCGGCGACGGGAATTTGGTCACGTCGATGGCGTCGCCGGTGAGCACGTTTTCCAGTACCGGGCCGTCGTCGACGATCTCATGCGGAAGCAATTTCGGGTCCACCAAATAGGCTTCGCGATAAGCGTCGCTCAATTCCCACTTGTTGAGGTGATCGGGAAAGCCCAGCGTCATGTTGCGCCGGGTACCGGCGAACATGTTGAGCAGCACGCGAAAGCCCTTCGGGCAGCCGGGGACGTCGTCGAACACCACGCACGGCCCGTCCTCGGCGCGCAGGATGGCCTCGGCGGCAAGCCCGATATCTTCCTGCCAGCTGGCGCCCTTGACGTTCTTGACCTCGCCGAGCGCTTCAGCAGCCGAAAGCCATTCGCGTAAGTCGTCGTAGCCGATCGCGGCCTTGATATTACTGTGCTGGTTCATGGGATACTCCAAGGACGGCGGTCAGGATGGCCGCCGCGCCGGGCTTGTCAATGCTTGGCGGCCTGGACGCGGCCGCGGCAGCCATGCTGGGATGCAATGGACGCGGTGAGGGCGATCCCATGACCGGACGTTTCTCGACAATTACGGTCGAAAAGATCGGTGCTGTTGCGCGCCTTACACTGGCTCGCCCCGAGCGTGCCAATGCGCTCAATGCGGCCATGCTTGGCGAGATCAGCACTGCGCTTGACGAGATCGAGCACGATGCCGGCTTGCGCGCGCTGATCGTCACCGGCGCTGGCGCGGCCTTCTCGTCGGGTTTTGATCTCAAGGAGCAGATGGAACGCCGCCCCGCCGGTGTTGAATCCTGGCGCGCGATCCTGCGCAAGGATTTCGACACCATCATGCGCTTTTGGCATTTCCCGCTGCCGACCATCGCGACGGTGCGAGGGCCATGTCTTGCCGGTGCTTGCGAGCTGGCGCTGGCCTGCGACATCACCATCGCGGCGGAGGATGCATTCTTCGGCGAACCGGAGCTCAAATTCGGCGCCGGCATTGTCGCCCTGATATTGCCGTGGGTGGTCGGTCCCAAGATTGCCAAGGAGATTATCCTGCTCGGCGAGGACCGGATTCCGGCCGCCCGCGCGCACGCAATCGGCATGGTCAATCGCATCGTGGCGTCCGCCGATCTTGATCGCGCTGGGCTTGCCATGGCGAACCACATCGCGGCGATCGATCCCAATCTCGTCAAACAAACCAAGCGTGCCATCAATCGGTCCTTCGAAGCACGCAATATGCTGGACGCTCTCGAAGAGGGGCTCGCCATCGACTTGGCGATCGAGGGCGCGGGCTCGCCCGACAAGATCCAGTTCATGGAGATCGCACGGCGCGACGGCCTCAAGGCCGCGCTGGCCTGGCGCGATGCCCGGTTCCCGGGCCGTACGGTATGAGCGGCGCGCTTGCCGAAATTCTCTGCGATGCGCTGAAGTTGGCCAATCATGCGGTCGAAAGCACCAGCGGCGAATCGCAGCGAGCCGACAGTCTGTTGGACCTTGCAGAGCGTGTGCGCCACGCCCTCGCCGAGCGGCATGTCGCGCCAAATGAACCGGTCCATGTCACCATCGGCAACAGACCTTCCGATCTCGGCGCCTTGCTCGGCGTGTGGCAGGCCGGTGCCGTCGCCGTGCCGATCCACGCCTTGGCTGCAGCGTCGACCATCGCACGGGTGCAACGGATATCCCGCGCGCGATTTTTGCTTGACGGCGACCGGCTCGACGCGATCGGCGAAGCGCCGCCGCCGGATCGTGCGCTGCTGCGCGATGCCGCTTTGGTCATATTCACTTCGGGCAGCACCGGAGACCCCAAGGGCGTCGTCATTGGACATCAGCGCCTTGCCGATAAGCTCGCGGTTCTCGATCGGCTGTTGAACATCGCGCCGAGTGACGTCGTGCTGTCGCCGCTGCAGCTCGTTTTCATCTTCGGTCTCTGGGTGAGCCTGTTGACGCTCATGAAGGGTGCGCGGCTCATTCTGGTGCCAAAATTCACCGAGGAGTCGATGGCGCGTGGCCTCGCGGAAGCAACCGTCCTGGCTGGCGTCCCTTCGATGTTCCGAACTTTGTTGACTCATCCCGGCGTCACGGCGCCAAAACTGCGGGCGATGCTCAGCGGCGGTGAGGTGCTGGCACCGGCGTTGGCGCACGACATGGGGCAGCTTGCGCCCGCGGCGATCCACGATCTCTATGGCCTGACCGAAACCGGCTCGTGCGATTTTCATCTCGGCCCCGCCGGTCAGCCGCAAGGTTTCGGCACGATCGGGCATCCGACCGAGCGCGTCATGTTCCGGATCGCCAAAGACGGCGGCGACGTCGCGGCCGGCGAAACCGGCGAACTGCAAATCCGCACGCCGTTCGGCATGCTCGGCTATCTGGATAATCCCGCCCTGACCGAAGCTTCGTTCGAGGGCGGCTATTTCAAGACCGGCGACCTGGCGCGGATGACGGCGGACGGTGCTGTCGCGCTCATCGGGCGCGCCAAGGACATCATCTCGCGCGGCGGCAACAAGATCGCGCCGCTCGAGATCGACAATCTCCTGGCGGAGCATCCCGACATTGCCGCGGCGCTCTGCGCCGGCGTTGCCGATGAGCGCCTCGGCGAAGTCATTCACGCCGTCATCGTCACGCGTGCCGGCGCCCGCTTGGATGCCAAAACCTTGCGCGACTGGCTGCTGGCGCGTACCGAGCGCTTCAAGGTGCCGGACGTTTTCCACTTCCGTGACGCGCTGCCCAGCGGGTCGAGCGGCAAGGCGGACCGCAGGGCCGTGGCGCAACTCGCCATGCAAATGAGCAATCAGCGTTGACAACACGGCACCCGCCGCGCCGATAATGGCGGCATTGCCGGGCGAGCGGGAATCCGCCGCCAGCGGCCGGAGGGAACAATGAACCGCCCAAGCCAAGGATTTCCGCCCATCCTCGACAAGCGCGGCGCGCCCCATGTGCACCGCTTCGATGAACAGCGCTGGCTGATCGACAACATCATCCGCGCCAACGGCATCGATTGGGACCAGCCGCGCTCGCTCTATATCCACCTGCCGTGCGGCATCGAGGCCAATGCCGATTTCGCCATTATCCGCGAGCGAGTGAAGAAGATGGCCGATATCGGCCCGGCCTTTGCCGCCGTGGCGAAACGCCGCGAGGCCAAGGCCAATGCCGCTGCGCTTGCCGACCGCAAGGTCACCGCGCGCGACAATTTCTTCATGGCCGCGGTGCATTGGGGCGCGGCGCAATGGCCGTATGACGAGAACGACGAGACCAACATCGCCTACAACAACAAGAAGCGCGAGTGCTACGCCAAATATGCGGCGCTCGCCGATCATCACGTCGAGGCGGTGTGGGTGCCGTTTCAGGACAAGGCGATCCCGGCCTGGCTGCATCTGCCGCCCGGCCACACCGGCGGCAAGCTGCCGGTGGTGATCTCGATCCCCGGCATGGACAGCTACAAGGAGATCCAGGTCGCGCTCTACGGCGACAAGTACCTCAACCGCGGCATGGCGGTGCTGGCGATCGACGGGCCGGGCCAATACGAAGCGCCGATGATCGGCCTGCATTTCAGCATGGAGAACTGGGTGGCGACCGGGCCGGCGCTGGTCGATTGGATCGCGGCGCGGCCCGAGCTCGACGTGACGCGGATCGGCGTCGCCGGCACCAGTTTCGGCTCGCTGTTCGGCACGGTGCTGACCGCCAATGAGCCGCGCATAAAAGCTTGCGCGGTGATGTCGGTGTGCCACGAGCCGGGCTGCCACACGATTTTCCAGGAAGCCTCGCCGACCTTCAAGAAGCGCTTCATGTATATGTCGGGCATCACCGATGAAGAGGAGTTCGACCAGTTTCGTAAAAAAATTACCTGGGAAGGCCACGCCAACAAGATCAAGGCGCCGTATCTGTGCGTCGCCGGCGAGGCCGAGGAGCTGAGCCCGCTGGAACATTCCGAGCGGCTGATGGCAGTGCTCAAGGGGCCGAAGCAGATGGTGGTCTATCAGGAATCGCGCCACTCGGTCGGCAACGTTCCCGCCGCCAATCTCGGCCCGTTCCCGCCGATCCTGCTCGCCGACTGGCTCGCCGACCGTCTCGCCGGCAAGGCGTTCGTCAGCGAGCGCTGGTACGTCACCGGCTCGGGCGAGATCAACAAGACGCCGTATTGAACGGTTCTTGACGCGGTGCGACATGTTGGACGCCGGTATTGATGGCAAAACGGAGTGTGTCATAATCATGAGTGACGGCATCATGGTTGACGGCAACATGGGGGACAAAAATGCCGCCTCGATTGAATCATCGCATAAAAACAATAGTGGGCCTTCTTACGCTCGTCGGGTTCTTGACTAATCCGGCGCTAGCTCAACAATTGAAACACGATGGAGCGGCCTGCCAGGTGTCGTCAGACTGTTCGTCGGGAGTTTGTTTTTTCAGTAATAACGCCTTCAAATGTGGCTTTCCTAACAAAAAAGACGGGGCTAGCTGTCGGGGATCGTCAGAGTGTTCGTCGGGAATTTGTTTTTTCAGCGATAACGCCTTCAAATGTGGCTTTCCTAACAAAAAAGACGGGGCTAGTTGCCGGGGATCGTCAGAGTGTTCGTCGGGAATTTGTACATTTAAGAACAAGGCATTTACATGCGGAAACTGAAGGCGACTTGCACATTTATCGCGCGAAAGATCATGCTCAAACAAAGATTCCAGACTATGATCCGATTCAATTGAATTGGATCATAGTCTAGACCGTCATGTCGCGGTGCGCCGCCGCATGCCGAGCAGCCCGCGCGGGAAGAACAGCACGACCAGGATGAAGATCACGCCGATGAACGACATCCAGTTCACCGTCATCGACGAGATATAGTCCTGCAGCATCACGAACAAGGCGGCGCCGACCAGCGGGCCCCAGAACGTGCGCATGCCGCCGATCACGGTCATGACCACGAAATAGCCCGACAGCGAATAGTGCAGGGTCAGCGGATCGGCGAAATTGTTGAGCAGCGCATAGAGCGTGCCGGCCAGCGCCGCGATGAAGCAGGAGATCGAGAACGACATCCAGACATGCCGCTCCACCGGAATGCCGAGGAAGCGGGCGCGGCGCTCGTTCTCGCGGATCGCAACCAGGGTGCGGCCGAACGGCGAGCGCAGCAGCAAGCCCATCAGGCCTACGGCGGCGGCGAAGATCGCCAGCGAAAAGAAATAGAACCTGGTCTCGCCCTGGGTGATATCGAACGTGAACCGGCCGAAGCCGATCGGCTCGCGATGAAAATCGCGCAAGCCGTCGAAACCGCCGGTGAAATCGTTCCAGCTATAGGCGAGGTAATACCAGAGCTGGCCGAAGGCGATCGTGCACATGGCGAAATAGACGCCGCGGCGCCGCACGATCAGCATGCCGAACAAAGTGCCGGCGAGGCCGCCGAGCAGCACGCCGGCCAGCATGGCAAGCGGCGTCGAGTGCACGAGGTAGCGCAAGGTGAGACCGGCGCCATAGGCGCCAAGGCCGAAATAGGCGGCGTGGCCGAAGCTCAGCACGCCGGTGAAACCCAAGAGCAGGTTGAGTCCCATGGCCGCCAGCCCGAACACCAGCACCTTGCTGGCAAGCGCGGTGTAACCGCCGAGCAGCGGCAGCCAGAACGGCACGGTGATCAACACCGTCCAAATGGCGACCAGCGTCAACAGATCTTGGCCTTGCGGAAAATGGCTCTTGGCTCGGGCGAGAAAGCTGCTCATGAGAACATGCCTTCCTCACCCAACAGCCCGCGCGGCCGGATGAGCAGCACCGCCATCAAGATGCCGTAGATCACCGCCTCGCTGGCGGCCGGATAGAACACGGTGGTCAGCGCCGCCGCCATGCCGATCAATAAGCCGCCGCATAAAGTGCCGATCAGGCTGCCGACGCCGCCGACGATGATGGCGATGAAGCTCGGCATCAGCAGATCGTCGCCCATGTTCGGGTTGAGCCCGATCTGGCCGGCGGCAAGCACGCCGCTCAGGCCGGCGAGCAGGCAGCCGACGGCAAAGTTGAAGGTGCGCAGATTGCGCACATTGACGCCGAGCGTCGCCACGGTTTCGAGATCGAAGGTGCCCGCGCGAATGCGAAGCCCGATACGGGTGTAGCGCAGGAAGGCGAACAGCCCGACCACGGTGACGATGACGATGGTCACCATGAAGACGCGGTACCAGGTGATGAAGAACAAATCAGGCGTGATCGGCTGCGCCAGCATATCGGGCAGGCCCATCGGCAGGCCGTTGGGGCCCCAGATAAAGCGGCAGGCATCCTGGATCACGAACGCCAGCCCGAAGGTCAGCAACAGGCTATAGACCGGGTCGCGATTGTAGATCCGGCGGATCATCAGCCGCTCGACGGCGACGCCGAGCAGCGCGGTGAGCAACGGCGAAACCAGCAACGCGCCCCAATAACCCAGCGTCGGCGACAGCATGTAGGCCAGATAGCCGCCGAGCGCCAGGAAATTGCCGTGGGCGAAGTTGATGACGTTCGAGAGATTGAGGATCAGCGACAGCCCGAGCGCCATCAGCACGTAGAACGCGCCGATGATCAGCCCGTTGGTGACGTTGAACAGTACGACCTGCCACATCTGCTGCTCTACGCGCTATGCGTCATTGCGAGCGAAGCGAAGCAATCCAGTCACCCGGTAAAGTGCTGGATTGCTTCGTCGCTTCGCTCCTCGCAATGACGGCAATATGAGTCGTGTCGTCACGGGGTGCAGATCAGGCCGGCTGCTCCATCTTGCATCCGGTGTCGGCGACCGAGCCGGCGGCTTCTTCGCCGGGCACCAGCGCCGCGATGGTGAAGATGTCGGCGGGGTCCGACTTCGGCGGATGCATTTCGCCGACGAAGATGTTCGGCATCAATTCGTGATCGCCGGCGCGATAGCGCACCTTGCCGGGCTGCAGCGCCACGTCGGGCGGCAGCTCCATGTCCTCCAGCGCCTTAGCCATCTTCGGGCCCTCGAGCGTCTTCGCCTTGGCGGCGGCGAGCCGGACCGTGTGCATCGAGACATAGCCGAACCAGTCGCGCGCCGACGGCGTCTTCTTGGTCGCGGCCCGGTAGTCGGCGACGAATTTTACGACCTCGGGCACGTTCGGCTGATTCCAATACCACTCCATGTCCCACCAGCCGGTTTGCGCCTCCGGCGACACCGCCTTGACGGTTTCCAATTCGAACAGCGCGCCGCCGAGCGCCATATCCTTCTGCATGCCGAACTGGGTGAATTGCTTCATGCAGTTGATCTGCGTCAGCCCGCCCATATTGTTGAGCAGCACGTTCGGCTTGTAGCCCTTGGCCTTGATCAGGGTAGCGGAGAAATCGGTGTTGTTGATCGGCAGGTAGTCGCCGTCATAGGTGCCGCCGAGCTTGGTCAGCGCCTTGATGAAGCCGTCCTGCAAGGTGTGGCCGTAGGCGTAATCCGGGGTGATGAAGAACCATTTCTTGCCGAAACGTTTCACCAGCTCCGGCGTCACCGCGTTGGCATCCATCGACGTGGTGTTGCAGACGCGGAACACGTTCCATTTGCAATTGGTGCCGGTGATCGGATCGGTGTGGCCGCCGGGCACGATGTGCAATACCTTCTTCTCGAACGTCACTTGCGACATCGCATAGGCGATGCCGGAATTGACGTCGCCGAGGATGACGTCGACCTGATCGCGGTCGATCAGCTTGCGCGTCTTCTGCACGCCGGTGCCGACGTCGTTGGCTGAATCCTCGACCAGGAGCTGGACCTGGCGGCCCAGAATGCCGCCCTTCTTGTTGATCTCGGCCTCGGCATATTTCGCGCCGTCGACCTCGCTTTGCGCCAGTGCCGACAACACGCCGGTCAGCGGATTGACCATGCCGATCTTGATCGGCTCCTCGCCGAGCGCGGTGACGATGAACGGCGCGGCGATGACCTGGCTGGCGCCGAGCGCGATGCCGGCCTTGAGCAGCGTGCGACGGCGTACCGCCGTGTCGAGTACCCCCGTATTGAGTACCGACCTGTCGAATCGTGACATTCTTGATCCTCCCTGGTGACGTTGTTTTGTTTTTATGCCGGGTCTTTTGCGCGCCCAGGCTGCAAACATCTTCTACCCCGCTCTCGGGGTGGTCAAGGCGATGCGGCCGCTTGACGGATGCGACTTATGTCGCATCGACGTTGAGCGCGGCATTCGCCTTTTCGGGCCGATGGTATATGACCTGCGCAGCATTTTGCCTCTCGGATGACCATCCCCATGGACGTTTTCGAAGCCGTCGACTCGCGCATCGCCTGCCGCTGGTTTCTCGACACGCCGGTCGATGCCAACATCGTCCGCGATCTGATCACGCGCTCTGCCCGCGCCGCCTCCGGCGGCAATCTGCAGTCGTGGCAGGTCTATGCGCTCGCCGGCGCGCCGCTTGCGCAGCTCAAACAGAAGGTCGCCGCGCACATCGCCGGCCGCGATCCGCGCCACGACGATGCCGAATATCCGATCTACCCGAAGACCGTGTGGGAGCCCTACAAGTCGCGCCGCGAGGAGCATGGCGTGCAGCTTTACGGCGCGCTCGGCGTCGCGCGCGACGATGCCGAGGGGCGGCTTGCGCAATACAAGCGCAATTTTGAATTCTTCAACGCGCCGGTCGCGCTGTTCATCGCCATCGACCGCAAGCTCGGCCCCGGCCAATGGGCCGATCTCGGCGGCTATATCCACGCTTTGGCGTTTCTCGCCCGCGGCCACGGCCTCGATACCTGCCCGCAGGAATCCTGGGCCCGCATGCATCGCATTGTCGGCGAGTTCATCAACATGCCGCCGGAGCAGATGCTGTTCTGCGCCGTGGCGATCGGCTACGGCGACCACGGCCATCCTGCGAACAGCTTTCGCTCGCCGCGGGCCGAGCTTGCGGAGTTCTGCAAGTTCTTTGGTTTCGACTAATGTAGCCCGGCCGATCCCAAGGGTTGGCTATGGTGAGGGGGTTCGGAAGCTTCAGAATCAAACTCCACCGTCCGGGACCCCTCATCCTACGTTTCGCAAATCCGCCCGACGCGCTAAAATGAAGTGGGGCGGCTTTCGTATAGTCTCTTGGAAACAAACACCAGGGGGAGGGGAATATGACGTTACGCATGAATTTGGCTTACGTCGCGCTGGCGGCCTTGGCGCTACTGATAGCGGACGTTGCGGCGGCGCGTGCGGCCATGAGGTCTTGCAATGCCGAGCCACAGCGGTGTCGCTATAGCTCCGACGGCCGGCAATATTTCCATGCTTACGGCTCTCGCACGGCCGCCGGCGGCACAGCGGCGAGCAGCCAGGCGTGGGGCTGCGGTGCGACGGACGGAACAGCGCGGGGCCGCTCATGGAACTATCCGACCCGGGCCGGTGCCTCGTTGCGCGCCCTTGCAGCCTGCGCAAGGCGCAGTCCGCACTGCCACATCGTCAGCTGCAGCCCCTCCATCCACAACTACGACGAAGCGCAAGCGACCTTGTTTGGCGGCGCGCAGCGCTGACGGGCGCTAGCCGTGAATGAACGCGGGCGCATAGAATCGCGTGCCCAGATCGGTTCAAGTCGACAGGACAAGCTCATGAAGATCGAGATCGAATATTGCGGTCAATGAGGCTACGAGCCGCGCGCCCGTGAGGCGGGGAAATTGATCGCTAATCTGCAACCCTCGGCGCAGTTGAGCCTGCGGCGGTCGGGCGGCGGCGTCTTCGAAATTCGCGTTGACGGCCGATTGGCGTACTCGAAGAAGGCGACCGGCCGCTTTCCGACCAGCGAAGAGATCGCCGGCTGTCTTAGCTGAAAGCGCGCAGCCCCGCACGCTGGTATTTTCATTCGGCGCCCACGCCCTATTGACCAGCACCGATTCGCGGTTGCAATTTTGCAGGTCGAATCCGATGCTTACAGCGGAGCGAAACGTGATCCACAATATAGCCTTGTGGTTTGCGCTGGCGCTGGCGCAACCGGCTCTGGCGCAGACAGTGCCAACTGCCGCACCCAACCCTTCGCCGACCAAGCCTTCACCGGCCAAGCCTTCGTCGCCTAAGCCCGCTGCGAAGAAACCGGAGCCGCCGAAACCGGACGCCGCCGCCGAGCGCGGCCCCTGTGGCATCGGCGTCATTCCCCATATCGGCGAGAACTTCGCGCTCACGAGCATCGGACTGACGCTGTTCGGCAACGACCTCAAGGACGTCCCCATCGAGTCCTGGGGGCTCGACGATCTCATTGTCGCCCGCGTGCGCGCCGCCGCAGGCCCGGGCTTGGCAGTGCGCCGGATAACCTATCCGGCGAGTGCGTTCGAAACGTACGACCATCATGTCTTTCTCCGCTTCCCCAACATCAAGGCCATCGTGCAAACCGTTGCGGGTACGAGCGGATGCGAACGCTACGTGCTTGTTGTCAAGGGCAGGGACGCGTACGGCGACACCAATCAATTGCTCGAAGGCATCGGTGTCGCCCATCGCTCCAGCATTTTCGACCGCAGCGGCTTCACCCATCTGTTCGCGCTCACAGGTATTTCGATTTTCAATGGCGACACATTCGATGCCTTCCAGAACGGCACCGGCTCGCTGCACCCGGAGGAGACAGGCGTCGATCGTGTGGTGAACAGCCTTGTGCACCCGTTCCCGATCCACGGGCCGGGTCGCGAGCTCAAGGATTTTCCCTGGCCGCCGGCGCCGGATGCGATAACGGGCCTGCGCGATCCGACGCGCGCCTTGCTCGGCGAGAGCCTCG
Source organism: Xanthobacteraceae bacterium (assembly GCA_035317145.1). Classification (GTDB taxonomy): domain Bacteria; phylum Pseudomonadota; class Alphaproteobacteria; order Rhizobiales; family Xanthobacteraceae; genus BOG-931. Next base: position 8,261 of record DATHHM010000312.1, on the reverse strand, counting down.
ACAAGGTGTTGCCCAAATTGCTTGCGCCACCGGCGCCCGAGCCGCCGCTTCCCGCAAGGGGCGAGATGCCACGTTGAAAGCGTCACATGCCGGTGTATGGCACGACGCAAGCGGCCAGCGCCGGCGGCGCTGCGGTGTCACGGACGGAACCATCAAGGGTCGGACGCCGTGACGGCGGCGTTTCGCGCCTTGCCGCCCTCAGGCGGAGCGTCCGTCATCGATGCGCGGTACTAAACAAAATTGCGCGCGCTTCGTAGGCGTTGTGGACAGAGGAACTGCAGCTGACAATGCGGCAGTTCCCACCGTGCTTTGCACATGCGGAAAGGGCGCCGTACGTGGCGGAGGCTCGGTTCGGAAAACTCCATGACCCACCGGTCGCTTTCCCGTCCGTCGCGGCGCAGCCCCAGGCCTGGTTGCTTGCATTGCCCGCGCCAAAACCGGGCGTTTCACTCGGCAAGCGGTAGCCGTGCGGATAGTAATAGCCCTTGCCCGATGGGGTATATTGACAGCGATTTGGATAAATATCGCAAAACGAGAGCGCCCGCGCAGCCGGAATGCCCGATATCGTCATGACTAATGCGGCCATCGCCACGTAGGCCAAATTCATGCGCGACGTCATTTTCTCCTCCCTGTCGATTTTGGGTGCAAAGACTGCACGAAGCTGCACTCGCGGTGCGTTAGCCGTCGCGTCCGTTAGCGATGCGCGCTGCTAAAAAAGATAGCGTTCGCCTCGTAGGAACTGTGGATGGAAGGGCTGCAGCTGATGATGCGGCAGTGCGTACTGTACTTTGCACATCCTGAAAGGGCGCCATACGTGGCGGAGGCCTTGTTCGGAAAGCCCCATGATCGACCCCTCGCTTTTCCATCCGTCGCACCGCAGCCCCACGAGCCGCGTGCGGCATTGCCTGTACCGTTTCTTTCGATGAACGCCGGCTCCAGTCCCTGCGGCATGGGCCGACCTTGAGGATAGTAATAACCCCTCCCCGAAGGGGAATACCGACAGCGCTCTGGGTAAATATCGCAAAAGGTGAGCGCACGTGCAGCGTTCACGTCCGCTATCGTCAAGGCTGCGGCTGCCATCGCCGCACACAGCCAACCCCTATGCAAGGTCATTTCGCCCTCCCAGCCGATTCCCGGCACAAACAATATACGAAGCCGAAGCCGACTCAATTGGCGCGTGCGATCCGTCCGCTTCCCACGGCAAGAGGGCAGACGCCTTGATCCCATCAATTTACCCATTAGCTCCAATGTGATAGGGTTTAGCCTTCTGGTCAGGAGACGCCGCGATGCACCTCAACGCCCTGGGTTACGTCGGTATCCGCACCAAGAACCTCGAGGATTGGGCGGCTTACGGCACCAACCTTCTCGGCATGCAGCTGGTCGACAAGAGCCGCGGCACGCTGGCGCTGCGCATGGACGACCGCAAGCAGCGCGTCATCATCCACACCGACGAAGACGAAGGCCCGTCGTTCTACGGCTGGGAAGTTGCCGACGCGGCGGCGCTCGATGCGCTCGCGGCGCATCTGGAAAAGAACCGCGTGATGGTCGCGCGTGGCTCGCGGGCGCTGGCAGATGAGCGCAGGGTCAGAGACCTGATTGTTTTTTCCGACCCGATCGGCAACCGGCTCGAAGCGTTTCATGGCGCCGAGACCGCGACCGATCCGTTCAAGCCCGGCCGCTCGATCTCCGGCTACCGCACCGGCCCGCTCGGCATGGGCCATGCCGTGCTCACGGCGGAGCGGCTCGACGAGGTGTTGCCGTTCTATACCGAGATCCTCAACTTCAAGCCGACCGATTACATTCTAAAGCCCTTCAAGGCGTATTTCTTCCACATCAATCCGCGCCACCACAGCCTCGCCTTCATCGACACCGGCAAGAACGGCATCCATCATTTGATGTTCGAGGTCTGCTATCTCGACGACGTCGGCCAGGCCTACGATCTGTTGCTGCGCAAGCCGGAATTGATCGGTACCACGCTCGGCCGTCACGTCAACGACCACGTCACCTCGTTTTATTCGTGGTCGCCGTCGAAATTTCTGGTCGAATACGGCTGGGGCGGCCGCACCATCGATACCGGCAACTGGACGCCGCACGAGCGCACCGAAGGCCCGAGCCTATGGGGCCACGACCGCATGTGGCTGCCGCCGGAAGGCCGCGAAGAAGCGCGCAATCTGCGCGTCAGCGTCGCCGAATCCGGCGGCCGCGAGCCGGTCAATGTGATGGACGGCAATTATTTGCGCGCCGCCGACGTCTGCCCGTGGTGGAATGCCAACGTTGCGGCGAGGAAGACCGGCTAGGCCTACGGGCCGCCGCCGTATCTCGCCCCGAGGTCGCGCTGGATCATCAGGCGGATGAACGGATCGGGATCGCTGCCGAGATAATCATTCCCATTGTAGACCGGGCCGCAGTGAAACAAGTTGGCGCCGCGGCACGGCACTGGACTGCCGGCCGTGGCCTGCGGCGCGGCCGGCTTCCTCACTTTTTGTGCCGCTGCCGCGCTCGATGCCGCCATGGCGGCGAGGCTGAGCGTGCATATCAAGAGCTTGACGGGACGCGATGGCATCTTTGCCTCCGCTCGCTTGGTGGTGATCGACTCAAGCCTACGCGGCGCTTCAAATATTTGCATAGCGAAATCTTCATTCATCCGCGTGTGGAACCAGTTGCGGTGCGACGCCCTATCCGCCGCAATTCTTCTTGCGGGATATGGCGTCCAGCTTGTCCTCCCGCTCCTTGATGGCTTTGAAGGCATCTTCAGCGGTCATTTCCACAGCGGCCGCCCCGGGAGACACCAACAGGTTCAGCGCGATGATCGCGCCCGAGGCTCGGTTGGCCTGAACATCCTGCTCGGCGCGCTTGGTATCGGCAATGGCTACGCGTAATTGCGCACAATTCTTCGCGTCATCGGGTATCCTCGCCGTCAAGTTCGCGGGGAGGACGCTTTCGTGTTGCGCATTGAGCGTCAATTGCTGCGCGTACTTTTTGACGTCGTCACCCGAGATTGCCTCGACGCTGTAAGGCGAGAGCATCTTGAGCGGCTGGAACGACACCACGAAAGCATAGGTTCTGCCCGGCTCGGCGTTAAAACGACTGGCACTCGAAGTGAAATCCGCGACTGTAATGACATGCGGCCCGACGGGCACGGAATCCCGAAAGTACTGTCCGTTTCCGAGCTTCCCAAATGGGCGTCCATCGACGACGATATTATATGTGCCTCCCGCGCCAACCAAGCCGACCGGCCGAAACACGTACAGCTCCGCAGCCCCAGCCGGCGTTTGCGCCGCCGCGGTCATCGGCGAAATCGACGCCGCCACCATCGCCCCGATGGCCGCAATCACCGCTCGGCTGATCGACATCACCGCAAGTGCCGCAGGAAACGCGTTCCTCATTATAGTCATTTGCTCCCCCAATCATCGTTGTCGCAAAGCTGCTACCTACACCCCGGCAGCGTGCTCGCCTTGTTCTCCAGTTCGAACGGCCCAAGCTTCTTCACCGCATAATCCGCATAGGACGAATCGACCACGCGGTCGGCCGAAAAGTTCGCGTTCGACATTTTGTTCGCGGTGTACCAGGCCTGCATGTCCATCATGCTGGCGGTGTTGATCTTGCCGTTCGGGCTGCGCGCCGGCCAGGCTTTTTGATCGTTGAGGATTTCGGGGCGGCGTTCGATGCCGGACTTGGCGACGAGATCGATGAAGTCGGCGCGGATCGAGCCGCCGTGATAGGCTTGGCAATAGTCGCGCACGCCGCGCAGGTAGGCGACGAAATAGTTGCGCACCAGGTCGGGATTCTTTTTCGCCCAATCGGTGTTGATCATGACCACGGCGATGGTCATCGGCGTCGGCTTCACCAGCGCGTCGACGTCGAGGAACGGCGCCGCGATGTTGTCGCGCACGAACTGGGACGACCACGGCGGGATCACTTCGGCGGCGTCGATCGCCTTGTTGGCGAAGGCGAGCGCGTATTGGGTGAACGGCAGCACCTTGAGATCGACGTCGTTGATGGAGAGTCCGCCGAGCGCCAACAACTTGCCGATCTCGTAGGTCGACACCGAGCCGGTGCCGTTGGTCGCGATCACCTTGCCCTTGAGCTGTTTCGGATCGGTGATCTGGTCCTTCAGGTCGGGCCGCAGCATCAGATTGTGGCCGATGGGCGTGGAGACGCGGTCCATCACCATGGTGATCGGCAGTTCCTTCTCCAGGCCGTTGAAATAGCCGGCGGCAATGCCGCCCTCGATGACGTCGAGCTGGTTTTGCGACAGCAGCGCGATCGAGTTTGCCGAAGTGTCGAGATCGGATGAGTCGAGCTTGATGCCGACGTCTTTGAAGTAACCGCGCGCGCTCGCCCAGGCGGTCACGCCCGAGGTGATCGAGCGCACGACGCCGAGACGGACGGTGGTTTCGTCGGCACGCGTGGCCGTCGTCGCGGTCGAGACCAGGATCACCGCTGCCGCGGCAATTGACCTTGCCGAAATCATATTTGCCCGCGCCATGACGTCACCCGCCCTGATATCGATTGCCGACAGCCGAGTGCCGGCGCGGCTTGCCGGTACTCTAGCAAGCCAAGGCCGCGGCTTGCCATGCGCAGAAAGCCGCGCCTCGCCGCCTTAACCGATAGGGGTGCGCCGTCAGAGTGTCGCGGCTTTTAGTAGGTGCGGCGCTCCGCGGTCCACTGGCCGGAGCATTCGCCGGTGCTGGTGCGCCAGCGTCCCGCCCCCCTGTTGCCGGACAAGCGGCCGGTGCCGCTGGCGGATTGGCCTTTTTCGGAGACCGTCACGCGGGTGGCGCCGTTCGCCGCCACGGTGCCGGCGACCTGGTAGCTTTGATCGTCGGCGAACACGCGGCCGCCGACCACGCGCACGCCGTAGCGCAGCGTGCTCGGGCAATTGCCGGCTTGGGTGATGATCGTCACACTCCAATTGCCGTCATTGCTACTGGCCGCTGGCGCGGCGGACGGGATAGCTGCAACAAGCGCGGCCGCAGCCGCCATCGCGGTGAAAAAGCCCCCAGCCTTGGTCATCGGTTCGCTCCAGTTTTCGCAGGGTCGGTCGGTGGTACTGTAGGTCGGCCTGGATAGGCCGGCGGTTCATTGGCAAACGGCGTTGCGCTCTTGCCCTGGGTCTCGCCGAGCTGGAACAGCGCGCCCATGTAATCGGGATCGAACGGGCCGCGGCTCGGCGCGTTAAAACTCGCCGGAATGCTGGCGATGTTGAAATCGACGCCGCTGCGCTTCGCCGCGAGATAAGCGCGATCGATCATCAGCCGGGTGTCGACCTTCACCGCGGCGCCGACCGTGCCGGTGAGGATCGACGGCGTCGAGCGCGGGACGATCTGGAAGCCCGGCTGCAGCCCGGTATTGATCACGACGTAAAGCTGCGTCGCCGGCAGGCGATAATCGGAGGTCGCCGCCATCACCGCGGCCGGCGCGACAAAGAACTGGCCGCCGACGCCGCCGTCGACGTGCATTTCCTGGAACGGCTTGCCGTTGGCTTCGACGTCGATCAGCACCGGCGGAAAGCCGCCCGGAATGGCGCTCGAAGCCAGCAACACATTGCGGAACAGAGTGAGCGCGGCGTCGCCGCCATTCTTGTCGGCAGCATGGGCGGCGATGGCGCCCATGTTCCACACCATGGAGCGCTCGGCGTCGAGATCGGTGGTGACGATGAACAAGCGCCGGCCGCTGTTGTGGGCGGCGGCGATATCGGCGAGCAGCGCCGGCGTGATTTGTTTGGCGATCAGATCCTTGAGCGGCCAGGAATCGACGAAACTCTCGCCGGTGCCGCCGACCTCGAAAACGTCGGCCGCCGAGATTTTGGTATAGGCGGCGCGCAGTGCGTCGTCATAGCGCGGCCCGGCAAAGACGAACGGCGCCATCAGCGCGCCGGTGCTCACGCCCGTGACCACCGCGTAATCAGGCCGATGTCCGGATTCGCTCAAGCCGTTGAGCAGGCCGGCGCCGAATGCGCCGTCGGCGCCGCCGCTCGACAGCGCCAGCCACGGTCCGGGCTGCGGCGGCAAGGCGGCGGTGAAGTCCGCCACCGAATCCGCCCAGAAGCGCGCGTCCGGCATGCCGGGAATTGCGGCGGCAACCTCGTCGGCGGCCGTGAACGGGATGCGCGGCGGTAGTTGCTTGGCCTGGGGTTGCGGCTGAGCCTCCGGCGGTTGGGCAGGTGCGCGCTTATGGGCAGGTGCTTTATGGGCAGGTGCGTAGCGATCTTGCGCAGCCGCGAACGTCGCCGGCCAAAGCAACGGAGCCGCCAGGAGCGCAGCAGCCGTATAAGCGTACCATCGTGCCATATTCGCCATGTCTTATTGCGCCATGTCGTATTGGGTGTCCCGAAATCAACGGAAGGTTCGGGTCCCGTTCAGTCCCGGTCGCAAAACACGATGGTCCAAGACGGTCAGCAGATAGGGCCGTCCTTCGCCAAGATCAATTGGGGTGATGTCGCATATAAGCCTAGAAAGCCTTGCTGGGCGCCGCAATGGCCGCCCAAAACCTATCCACGGTTACGCATTTGTCATGGTTTTGGATCACGCATGCCGGTCGGCGACGAATTTAGCTCCTTCGATGAGAACGGCAGCCGAGGACCCGAACGGTGCCAGCGCCTGTTCGGCTTCGGTGACGAGCTCCTTTAATCGCGCCTTGGCCGCCGGCACGCCGAGCACGCTCACCAGCGTCGCTTTGCCGGCAGCGGCGTCCTTGCCGGTTTGTTTGCCGACCAGCGCCGGATCGCCTTCGATATCCAATAGATCGTCGGCGATCTGGAACGCCTGGCCGACCGCCGAGCCGTAACGCTCCAGCGCCGCGCGTTGCTCAGGCGTCGCCGCGGCCAAAATGCCGCCGGCCTGGCAGGCGAAACGCAGCAGCGCGCCGGTCTTCATGGCCTGCAATGTGCGTACGTCTTTCTCGCTGAACTCAAGCGCGGCACGGTTCTGCACGAAGCGGCCCTCGGCGGCGAGATCGAGCATCTGGCCGCCGGCCATGCCGCCAACACCCGACGCGCGCGCCAGCGCCATGACCAGCTCGATGCGCACGCGCGGGTCGGCATGAGTCTCCTGCCGCGACAGAATATCGAAGGCGAAGGTGAGCAAGCCGTCGCCGGCCAAAATCGCGGTCGCCTCGTCGAACGCCTTGTGCGCCGTCGGCTGGCCGCGCCGTAAATCGTCGTTGTCCATGGCCGGCAGGTCGTCATGCACCAGGGAGTAGCAATGCACGCATTCCAGCGCCGCGCCCGTCATCAAGGCGTTCTGCCGCGGCACCTCGAACAGGGCGGCGCTTTCCACCACCAGGAACGGCCGGAAGCGCTTGCCGCCATTGAGGCTCGTATAGCGCATGGCCTCGATCAGCCGCGCCGGCCGGCTCAATTCGCCCGGTTCGGGCGTTGCCGCCAGAAGCCGGTCGAGCAAAACCTCGATATCGGCGGCCACCGCATCGAGGCGCGAGAGAAAGGGGCTGTTTTTGTCGTTCATTGCGTCATTAACCAGCGGTTCCGCGACCCTGTCGGGTCCTATATTTGGTCCTACATTTACGGGATAACGAGGGGTCCGATCGGGAAGGGCTATCTGTGGCCAACGACCTCATAGCGTCAATGGTGCTGGCGATCTGGCTGTATCTGCTCGCGGCGCGGGGCGGATTCTGGCTGGCGGCGCAACGCGATGACGACGGCCCGGTGTGGAGCGGAGCCGCGGACGGTTCTTGGCCCGCCATTGCCGCCGTTATTCCGGCGCGGGACGAGGCCGAATGCGTCGGCGAAACCATCGCCTCGCTCATCCGGCAGAATTATCCCGGCTTGCTCCACGTGATCCTGGTCGACGACCAGAGCCGCGACGGCACAGCCCTTGTCGCGCGCGACGCCGCGGCCGCGCTCGGCGCTTCCGATCGTCTCACCATCGTGCCCGGGCGCGCGCTGCCGGCGGGATGGACCGGGAAACTATGGGCGCAGCAGCAAGGTGTCGAGCTTGCAGAGACCATGGCGCTTAAGCCAGACTACGTGCTCTTCACCGATGCCGACATTGTCTATGAGCCGGACGTGCTCACTGGCGTCGTTGCCCGCGCGCAAGAGGGCGGTCTCGTTCTCACCTCGCTGATGGTAAAACTGCGCTGCGAGAGTTTTGCCGAGCGGCTGTTCATCCCAGCCTTTATTTTCTTCTTTCAGTTGCTCTACCCGTTCGCCTGGGTCAACGATCCGCGTCGCGCGACGGCGGGCGCGGCCGGCGGCTGCATGCTGGTGCGCCGCGACGTGTTGCGGCAGGCCGGCGGCATGG
>DATHHM010000311.1:0-4485 GCA_035317145.1 Xanthobacteraceae bacterium | reverse complement strand
AGGAAACCACAGGGAGCATCACATGACCATTTCACGTCGTAATGTCTTGTTAGGCAGCGCAGGCGCACTCAGCACTGCTGCGTTTTCGTTTCCGAAACCCGCACTCGCCGAATCCGAGCCGATCAAGATCGGCTGGCTCGCCGCGATGACTGGGCCGAGCTCGGCGCCAACCGTCGGCTTCAACCGCGGTGTGATCTTCGCCGTCGACGCCATCAACGCCGCCGGCGGCGTCAAGGGCCGCAAGATCGAGGTCATCACGCGAGACACCCAGGGCGATCCGACCAAGGCGGTGAATGCGACCCAGGAATTGATCAGCCAGGCCAAGGTTCACGCGCTGTGGGGCCCGGTCAATTCCGGCGAGGCGTTGGCCACCACGCCGATCATGGCGCGCGCCAAGATGCCCAACATCCACCCGTGCGTAGTCGAAAGCCTGATTGACACCACCAAATTCCCAAACGCGTTCCGCATGGCGCCGTCGAACAGCCAGTGGGACGATGCGGTGCGTGGTTATTGCCTGAATATCCTCAAAGCGAAGAAGGTCGCCGTGATCGGCGACACCACCGGCTATGGCGTCACCGCGGTCGGCGCATCGGTTGCGGCGTTCAAGAAGGACGGCGCCGACGTGGTCTACCAGGCCAACATCGATTCGACCCAGCCCGACATGACGCCGGACCTGCTTCGCGCGCGAAACGCCGGCGCCGAAGTGATTGCGGTCTGGAGCGTCTCCACCGGCATGGATGCGCGCATGTTCAATACCCGCGCGGCGATGAACTGGGATGTTGCCTTCGTCGGTCACCCGTCGCTGGCGTCGGGTGAAATTGCCGGCCTGGTCGAAAAGCCGGCAAACTGGGAAAAGGTCTATTGCATCGGCTACAAGAGCGTCAGCTATGATGCCGCCGGCAAGCTTCCCGCCCGGACCCAGGACCTGGTCGATCGCCTGATCAAGGCCAAGGTCGAGATTAACGACACGCTGCTGTGGTGGATCGCGGGCGGCATCGACGCCATCGAATTGTTCGCCAAGGGCGTCGAGGTATCCGGATCCACCGACAGTGCCGGCATCATTGCGTACCTGAACTCGCTGTCGAAATATCCCGGCTATTACGGCGACTACACCTTCACGCCGACCCAGCACAACGGCTATCCGACCGACGACGTGGTGATGTCGGCGGCGAATTCCGCCAAGAACGGCACCTTCGCGCTGGCGCCGGGCTACTCATAAGGGCGGCGGAGAGCACGGCCGATGCTCGCCTCGATACTCGCCTCCGGTCTCGCGGCGGGCGCGATCTATGCGCTCGTCGGCGTCACCTATAACACCATGTTCTCGACCTCGCGGGTGATGAGCTTTACCGCGGGCCAGCTTGCGATGCTTGGCGGGGTGTTCGGCTCGATGTTCATGCTGAAGCTCGGAATGCCGATCTGGGCCGGATTGCTGCTGACGCTGCTCGGCTGCGCGCTCATCGGCGTCATCACCGAATTCGTCGCGGTGCGGCCGGTGCTGAAAAGCCTCGACCAGCATCTCTATGTACTCTCGACGCTGGCGCTGGCGCTGATGATCCAGCAGGTGGCGGCGATCAAATGGGGCACCGAACCGCAGCCGTTTCCGCGATTGATCGGCCTTGGCAGCGGCGTCTGGGACGAGAAATTCTGGCTGCCGGTGCTGGCCTGCGCGCTCACCATTCTCAGCCTCGAATATCTCTATCGCCGCACCCTGGTCGGCCGCGCCTTTCTTGCGATCGCCGAGGATAATTTCGCCGCCCGAGCGCTGGGCCTGCCCGAGCGCAACCTGCGCGTCGCCAGCTACGCGCTGGCAGGCGTCGTCGGCGGCATCGCCGGCTTTTCCGGCGGCGAATTGCTGCTGGCGTTCTTCGCCAACGGCGCACTCTTGAATTTCTACGGCTTCGTGCCGGTGGCGCTCGGCGGCCTCGGCAACAACCGCGGCGCCATCATCGGCGGCCTGGCGCTCGGCCTGTTCCAGCAGGCCGCGAATTTCTTGGTCGGCGGCATCTTCTCCTCGGTCGCGGTATTCACGCTGTTCATCGTCGTGCTGCTGGCCGCGCCGCAAGGCCTGTTCGGCGCGGCCACGGCGCGGAGGGTGTGATGACCGCGATCTCCGCCACGCCGCCACGCAGCGAGACCGGCGCGCTCCGCGCAGCACTACCGCACATCGCGCCGTTCCTCGGCATTCTCGCACTCGCGATGATCCTCCCCTTCGTCAGCAACGATTACTGGGCGCTGATCGGCACCCGGGCGGCGATCTACTGGGTACTGGTGTCCGGCCTCAATCTGATCGTCGGCTTCGCCGGCCATCTCGCCATCGGCTATGTGGCGCTGCTAACGCTCGGCGCCTACACCACCAGCGTGCTCGTCGCCGGCAATGTGCTGCCGCCGGTGCCGGTCTTCGCCGCGCTGCCGATCGCGGGCTGCGTCGGCGCCGTGTTCGGCGTCATCGTCGGGCTTCCCGCATTGAGATTGCGCACCTTCTATTTCGCGATGTCGACGCTGGGCTTTGCAACCATCGTCACGCAAATCGCGCTGGCGTGGCAGAGCGTCACCGGCGGCGGCATCGGCATTGTCGGCCCGGAATTCCCGGCACCCTTCAACACCGCGTGGGGCTATTATTATCTCTGCATCGGCTTTGCCGCGTTCACCACCTGGATGAGCGCCAACGTGGCGCACAGCCGGTTCGGCCGCGCGCTGATCGCGGTGCGCGACGCCGAAGTCGCGGCCGAGGCCACCGGCATTTCCAAGCCGCGCATGCTGATCGCGATCTTTTTGTTTGCCGGCGCGCTGGCCGCCATTGCCGGTGGGTTGTTCGCGAGCCTGCAGACCTACATCACCCCGGATGCCTTCACCTTCGACCTCTCGATCCTGTTCTTCATCGCCATCCTGATCGGCGGCCGCGGCTCGATCCTGGGGCCGATGCTCGGCACCATCATCCTCACCATCCTTCCCGAGATCGCGGCACCACTGGCGGCATGGTCGACCTTTCTCTACGCGGTATTGTTGCTGGTGATCGTGCTGGCGATGCCCGGCGGCATCGCCGCACTGCTGGATTTTCGCAACCGCCGCCCGCTTGCCGCCAACCGCGCCATCGTGCCGCGACCGGCGGCGCTCGGCGATGTCCTGCGCAAGAGCGCGGGCGGACGAACGCTTAAGCTCCGCGGCGTCAGCTTGAGTTTCGGCAATGTGCGCGCGATCGACGGCCTCGACCTCGACGTGGCGCCGGGGCAGATTCACGGCCTGATCGGCCCCAACGGCAGCGGCAAGACCACGACGCTGAATGTGATCTCCGGTTACTACGCCGCCAAAGCCGGAACGATGAGTTTGGGCGACGACGAGTTGCCGCCGGGCATGCCGGCGCTGCGCGCGTACAAAGGCATTGCCCGCACCTTCCAGACCCCGCGCGTGATCGGCGAAGCCTCGGTGCTGCAGAACGTCATGATCGGCGGCACTATCGAGGGCCAGGCGACCTTCGTCGAGGCCCTGCTCGCGCTACCGCGCAACGCCCGCGACGAGCGCATGTTAGCCGCCAAGGCCCGTGCGCTGCTCGGCGTGGTCGGGCTTGAAATGCTGGCCGACGTCCGCGCCGATCGGCTGCAGCACAGCGAGCTGCGTTTTATCGAGATCGCGCGCGCGCTGATGCTGGAGCCTGATTTCCTGCTGCTCGACGAGCCCGCCGCGGGCCTGTCCAGCGACGAGATCGAGCGCCTCGCTCAACTGATCAAGGCGATCAGCAAGCGCGGCGCCGGCGTGCTGCTGGTCGAGCATCATGCCGATTTGATCTTCGACATCTGCGATCAGGTCACGGTGCTCAATCTCGGCCGTACACTGGCGGCCGGAACGCCCGAAGAAATTCGCGTCCACAAGGAGGTGGTCAGTGCTTACCTCGGCGCCTGAACCGCTGCTCTCTGTTAACGCCCTCGAAGCCGGCTACGGCAAGATCCGCGTGCTGCATGGCATCGATCTTGTCGTGGCACCTGGCGAGATCGTCGCCCTGCTCGGCCCCAACGGCGCCGGCAAGACCACGCTGTTGCGCGCGCTGTCGGGATTGCTGCCGGTCAATGCCGGCCAAGTGCGCTTTGGCGGCCGCGACATGACCCGTGCCACGCCACGCGATGCGGCGCGCGCAGGGCTCGTACATGTCATCGAAGGCCATCGCGTGTTCACGCAGATTTCCGTCACCGACAATCTGCTGCTGGCAGGCTACGACCTGCCGCGCCATGAGCGCGCAGCGCGGGTCGAGGAGGCACTGTCATTCTTTCCAGAGATCGCCGAGAAACGCTTTGAGCGTGGCGGCGCGCTCAGCGGCGGACAGCAGCAGATGTTGACCGTGGCGCAGGGACTGGTGCGCCGCCCGCGGCTGTTGATGCTCGACGAACCGTCGGCCGGTCTGTCGCCGGTGCTGGTCGATCGCGTGCTCAATGTGATCGGTCAGTTGCGCAGCCAAGGCACCGCGGTGCTGCTGGTCGAGCAATTGCTGGAAAA
>DATHHM010000310.1:0-13308 GCA_035317145.1 Xanthobacteraceae bacterium | reverse complement strand
GCTCGGACGAGCCCTCGTGGATCGGGATGTGTTCGCGGTGTTCGCCGCCGTCGCGCCCTCCGCCGCGTCCGCCGCGTCCACGCCGCCGCCGCCGCCGGCGCGGCTCGCCTTCACCGTTCTCGGGAACGGTGCTGGGCGCGGCCGCTTCGACGTCCTGGTCCTCCGCCGCCTCCGCCTGCACCTCCTCCTCGACGATGCTCTCGTCTTCGAGGTCGTCCTCGTCTTCCAACGGCGCGGCAATGGCTTGTTGTTGGTTCTGCTCGGCCAGCGCGCGCGCCGCCTCGACCGTATGCACCTGTTCGCCACGATCGATCACGAAGGCCTGCGGTGCCATCACCGTTGCATCGGCGACGACCGTCAGCGTGATGGCAAACCGTTCCTCCAGGCTGCGCAGATGCGCGCGTTTCTGGTTGAGCACGTAGAGCGCCACATCGGGCCGGGTGCGGGCGATGAGATTGTGGGTGGCGCCGCGCATCAATTGCTCTTCCATCGCGCGCAGCACCTGCAGCGCCAGCGACGACACCGAGCGGACATGGCCAGAGCCGCCGCAATACGGGCATTTCTCCGTCGAGCTTTCCAGCACGCTGGTGCGGATGCGCTGTCGCGACATTTCGAGGAGGCCGAAATGCGAGATGCGGCCGACCTGGATGCGGGCGCGGTCGTGCTTGAGGCACTCTTTGAGCCGGCGCTCGACCGCACGGTTGTTGCGGTTCTCGTCCATGTCGATGTAATCGATGACGATCAGGCCGGCTAGGTCGCGCAGCCGCAGCTGCCGCGCGATTTCGTCCGACGCCTCCAGATTGGTCTTGAGCGCGGTGTCCTCGATGTGGTGCTCGCGCGTGGCGCGGCCGGAATTGACGTCGATGGCGACCAGCGCCTCGGCCTGGTTGAGCACGATGTAGCCGCCGGAGCGCAACTGCACGACCGGCGAGAACATGGCGTCGAGCTGGCTCTCGACGCCGTAGCGCGACAACAGCGGCTGGGTGTCGGTATAAGGCTTCACGCTCTTGGCATGGGTCGGCATGAGCATGCGCATAAAATCCTTGGCCTCGTGGTAGGCCTCGGAGCCGGCAACGACGACTTCGTCGATGTCCTTGCCGTAGAGATCGCGGATCGAGCGCTTGACCAGCGAGCCTTCCTCGTAAACCAGTTTCGGCGCCGTGGATTTGAGCGTCAGGTCGCGCACGGTCTCCCACAGCCGTAGGAGATATTCGAAGTCGCGCTTGATCTCGATCTTGGTGCGGCTTGCTCCCGCGGTGCGCAGGATCACGCCCATGCCCTCGGGGACTTCGAGGTCGGCCGCGGCCTCCTTGAGGCGGGCGCGATCTTCCGAGTTGGTGATCTTGCGGCTGATGCCGCCGCCGCGGGCGGTATTGGGCATCAGCACCGAATAGCGGCCGGCGAGCGACAGGTAGGTCGTGAGCGCCGCGCCCTTGGTGCCGCGTTCCTCCTTGACCACCTGCACCAGCATGACTTGGCGGCGCTTGATCACCTCTTGGATCTTGTACTGGCGGCGGTAACGCGGCGCGCGGTCGGGCACTTCTTCCATCGCATCGGCGCCACCGACCGATTCGACGATGTCGGCTTCCTCGTCGCCGCCGTTTTCGTGGCCGTTCTCGTGCCCGTTCTCGCCGCCATTGTCGCCTTCGGCGCCGGCATGGGCGCCGTTGTTCTGTTCGTCTGCGTCCGGTGCGGTGTGCGTAACTTCCGATATTTCGGCCTCACCCGTATCGGCAGTGGGCATATCGCCAGATGTCGACTCGTCCGCGGCGGGCTCGTGCTGCTCCGGTTCGGTCGCGTCGGGGCTGGATTCGGGCAAGACCGGCGGCAGGAGGTTAGCGGCTGCCGTGCCGACCTCGGCAACGTCATGCGATTCGGTCGCCTCGGCGGATTCGTCCGCATGGTCGCCGGCGGCCGCATCGCCGCCTGACGCGTCGGCGAGCTCACCGCGCAAAACCTCGTCTTCGCGGTGCGAGGCCGCATGCCGGTCGCGGCCGCGGCCCCGGCGCGAGCGCCGGTCGACCTCGTCATCGGCGGCGCGCTGGGCGCGCTCCTCCTCGTCGATCAATGCCTGCCGGTCGGCGACCGGGATTTGATAGTAGTCCGGGTGGATTTCGCTAAACGCCAGGAAGCCGTGGCGATTGCCGCCGTAATCGACGAAAGCGGCCTGCAGCGACGGCTCGACGCGCGTCACCTTCGCCAGGTAGATGTTGCCGCGGAGCTGCTTACGGTGTGCGGACTCGAAGTCGAATTCCTCGACGCGATTGCCGCGCAGAACGACCACCCGGGTCTCCTCGGGATGGGTCGCGTCGATGAGCATTTTGTTGGCCATTTTGTAATCTCACGACGGGCGGCGTGCCGCTTGCTCCGCGCCGCATCGGCGACGGGAAACGGGGGCCTGCCCGATTATCGGTGAATGGGACGGATCGGGGACTACGAGCGCGGCGGTCGGTGTCGACCGAACAGCCGGCGAGACCGTCGCCGTGCCAACCGGATCGAACCTTGGCTTCCGCTGGGAAGGCTTTTCCCTGGAAGACTTGCGCCTCGAACATGAACTCCAAACCGTGGCGGGCAGCAGCGCCCGGCGCTGCCGCGATTTCTTTCGCTTGCTCACGGCATCGCCGCGACACTGTTCCGGTAGCGTTGTTCGCCACTGGCACGCGCGTCACGCGCGAGGCTCCGGCTGTCCTCTTTCTCGAGGGTATCGGCGTCGCTTGCTCGTTCCACCGTCTTTGGCGCCATTTGGCGCCGCAAGAGCTCGAAACAGAGTTCGAAAGCGGCGTCCGCCTTGGTTCCCGGTTTCGGGGAGCCATTTTGGCGGACGTGCCGGATGCCCTAACGCGACACAACCGGAACCTGTCACCGTCAGCACGTTCTTCATAAGGCCCCGCATAGGGAATTGGCAAGTCACCTGTGAGCTTTGGCTCGATTTCAGCAAGTTCCAGCCGTCCCGGCGCCACTTTTGCCGCATTTAAAATTCCATTAACCACGCGTCCCTAATGAAGTAACACGGGCGCAAAGGGGTCGAACCGATGGCTGTCCGGGCGGCGAGCTGGGCTCTCCTCGGCATACTCTTCGCAGGCATTGCGGGAGCCGCCGGACCGCCGGCAACGCCGCCGCCGGCCGCCGACTCGTTTCCCGTCGCGACCGAGGTCCGGCTCGGCGGCGACGAGGCGGCGACCCGCTTCATCATGGATTTGAGCCGCAAGATCGATCTGCGCGCCTTTACGCTCTCCGACCCCTACCGCGTCGTCCTCGATATCCCGCAGGTGACGTTTCAATTGCCGCCCAAGGCCGGCGAGAGCGGCCGCGGCCTGATCAAGGCGTTTCGCTTCGGCCTGATGATGCCCGGCGGCTCGCGCATGGTGCTCGATCTGGCCAAGCCCGCGCGCATCGACAAGGCCTTTGTGGTCGACGCCACGGCCGATGCGCCGGCCCGCCTCGTGCTCGATCTGGCGCCAACCGATCGCGAGAGTTTTTTGCGCAAAGTCGCGCTCGACGGCAAAACGGCCGGCACCGAAGCGCCGGCGCGCGGCGCGCCGCCGGCCGACAGCGCCGACAAACGGCCACTGGTGGTGCTCGACCCCGGCCATGGTGGCATCGACACCGGCACCAAGGGGCCGGGCGGGGAAATAATGGAGAAGAATATCGTGCTCGATTTCGCCGGGCGCCTGCGCGAGCGAATCGAGAAAGCCGGCAAATACCGCGTACTGATGACGCGCACCGACGACACTTTCATTCCGCTCGGCGAGCGCGTGCATATGGCGCGCAATGCCGGCGCCGCCCTGTTCGTCTCGATCCATGCCGATGCCTTGCCGAAGAAGGAGGGCGATGCTCAGGGCGCCACCGTCTATACGCTGTCGGAGACCGCCACCGATTCGGAAGCCGCGCGGCTCGCCGAGCAGGAAAACCGCGCCGACGTCATTGCCGGCGTCGATCTCAAGGACGAGCCCGATGACGTCGCCGGTATCCTGCTCGACCTGGCCCAGCGCGAGACCAAGACGTTTTCGGTGCAGTTCGCCCACCGGCTGGTGAACGAGTTGAAGAGCGCGACGCGGCTGCACAAAAACCCGCTGAAATCGGCGGGCTTTAAGGTCCTGCGCGCTCCCGACGTGCCGTCGGTCCTGGTGGAACTGGGCTATGTGTCGAACAAGGACGACCTGCAATCGCTGCTCTCCGACACGTGGCGCGACCGCACGGCCGCTTCGCTGGCCCAGGCCATCGATACCTATTTCTCCACCCACGTCGCCGGCACCCGCGCCGGGGCCAATTAATGGAGGCCGGTATGGCAATACGGCCGCAGCCGAATGGCCTCAGTTTGAACAAGAAGCGGAGCGACCACAGCCGATGAGGACAGGGGTCTCTAGCGATTTCATGGCAATACTGCCAAACTGGGCCTTCTCCCGGCGGCGATTGAATCGGCGCGGCGCCTGCGCCCGCCGAGACGCGGTGGAACTTAGACCCGCTGCACGTAGACCTGCGGAACGTGGACAATGAAAATCTTGTTGCGCTTCCTCGGCTTCCTGTTCGCGGTCGGGACGATCGTGTTCATCGTCGGCGTTGCCGCAACCGCTGGGCTGCTCTGGCATTACTCCAAGGATTTGCCGGACTATTCGCAGCTTCAGGATTACGAGCCGCCGGTGATGACGCGGGTGCATGCCGGCGACGGCTCGCTGTTGGCCGAATACGCCAATCAGCGCCGCCTCTACCTGCCGATCCAGGCGATCCCAAAACTCGTCACCAATGCCTTCATCGCCGCCGAAGACAAGAACTTCTACCAGCATCCCGGCATCGACATTTACGGCATCGGCCGCGCCGGATTGCTCTACGTTCAGAATTACGGCTCCAGCCGCCGGCCGCAGGGCGCTTCGACCATCACGCAACAGGTCGCCAAGAACTTCCTGTTGACCAACGAGGTGTCGTTCGAGCGCAAGATCAAGGAAGCGCTGCTGGCGCTGCGCATCGAGCGAACCTACTCGAAGGAAAAAATCCTCGAGCTCTATCTCAACGAAATCTATCTCGGCTTTGGCGCCTACGGTGTCGCGGCGGCGTCGCTGCTCTATTTCGACAAGTCGGTGCACGAGCTTTCGATCGCGGAAGCCGCCTATCTCGCCGCTTTGCCCAAGGGGCCGAATAACTACAATCCGTTCCGCAAACGCGACGAGGCGATCGCGCGGCGCAATTACGTCATCGATCGCATGGCGGAAGACGGCTACATCCCGGCCGATGTTGCCGAGAAGACGAAGAAGGAGCCGCTCAACATCACGGTGCGGCCGACCGGCGCCCACGTTTTCGCCGCCGAATATTTCACCGAAGAGGTGCGGCGCTACATCTACGACAATTACGGCGAGAAGAAACTCTACGAAGGCGGCCTATCGGTCCGCACCACGCTCGATCCGAAAATCCAGGTGATGGCGCGCCAGTCCATGATCAACGGGCTGGTCAATTTCGACGAGAGCCAGGGCGGTTATCGCGGCCCCGTCACCAAGATCGACATTTCGGGTGACTGGGGCACCAAGCTTGCCGAGGTGAAATCGCTGTCCGACGTCGCGCCGTGGCGGATGGCGGTGGTGCTCGACGTCACCAACGATTCCGCGCGCATCGGCTTGCAGCCGGCGCGCGATCCCGGCGGCAATGTGCTCAAGGCCCGCGATACCGGCATCATTTCGCTCGACGGCGTGAAATGGGCGAAACCGGGATCGCCGAACGGCCCGACCGGTAAGCCGATCCAGAGCGTCAGCCAGGTGCTCGCCGCCGGCGACGTCGTCTACGTCGAGCCGTTGCAAGACCAAGGCAAGTACCGGCTGCGCCAAATCCCCGAAATCTCCGGCGCCATGGTGGTGATGGATCCGCGCACCGGCCGCGTGCTCGCCATGGTCGGCGGTTTCTCCTTCGACCAGAGCCAGTTCAACCGCGCGACGCAGGCGCTGCGGCAGCCTGGCTCGTCGTTCAAGCCGCTGGTCTATGCGGCGGCGCTGGACAACGGCTACACGCCGTCGAGCATCGTCATGGATGCGCCCATCGAAATCGACATGGGGCAGGGCGGCGGCATCTGGCGGCCGGAAAATTACGGCGGCAAGTTCTTTGGTCCTTCGACCTTGCGCTTCGGTCTCGAGCAGTCCCGCAACGTGATGACGGTGCGGCTCGCCCAGGACATCGGCATGCCGCTGATCGCCGAATATGCCAAGCGGTTCGGCGTCTATGACGAGTTGCCGCCGTATCTGTCCTACGCGCTCGGCGCCGGCGAGACCACCGTGCTGCGCATGGTCACCGCCTATTCGATGTTCGACAACGGCGGCCGCCGCGTGAAGCCGACGCTGGTCGACCGCATTCAGGACCGCTACGGCCACACCATCTACAAGCACGACGAGCGCGAATGCGTCGGCTGCGATGCCGCCAAGTGGGACAATCAGTCCGAGCCGACCTTGCTCGACCGCCGCGAGCAGGTGATCGATCCGATGACCGCCTATCAGATCACCTCGATGATGGAAGGCGTCGTGCAGCGCGGCACCGCGACCGTGGTGCGGGACGTCGGCAAGCCGATTGCCGGCAAGACCGGCACCACCAACGACGAGAAGGACGTCTGGTTCATCGGCTTCTCGCCGGACATCGTCTGCGGCGTCTATATGGGCTTCGACAAGCCGCGCCATATCGCCCGCCTCGCCACCGGCGGCCATCTCGCCGCGCCGATCGTCAGGGATTTCCTCAAGCTTGCGCTGGTCGACAAGCCGCCGATTCCGTTCCGCGTGCCGCCCGGCATCAAGCTCATTCGCGTCAATCCGAAGACCGGCATGCGCGCCGGGCCGGGCGATGACAGGGTTATCCTGGAAGCGTTCAAGCCGGGCACCGCGCCGCCCGACAATTACTCGGTCGTCGGCGCCGAGACCGCCAATGGCGGCCCACTGCCGGCGGTGTCGCCCGACGCCGATCGCGCCGTGCGCAGCACCGGCACCGGCGGTTTGTATTAAGCCATATTGAGTGCGGCCTTCCTTGCGGCTTGCCGACGGATCGCGCGTGCGTTGATTAGATCGTAGTCCGCGCGAGTTGGGAGGGGGTTGCGTTCCGATCGGGAATGACGTGAATGTCGCCGGCGCCGTCGGCGCTTGGGGTCCGCGGCTGACGAAGCCCACCTGGAATCCGGATTTGCGGCAGTGGCTCAAGGAATGCAGGCGATGACTGCAGCCGAATCCGCGGGACGACGCCCAGATGTGCCGGCGCTGACCGGCTTGCGCTTCCTGGCCGCCTTCTCGGTACTCCTGGCGCACGGCTTGTCTGCGACGCTGACCAACAACGAGCCGCCCACAGGGGTCGTTCTTTGGCTCATGCAAGCTTCCGGATTTGGCATGACGCTGTTCTTCGTGCTCAGCGGCTTTGTGATCCATTACAACTACGCCGGCTTGGTGACCGACGGGCGGCTGCGCGGCATCGCCGCCTTCTTGTGGGCGCGCTTCGCCCGCCTTTATCCGCTCTTTTTGCTGATGATGCTGGTCTACGTGCTGGTGAGCCAGCGGCACGTCGCGTACTGGACCGGACGGCCTGAGGACATCAACGCGATTTTTCAGGCGCTGCCGTATTTCCTGTTGTCGATACAAAGCTGGATTTACAAGCTGATCGGCGGCGGCGCGCTGGTCGATGCTATCCGCGGCGGCTCGCCGCCGACCTGGTCGATCTCTACCGAATGGTTTTTCTACTTCGCCTATCCGCTTATCGCTTGGTTCATTCTGCGCGCCCGCGCGCCAGCGATTATTCTGCTGGTCATCGGCATATGGTGCGTGTTGTGGACCGCGTTTTCGACGGGCCTTTACGATCGCGCGCCACAGATTGACGCCTGGGCCGTCGGCCATTTCGGTCCCGTTGCCGAAATGCAAAACCACGAGGATTCGTTCGTGCGATGGCTATTGTACGTATCGCCCTATCTGCGCATCGGCGAATTCGTGCTCGGCGCTATTACCGCTCAGCTCTACATCGCGCTGCAAAGACGCGACGTGACGCGTTGGGAAAATACGCTCGGCGGCGCGCTATTTTGGGCGGCGGCATTGAGCGTCCTCCTGGTCACTTATCTGGAGTACAGTCCCGACGTTCCGATGACGATCTTCCGCAAAATGAACATGAACTTCGCTTTGGCGCCGTCGGTGGCGCTCCTCGTCTTCTGCGCCGCCCGCTATCGAAGCGCGGCGTCGCGGCTTTTGACGTCGCGTCCCGCCATTGCACTCGGCGAAGCGAGCTACTCGATATACCTGGTGCACTCGATCGTGCTGATCAGCGCCGTTAAGCTGACCGGAAGCGTCGTGCACGGGACCGCCTACAATGTACTGAAGCTCATCGTCCTGATGGCGATCGTTGTCGCGATTTCGCTGTTGCTCTACACCTATTATGAAGCGCCGGCGCGCCAATGGCTCCGGCGGCGCGGGAGCAAGCGACCCGCACCTGCCGCATTTGCCGACGCGGCGCAGTCGTCGGCGTCCTGATGGACGTGCCGCGGCCCAGTGCTTCCGGTTGCCGGCATCGCCTTCCACATTTCAGGATCATGCTCTAATGGAGACGATCAGGACGGCGGAAGGAAGCCATGACGGACGGTAAGGATCTGACTGCACCTCAAATTCCATATTGGCTGATCTGTCTTGGATTGATTGTTATCGGCATCGCGGCGACGATCTGGGACGGCCCCTGGGAACCAGTTCGCGACATCACCAAGGAATTGGGACCCGGACTCTTCACTGCGGGAATTCTTGGGTCGCTTGTCGCGTTGTTCTTTCAGCGTGAATTCGTACGTGACCGCAGTCTCGGCCAGTCGCCGAGCCCTGCTGCCAACGCCTCGCTCCCTTCGCACGATCGCGCGGCGCAGGTTGCAGCGATGATCAGAAGTGAATTCCCAGCCTTTACCTCCAGCGATATGAACACGCCGTTCGCGCGTTTAGGCATCGATAGTATCAGCATGTTGACGATTCGCACGCAGGCGGAGGCGCTCGCGGGCAAAGGCCTCGACCAGGATCAATGGGACGACATCGACACGCCCGCCGATCTAGCCCGGGCACTCGGCCAGGTTTCGCCGCAGCTTCGATCAACAGATGCGCCGACGACTCCCAGCGAGCGGCGGACTTATCTTTTGAACATGCCGCAGATGGCGGTCGGCGGGCTGTCAGAGTCGTGGCTGTTCAAGGAGCTCGGCGATATCCACTGGACCGTACTGGCCAAGGCGCTCGGACAGCCGACGCGCCTGCTGAGCGACAGCGCCGGCGAGCGTATTTATGCGACCTTCACTCGCATCCAATTGCGATCGTCCTGTGCGTTTGGCCGCTATGAGGAGAATGAGCGCATTGACATCGACGCCGGTATGTCCCGTTACGGCGCGGGACTGTACTTCAGCGAGATTATGGCGAACGGCGCCACTGGCTCGATCCAGGCGCGCCTGATGTCGAGCTTTTCGAAATTCGGAGCGACCGGATCGAACACTTCGCTGTTCAAAGGGCTGCCCGAGCTGCCGCCCGACTGCATCATTCCGGCGCTTCCCGAAGTGCCGGAATTTGGTCGTGACTACCAAGGGCGCCGCGCGGAAACGCTCGCACCGCCGATTTTCGAATGCGAATATGAGATCATGCCAAGCCACGACATCAATGGCGTCGGGCTACTTTATTTCGCCGCTTACCCGATGATCGACGACATCTGCGCGGCGCGACATGCTGGGCGCACGTATGCGACGGGCTTCAGCACGCGCTACCGTGATATTTTCTATTTCGGCAACAGTGATGCCGACGACACGCTGATCTATCGCCTGCACCGTAAGGCCGGTGACGACGACTCCCTCGAGATAGAGAGCTCGATCAGCCGCAAGAGCGACGGCAATTTGATGGCGAGAATTTTCACCCAAAAGGTCCGCCCCGCCCGCGAGGTCACCCCGCGCCAAGCGGCTGCCGATGCCGGCTCGTAACCGGATTGCGCTCCGACTTTTGCGCGGCGACGCGACCTTTGCCGGCAGCGAATTCCAAGCCGATCCGATCGGTGCCTGGAAATCGCGGCCAAAGTCAGGGATATTGCCGCCGCCGAATTCCCGCGCGCGAACCCAAACCCCGCCAATATGAGTTACGACACACTCTATTTCGCTCTGTTCCTGGCGGTGACATGGGCGGCCTTCGAAGTATTGCCGTGGCGCGGCCCGGTCCTTCTGGTTGCCAGCATCGTGTTCTATGCGGTCGCCGGCCTGCGCGACAGCTTGGTCGCCGCCACCGTCATCCTTGCCAATTTCGGTTTCCAGTTCCCGCTCATGCGCGATCGGCGTTGGCTCTATCCGGCGCTGGTTTTCAATATCGGCTGTCTTGCCTATTTCAAATATCGCGTGTTTCTCGCGACCGCGGCCGGCTTCGATGTGTTCAGCCAGCACATCATCATCCCGCTCGGAATTTCCTTCTACATCTTCCAGCTTACGGCTTTTCAAATCGATCTATCGCGCGGGCGCGCCAAGCCGTTCTATTCGCTGCCGCGCTTTGCGCTGTTCAAGTTGTTCTTCGGCCAGCTCGTGGCGGGGCCGATCATGCGCTGGCGGCAGTTCGGCCCGCAGATCCATCGTCTGTTCGACGGCACGCTGCCGCGCCGCCGGTTGCTCGGGATTGCGCTTGGTCTTTGCCTCGTCGGATTGATCAAGAAGGTCGTCTTCGCCGACGCGCTCGCGCCCTTTGTCGAAACGATCTTTCACAACGGGCCGGCCAGCGCCGCTGCCGCGTGGCTCGGCATCTTCCTGTTCAGCTCGCAAGTGTATTTCGATTTTTCCGGCTACTCCGACATCGCGCTGGGCTTAGGCTATCTATTCGGGCTGCGGCTTGCCGTGAACTTCCGCCAGCCGTTCACGGCGCTCACCCCGCAGGACTTTTGGCGCCGCTGGCACATCACGCTCAGCTTTTGGATCCGCGATTACCTCTTTACGCCGCTAGCGCTTCTCAAAGCGACGCGCGCGTGGCTGGCCGTTTCGCTCATCATCGCCATGGCATTGGCCGGGCTCTGGCACGGTGCAAACTGGACGTTCATCGTCTGGGGCGTGGGCTGGGCGCTGGCCATGCTGCTGTGGCATTTGGCCAACCGCTTCCTGATCCGCCTCGGCGCGGCGCAGTGGGTTCTGACCTTCGGTATTTGGCTTGTCCTGCTGGTGTTCTTTCGCTCGAGCGACGTCGGCGCGGCGCTCCGTTATATCGCCACGATGTTCGGCGGCAGTAGCGCGGGCAATGCGCCGCTGCCAAACGATGGAGCCGGCGGCCTCCTGATCGCGCTCGGTTGCGCCGGACTGCTCGCGCTGCACTGGTCGGAAGGTTACCTTCACACGCGGCAAACGGTGCTGCTGATGCGGCGCTTCGACGGTCTCTTGCTGCGCGCGCTCATCATAGGCCTCGCACTGTGGCTGCTGCTGCTGCCGAAGGTGCAGGACAATCCATTCATCTACTACCGGTTCTGATCATGCTGCGAAAATTGAGCCGCATCGTTGCGGCAATCCTGGCCGGAGTGGTGTTGGCGGTGCTCGGAACGGAAGCGTTCTTTCGCATCATCGACGCCACGCCGTTGCGCTGGGTGCTGCCGCTGCCGCAGGTCGCCCTCTACGGGCCGGATTTTGACACCGGATACCGTCATCGCGCCGATGTCAGCGGCATGTGGCTGACCGAGCACCGCAACTTCATTCGCACCTCCGATCTCGGCTTGCGCGATCGCGACCGGCCGCTCGCCCATGGCGCCGGGCCGCGGACAGTCATCGTCGGCAATTCCATCATCGAGGCGGTGCAAGTCAGCGAGTCGCAGACCGGTCCGGCGGTGGCCGAGACCATATTGTCGCACGAGCGTCCGGGCGCCGAAGTGGTCAATCTCGGACTGTCCGGCGCCAGGCCCGCCGTCGATGTGGCGCGTTTACAGTCGCAGGGCTTGGCGCTGTCCCCCGATCTCGCCATCGTCGTCCTCGATGTCGAGGACTTCACGACGTCCGCTACCATCGACGATCGGGAATTTACCGGCTATCGCCCCGACGCCAGCGGTGTGTTCCATCTTTCTTATGGTTTTCGCAATTCTTCCGGCTATCGATTTCGCACCTCTCAGGCGGGACGCGTCTTCTACTGGCTGCTCGACCATAGCGAGGTGGTCCGTATCATCAATGCGCGCAAGAACGTCGGCATCTTTGCCGAGCTTTCGCCGCCGGCGGTGGCGGAGGGCGGTTCGACAAGGTGCAGCGCCGCCAACCTCGACCCTTATACCGCGCTGTTCATCAAGGGTGAGCCCGCCGACATGCGCGGCGTGCTCGACGCCTTCGTTCGCGATCTCGCCGCCATCCAACGCGATAAAAAACTTCCCATCATCGTGGCAACGCAAGCCATCGGGGCAGGGTGCCCGTCCCTTGCCGACAAGCGTTCTGCGATCATCGGTGCGATCCGCGCTCAAATCGAGGGCGCCGGCCTACAATACCTCGATCTCGATGGGCGCCTCGCGGCGGCGGTGGGTGCCGACTATGCAACCGAGTTTTACGGCTTCGGCGCCAATTCGGGATTCGGCCACCTCAACGTCGCCGGCAATCGCGTTTACGGCGAAATCTTCGCCGACGTGATCGCGCACGCGCTGCCGTCGCAACGCCAGCCCGGTCGGTGAGTGAAGGACGCGTCCTCGGGCAACGGCAAGCCGGGGGCGGCGCGTTGCACGCGGCGCCGCAACCGATTACATAACCGCCCAGGAGCACGACCATGCGCGCTGAAATCGAGACCATCGTCGAGGAGATCAAGCAGTCCGCCGGGCTGCTGAGGAGGCATCTTTGACGTCGATAAAGCGCGCGCCCGGCTGGCCGAGCTGAACCGGCAGGCCGAAGACTCCAATCTCTGGAACGATCCGCCGCGGGCGAGCCGGGTGATGCAGGAGCGCACCGCGCTCGACGAGCAGCTTACCGCGCTCGCTCGCATCGACCAGGAACTCGACGACCAGATCACCTTGATCGAACTCGGCGAGGCCGAGAACGATCAGGAAGTCATCGCCGAGGCGGAAACGAGCTTGCGCAAGCTCAAAACCGAGGTGACGCGCCGCGAGCTGGAAGCGCTATTGTCCGGCGAGGCCGACGCCAACAATTCCTATCTCGAAGTCCATGCCGGCGCCGGCGGCACCGAGAGCCAGGACTGGGCCAGCATGCTGTTGCGGATGTACACGCGCTGGTCCGAGCAGCACGGCTTCAAGGTCGACTGGATCGAGGAGACCGGCGGCGAAGAGGCGGGCATCAAGTCGGCCACCATCCAGGTCAAGGGCCGCAACGCCTATGGCTGGCTCAAGAGCGAGAACGGCGTGCACCGGCTCGTGCGC
>DATHHM010000309.1:0-11035 GCA_035317145.1 Xanthobacteraceae bacterium | reverse complement strand
TCGGCCGGCCGGTCGTCGCGGAACCGCTTCATCAAATCCTTGCGGCCGCAGACGACGCCGATGGGCAGCCCGCCGCCGATCGTCTTGCCGTAGGTGACCAGATCGGCACGGACGCCGAAATAGTCCTGCGCGCCACCCGGCGCGAGGCGAAAACCGACGAACACCTCGTCGAAGATCAGGACGATGTCGCGTTCGCTGCACACCTGCCGCAGGCGCTTGAGCCAGTCGGTGTAGGCCGCCTTGTCGAAATGCGAGCTGCGCGTGCTGTCGAGCAACGACGAATCGGTCGGCGCCGGCGCGTTCGGGTGCAAGCCCTGCTCGGGATTGACGAGCACGCAGGCGATGTCGCGGCGGGTGCGCAGCACGTGCAGCGTTTCCTCGGACATTTCCGCAAGCGTATAGGTCTCGTGCGCCGGCAGCGGATTGCCGATGCCCGGCTGCACGTCGCCCCACCAGCCGTGATAGGCGCCGCAGAAGCGCACCAGATGAGTGCGCCGCGTATGGTAGCGCGCCAGCCGCACCGCCTGCATCACCGCCTCGGTGCCCGACATGTGGAACGACACTTCGTCGAGCCCGGAAATCTCTTTGATACGCTGCGTATTCTCGATGATCAGCGGATGATAGGCGCCGAGCACCGGCCCGAGCTCATGCACGCGGGCGGCGCCGCGCTCAATCGTGCCCTTGTAGAAGTCGTAACCGAAGACATTGACGCCGTAGGAGCCGGTGAGATCGTAGAAGCGGTTGCCGTCGAGATCGGTGACTGTCACGCCGTCGGACGATTGCAGGAAGGTGCCGAGCGGCAGATGCGCACGCACCACGCGGCGATATTGGAACGGCACCCGATAGGCGCCGGTGAATTGCAGGTCGGAAATGGTTTCGGCGGCCTCGGCGCTGCAGCGGATCGTTTCGGGGAATCGCGTCTTGTAAAGCTCCGAAAGGCGGAAGAAGCCGGCGCGGCGCAGGCCTGCGATGTCGGCGGGCGCGCCGTCGCTGTCGAAAAACCGGTCCTCATCGAAATCGTAGAACGGCACGAAACCGGCGAGGCGGCGCGCCATGCGGGCATGGCCGGCGAGCGAGCGGTGCTTGGCCTGGGACAGTTCCAGCCGGCGGCCGAGCGTCAGCATCGAGGTCGCCAGCGCCGCGGCGCCGAGCCCGTAAAAGGCCAAGGTGGTCGTGGCCCATGCCATCGAATCGGGGTGTACCCGGAACGTTTTACAAAGCCATGACGGTCCGCACGCAAATCCGGCGCCTGTTCGCGCGGGAGCAAATCTGGCGCCTGTTAGCGCAGGAGAATGTCAATTTCCTCCTCACCAACCGCATTCCGCGCCGGCTGGCGACGCAGTTCGTCGGCTGGCTCAGCCAGGTCGAGCAGCCGCTGGTGCGCGATCTGTCGATCGGCCTGTGGCGGCTGTTCTGCGATCTTGACCTGAGCGAAGCCAAGAAGACGCATTTCCGCAGCATGCACGACTGCTTCACCCGCGAGCTCAAGGACGGTGCCCGCCCGATTGACCGGACGGCGGAGATCCTGGTCAGCCCGTGCGACGCCATCGTCGGCGCCTGCGGTGCCATCGCCGGCACGCGCCTCTACCAGGCCAAGGGCTTTCCCTACACGCTGGACGATTTGCTGTGCGACCGCGATCAGGTCGAAGCGTACCGCAACGGCCGCTATGTGACGCTACGCCTGACCGCGGGCATGTATCACCGTTTCCATGCGCCGCACGATTGCCGCGTCGAGCAGGTGATTTACGTCTCCGGCGACACCTGGAACGTCAATCCGATCGCGCTCAAACGCATTGAGCGGCTGTTCTGCAAGAACGAACGCGCCGTGCTGCGCACGACGCTCGCGTCAACCGGCGACAGCGTGACCGTGGTCCTGGTCGCCGCCGTCCTGGTCGCCAGCATCCGCCTGCATTGTCTCGATGTGCTTTTGAACCTCAAGCATCGCGGGCCGAACGTCATCGCCTGCGACGCTTCGTTCGGCAAAGGCGAGGAACTCGGCTGGTTTCAGCATGGCTCGACGGCGATCGTGTTCGCGCCGGACGGCTATGCGCTGTGCGACAATGTCCGGGAAGGCGCGCGGATCCGCATGGGGGAACCGCTGATGCGGCTGCCGTGATTGCGTGCGTCGTTAGGCGATTGTTCGCGGCCGTGCCGCGTCACCGACGTCGAGTGGGATTTTATTCATCTTGGGCGCGCCGTCCGGCCGATGTTTCGCCGGCTTTTTTCTCGCCACGCGGCGGCCGCTGCGCGCATTGAAGATGCGCGCTTCGGCGGTCAGCCATTTCGCAAAAGCCTGAACCGCGCTGGCGCTGGCGCGGGTTTCCGGCAGAATCAGATAATACGAGGTGGCGATGTCGACGAATTCGTCGGCGACGATCTCCAGCCGCTTGGCTGCGATGTCGTCTTCGACCAGATAGCGCGGCAACAGCGCGATGCCGAGGCCGGCCACGGCGGCCTGGGCGACCATGGCGAAGTTCTGACAGGCGTGGCCGTGCAACAAACCGTCGGACGCGATGCCGACCTCGGCCATCCATTCCGCCCAGCGGTTCGGTTTTCCCATCTTGTGCAGGAGCGGGAATTTGACGACGTCAGCCGGCGTCTTGATGGCGCGCCTGGCGTTCAATTTCGGACTGCAAACCGCGACGACGTCCTCGTCCATCAGGTAATGCGAAATCGTGCCGGGCCAGTGCATCGCACCGTGGAACACCGCGGCGTCGAACGGCTCCAGTGCCGAGTCGATCGGCGCCTGCCGCGCCGTGATATGGACCATGATTTTCGGGTTCACCTTCTGGAAATTCGGCAGACGGGGAACCAGCCAGCGTGCGGCGAAGGTCGGCAGCGCGACGAGATTGAGGGTCGTGCTGTTGGAAAACGACGCTACGCGCTGCGTCGCGTCGGCAAGGTCGTCCAGCGCTTTCTTGACCTTCGACAAATACATCTTGCCGGCGTCGGTCAAGACGACGCGCTGGCGTATGCGCTCGAACAAGCGAATGCCGAGATGGATTTCGAGCTCGCGAATCTGACGGCTGATCGCGCCTTGGGTCAAATTGAGCTCGCCGGCGGCCCGCGTAAAGCTGCCGTGCTGAGCCGCCACGACAAACGACGTCAGTTCGCCGATCGACGGAATCTCACCCCGTTTCAACGCACGCACACTCCCGATGTGTCGCCGACAAGCTCCCCCGCAAGAATGTTACGCCGCCGGGCGAAAGCAATCCACCGTTTTCGCAAAACGGAACTCTTACCTTTCGGCCACAATTCTTAATGCTTAATCGGCGCGAAATCCGCTGTCGACTGGCGTTCGCCGTCAGCCGGCGGCCTTCTGCTGCGCTACCTGCGCATCGTCAAGCTCCTTGGCGCGAATGCAAGCTGGACGGCTGCTGAGCCGTTGCCAATATTGCTCAAAAGCCGGGCGCTTTTCGATCATTCCGAACATCATGCCAAAGCCGAGCTGCGAACCGACATAGAGATCGGCCGCGGTGAAGCTGTCGCCGGCCAGATAATGTCCCCGCGACATTGCGTCTTCGAGCGTCTTCAGGACCAGCGCCATATTACCGTAGCCCATCATCCGCTCGCGCTCCTGCGGCACGACGACGCCGAGAGCCTTGTTGCTCGACGCGGCCTCGAATGGGCCGGCGGCGAAGAACAGCCAGCGGTAATAAGGCGCGCGCAACCGATGGCCGGGCGGCGGCGCAAGGCCCGCTTGCGGAAACGCATCGGCGAGATAAGCGCAGATGGCCGCGGTCTCGGTGACGACAGCGTCGCCATGACGCAGTGCCGGCACTTTGCCCATCGGATTGATGGCCAGATACGCGGGCGCTTTCATGGAACTGGCATAGTCGAGCAGTTCGGTCTTGTAGGGCTGGCCGACTTCCTCGAGCATCCAGCGGGCGATCCGCCCACGCGACATGGGATTGGTGTAGAGAATGAGTTCGTCGGCCATGGGAGATGTCCTCTGCCGTTCAGCAATGAGCGCTCAATATGGGCAGCGCAACAGCGGACGGCAATGTGTTGGATTGCGCGCCGATGTGCCTGCCGATCAGTCGGATGTCAATATGCGATACATGTCCATGCTGTCGCGCGCGCAACGGAGCGCGGCCGTGACCGCCGGTGTCCTCAGCTTGCGCGCGATACTCGCCAGCGCGCTGAGCTGTTGCTCGCCGCCGGCGCCTTCCGGAAGCAGCAGCAGGAAAACGATATCGACGGGTTTCCCGTCAACGGCATCGTAATCGATCGGCTTCTTGAGACGAGCGAGCATGCCGAACGGCGTCTTGGCGTGTTGAAATCGCGCGTGGGGTATCGCTACGCCGCCGCCGACGCCGGTGGATCCAAGCGCCTCACGCTTGAGCAATGCAGCGGCAATGCCGTCGCTCGTCATATCGAGCTCGACCCCGACATTGCGTGCGAGCTCCGACAGCAATTTTTTCTTGTCGTTTGAGGCAACGTCGATCTTCACGTTCGCCGGAGCGAGAAAGTCCGCGATTTTCATGTTTGATGGTCAATCCGGCGCGCGCAGCCGATAGCCGATGCCGGTTTCGGTCAGCACATAGTGCGGCCGCTCCGGCTCGGTCTCGATCTTCTGCCGCAGCTGCCGCACATAGACCCGCAGATATTGCGCGTCGGTGAGATCGTCCCACAGCTCGCCGAGCAGGAATTTGTGGGTGAGTACCTTGCCGGCATGCTGCACCAACACGCGCAGCAGATCGTACTCCTTCGGCGAGAGCTTTATCTCCTTATCGCCGATCTTGACGATGCGGCGGACCAGATCGACGGACAGCTCGCCGACCTTGAAGATCGGCCGCTCGCCATGGGTTTGCAACTGGTGGCGCAGCGCCGCGCGGATGCGCGCAAGGAGCTCGTCCATGCCGAACGGCTTGGTGACGTAATCGTCGGCGCCGAAATCGAGTGCCTGCACCTTGCCGGCCTCGTCGCCGCGGCTCGACAGCACCACGATCGGCACGCTTTCGTTGCGCGCGCGCATGGTGCGTAAGAGTTCGAGGCCCTGGGTGTCGGGCAGGCCGAGGTCGAGGATAATCAGATCAGGCGCTTCCTTGAGCAGCTCCAGCGCGGCCTTGCCATTAGCCGCCTCGAGAATTTGATAGCCGTGCGCGTTCAAGCCCATGCGCAGAAGCTTGCGGATCGGCGGCTCGTCATCGACCACCAGCACGCGGAGCGGGGCGGCGCTCATGCGGCGGTGTCCAGACGCTGCCGGCTGTCCGGGATCGGCAACATGATCGTGAACACGGCGCCGCGGCGGTCGGCGCGATTGGTGGCGACGATGGTGCCGTGCATGGCTTCGACGAAGCCGCGCGAGATCGCCAGCCCCAGCCCGGTGCCGGCGCGCACCTGATCGGTTTTCTGCGCGCGGTAGAACTTGTCGAAGATATGCTCCAGGTCGCCCTGCGGAATGCCGTCGCCCTCGTCGGTGATCTGCAAGGCCACGGTTTCCCGGTCGCGCCAGCTGCGGATGGCGATGGTCGTGTTCGCCGGCGCGTATTTCGCCGCATTGTCGAGGAGATTGAACAGCGCCTGCTCGAACAGCACCGCATCGAGGCTGACCATCGGCATGTCGGGGGCGAGATCGAGATCGACCCGATGATGGCCAAGAATCTTATTGGCGCGGCGCAGCGCCGAGCCGACGATTTCGGAAAGATCGTGCGGCGCCAGATTCGGCGCAACCGCGCCGGATTCGAGCTTGGTCATGTCGAGCAGGTTGGCGATGAAACGGTTGAGCCGCTCGGATTCGTCGATCACAGTCGACAACAAATCTGCTTTCTCGCCATCGCTGAGCCGGTCGCCGACGTCGCGCAACGTGCTGGCCGCGCCGAGCACCGCGGCGAGCGGCGTCTTCAAGTCATGGGATATCGAGGTGAGCAGTGCCGAGCGCAGCCGCTCGGTCTCGGCGGTGCGCTCGACGCGATCCATATCCTCGACCAGGCGCACGCGCTCGATGGCGAGCGCGCCCTGGTCCATCAGCGCGTCGAGGAGGCGCCGCTGGTCGGGGGTGAGTAGCGGTCCCGGCTTGTCGCTGTCGATGCCGACGACGCCGATGGCGCCGCGCCCGGTATGCATCGGCAGGAACAAGCGCTTGGCGCCGGGCAGCGTATCGGAGCCGCGGCCAGCAGCGCGGTCGTTCTCCCAGGTCCACTTTGCGGCCGCGAGATCGGCCTCGTCGAGGGTGTCTTCCGGCGGATAACCCGCCTTCACCGCGATGGAACCGTTGCCCGGCAACAGCAGCACGACGCGCACTTTCAGCATCAAGGCGGTCTGATAGGCCGTCGCCCACAGCACGTCATCGAGCGTGCCGGCACCGGCGAGCTTGCGGCTAAAGGCGTGAAGCGATTCGACGGCACGCACGCGGGCCTTCGCGGTCACAGTCTGCATGCGGCTTCGCGCCGCCACATTGGAGACGATGATGGCGACGATCGTGAACAGCGCGAAGGCTGCGATATTGTGCGGATCGGTGATGGTCAGCGTGTAGAGCGGCGGCAGGAAGAAAAAATTATAGGCCAGCGCCGAAACCACGCTGGCGAACAGCGAGGGCAGGAGGCCAAAGCGCACGGCGACGCCGACGATCGCGGTGAGGAAGACCAGATCGACGTTCTCGACGCCGATCCAAATGTTGACCAGTTCGCCGCAGCCAAGCGCAATCGCCACCGCCACGAGCGCCAGCACATAAGGCCGTGGATCATAGGCTTCGACGCGCTGCGAAGTGTCGACGGTCTTTTTCGGCAGCGGGCCGCCGGGAAGCTGGTCGCCGGCGATGACATGGACGCTGATATTGCCGGAACGGCGCACCAGATCGTGCACCACGGAACCGTGCAGGATTTCGAACCAGCGCGACCGCGTCGACTTGCCGATGATGATCTGCGTGACATTGTGGGCGTGCGCGTAGCCGATCACGTCGTCGGCGATGTTGCGGTCGCCGGCCGGCAAGGTCACCGGTTCGCCGCCCAGCGACTCGGTAAGCCGCAGCGTGTCGGCGATGCGATCGCGCTCCTCCTCGGACAGCTGCACTGCGCGCCGCCCTTCGATGTAGAGCGCCATCCAGGGTCCGTGCAGGCGATCGGCGAGCCGCTTGGCATAGCGCACGAGACTGGCGGCGCGCGGATCTTCGCTGATGCACACGGCAATGCGCTCGCCGGCCGCCCACGGCCCTTGGATGGCGTGCGCCTGCATCTCGTTGAGCAGTTGCTCGTCCACCCGCTCGGCGGTGCGACGCAGCGCGAGCTCGCGCAATGCGGTAAGGTTGGCCGGCGAGAAGAAATGCTCGAGCGCGCGCTCAGCCTGCTTGGGGACGTAAACTTTGCCTTCCTTGAGCCGCTGGATCAGGTCGTCGGGCGTCAGATCGACCAGTTCGACCGCATCGGCGCGATCGAACACGGCGTCCGGCACGGTTTCGCGCACGCGTACGTGAGTAATTTGCGCGACGACGTCGTTGAGGCTTTCGATGTGCTGGATATTGACCGTGGTATAGACCTCGATGCCGTTATTCATCAGCTCTTCGACGTCGAGATAGCGCTTGGGATGGCGGTTGCCTTCGGCATTGGTGTGGGCTAGCTCGTCGACCAGCACGATCTGCGGCCTTCGCGCAATGATCGCATCCAAATCCATTTCCTGGAGCGTCTGGCCGCGGTATTCGATGCGGCGCCGGGGGATGACTTCGAGGCCTTGCAGCAGCGCTTCGGTTTCCTTGCGGCCGTGGGTCTCGACCACGCCGGCGACGACGTCGTAGCTGTCCTTCAGCCGCGCATGAGCCTGCTGCAGCATTTCGTAAGTCTTGCCGACGCCGGGCGCGGCACCGACGAAAATTCGCAGTTTGCCGACGCGCCGTTCTTCGCGGCGCGCCGCTTCGAGGAGCGCTTCCGGTGAGGGCCGATATTCGGATTCGCGCCGCTGATCCGCCATCACTGCGTAAATGCGCCTATCCGGCAGCCAAATGGTCGAGCGCGAGATTGAGCTGCAATACGTTCACGCGCGGCTCGCCCAATAGCCCGAACAGGCGACCTTCCGTGTTGTCCACGACGAGCTGGCGGACGCGATCTTCGGGCAGATTGCGCACCTTGGCAATACGGGGCACCTGGAAAAGCGCGGCCTCCGGCGAGATGTGCGGGTCGAGGCCAGAGGCCGAGGTGGTGACCAGGTCTTGCGGCACCGGCATCGACGGATTTTCCTGCTTGAGCTTGTCGACGTCGCCCTGCACGCGGTCGATCAGCGCCTTGTTGGAGGGCCCGAGATTCGAGCCGCCGGAATTGGCGGCGTTGTAAGGCGCCGGCACGGTCTTGGTCGAATCATTGGGATCGGTTGCGGTTGTGGCCGACGGCCGGCCATGGAAATATTTGTCGCTCTCGAATTGCTGGCCGATTAGCGTCGAGCCGACAACCTTGCCGTCCTGCTCGATCAGGCTGCCCTGTGCCTGGCGCGGAAAGATGACTTCGGCGATGCCGGTCATCGCCAGCGGGTAGGCGAAGCCGGTGATGAGCGTAAGCGCGACCAGGACGACGATGGCGGGGCGGATTTCGCGCAACATGTTTTTCTCCTTTCGAGCATGATCCGGAAAAGCGGAAGCCGGTTTTCCGAAAAGATCATGCTCCATTAAAATCCTAGAGTGCGATCGCTCGATCGCGCTCTAGGCCAGATGCAAGGCGGTGACGACGATATCGATCGCCTTGATGCCGATGAACGGAATGATCACGCCGCCGACGCCATAGATCACAAGATTGCGCAGCAACAGCGCGCCGGCACCGATCGGCCGGTAGCGCACGCCTTTCAGCGACAACGGGATGAGCGCGATGATAATCAGCGCGTTGAAGATGATCGCCGAGAGGATCGCGCTTTCCGGCGTCGCCAGCTTCATGATGTTGAGCGTCTGTAGTTGCGGATAGAAGGCGACGAACATCGCCGGGATGATGGCGAAATATTTCGCCACGTCGTTGGCGATCGAGAAGGTCGTCAGCGCGCCGCGGGTCATCAACAACTGCTTACCGATCTCGACGATCTCGATGAGCTTGGTCGGATTAGAATCGAGATCGACCATGTTGCCGGCCTCGCGCGCGGCTTGCGTGCCGGTGTTCATGGCGACGCCGACATCGGCTTGGGCGAGTGCCGGTGCATCATTGGTGCCATCGCCGCACATCGCGACGAGCTTGCCTTTGGCCTGCTCGTCGCGGATGAGGCGCAGCTTCTCCTCGGGCGTGGCCTGGGCGAGGAAATCGTCGACGCCGGCTTCCGCGGCAATCGCCGCCGCCGTCATCGGATTATCGCCGGTGATCATCACGGTGCGGATGCCCATGCGGCGCAATTCGGCAAAGCGCTCGCGGATGCCGCCTTTGACGATGTCCTTGAGATGGATGATGCCGAGCAGTTTGCCGTCCATGGCGACCGCAAGCGGCGTACCGCCGGACTTGGCAATGACGTCGGCAATGGCCTGGGCTTCGCGCGCGGTGTCGGCGCTGACGCGCGGAAGTGTCTGGACCGCGCCGACAGCCGCCGGTGAGCCGTTGAGATAATTCAAGATCGCATCCACCGCTCCTTTGCGGACCCACGAAGCGCCGATCTCGACGCCGCTCATGCGGGTCTGCGCGCTGAACGGGATGAAATTCGCCTTCAGTTCCGCAAGCTCGCGGCCGCGGATGCCGTATTTCTCTTTCGCCAGAACCACAATGGAACGCCCCTCGGGCGTCTCGTCGGCGAGCGAGGCAAGCTGCGCCGCGTCCGCCAGCTCCTGCTCGCTGACGCCACGCAGCGGCTTGAACTCGGTGGCCTGGCGGTTGCCGAGCGTGATGGTGCCGGTCTTGTCGAGGAGCAGCGTATCGACGTCGCCTGCGGCCTCCACGGCGCGGCCCGACATCGCCAACACGTTAAAGCGCACCAGCCGATCCATTCCGGCGATGCCGATGGCGGAGAGCAGCGCGCCGATCGTGGTCGGGATCAGCGTGACGAACAGCGCCACCAGGATCACTACCGAGATGGTGCCGCCGGTATAGGCGACGTAGCTCGGGATCGTCGCGGTGGCGAACACGAAGATGATGGTCAGGCCGATCAAGAGGATGTTCAGCGCGATCTCGTTCGGCGTCTTTTGCCGCTCCGCACCTTCGACCAGCCTGATCATGCGGTCGAGAAAGGTCGAGCCGGGCGCTGCCGTGATGCGCACGCGGATCCAGTCGGACAGCACCTGGGTGCCGCCGGTCACCGCCGAGCGGTCGCCGCCGGATTCGCGGATGACCGGCGCCGATTCACCGGTGATCGCCGCTTCGTTGACCGAGGCCATGCCTTCGATGACTTCGCCGTCTGACGGAATCATGTCACCGGCTTCGACCAGGACGACGTCGCCGACCTTTAGCCCGGTAGAGGGCACGAGCTTGAAATTCTTTCGGTCCGCGCCGTTCGACAATTTGGCCGGGGTCTCGCTGCGCTGGCGGCGCAGTGTATCGGCCTGCGCCTTGCCGCGGCCTTCGGCGATCGCCTCGGCAAAGTTCGCAAACAGCACGGTGAACCACAGCCACAGAATGATCTGGAACTCGAACAGGATGTGTCCACCGCCCGTCACCAGATCACGGATCAGAATGATCGTGGTCAAGGCGGTGACGACCTCGAGCACGAACATGACCGGATTCTTCATGAGCGTGCGCGGATCGAGCTTGGCGAACGAGGAGCCGATCGCCGGCAGCACGATCTTCGGATCGAACAGCGCTGAAACCGGCATGCTCTTGCGCAGGGTTGAGGTTTCCATCGACGTGGCTCCGAACCTAATTGGATGAGAACAGGGTGCCGGCGTTTATCGCGAGTTGCTCGACGATCGGGCCGAGCGCGAGCGCCGGGAAGAAGGTCAAGCCGCCGACGATGACGATCACGCCGACAACGAGGCCGACGAACAGCCCGCCGGTGGTCGGGAACGTGCCTGCGGATGCCGGCACTGATTTCTTGGCGGCGAGCGAGCCGGCGATCGCCATGGTCGGGATGATCATCCAGAACCGGCCGACGCCCATCGCGATGGCGCCGGTGACGTTGTAGAACAGCGTGTTGGCGCTCAATCCGG
>DATHHM010000308.1:0-7904 GCA_035317145.1 Xanthobacteraceae bacterium | reverse complement strand
CGCCGTCGATCGTGACGGCTTTGCCTCAGCGATCACCGCGGCGCTCGAAAGCGAGCCGCTCATCGACATCCGCCGTGAGGAAATTTTTGAACCGCCGACCGAGTGGGACAACGTCATCGTCGCCACCGGGCCGCTGACCTCGCCGGCGCTCGCCGACGCGCTACGCGCGCTGACCGGCGAAGCTGCGCTCGCCTTCTTCGACGCCATTGCGCCGATCGTGCATCGCGACT
This sequence comes from Xanthobacteraceae bacterium, assembly GCA_035317145.1. Classification (GTDB taxonomy): domain Bacteria; phylum Pseudomonadota; class Alphaproteobacteria; order Rhizobiales; family Xanthobacteraceae; genus BOG-931. The sequence continues at coordinate 7,674 of DATHHM010000308.1, read as the reverse complement.
CGATCGATTTCGACGTCGTTTGGTTTCAGTCGCGCTACGACAAGGTTGGGCCAGGCGGCACCGGCGCCGATTACATCAATTGCCCGCTGACGCGCGCGCAATACGACGCCTTCGTCGATGCGCTGCTCTCAGGAGAGAAAACCGCATTCCACGATTTCGAGGCGGCGACGCCCTATTTCGACGGCTGCCTGCCGATCGAGGTCATGGCCGAGCGCGGCCGTGAAACCTTGCGTCACGGACCGATGAAGCCGTTCGGCCTCACCGACGCGCATCGGCCAACACAAAAACCCTATGCCGTGGTGCAACTGCGGCAGGACAACAAGCTCGGCACCTTGTTCAACATGGTGGGCTTTCAGACCAAGCTGAAACACGGCGAGCAGACGCGGATTTTTCGCTCCATTCCCGGCCTCGGCAATGCCGAGTTCGCTCGCCTCGGCGGCCTGCATCGCAACACGTTCCTCAATTCGCCAAAACTGCTCGACGCGACGCTGCGGCTGAAGACGGAGCCGCGGCTGCGTTTTGCCGGCCAGATCACCGGCTGCGAGGGCTATGTCGAGTCGGCGGCAATCGGGCTTTTGGCCGGGCGCTTCGCCGCGGCGGAACGGCTCGGCGAGACGCCCGCGCTACCGCCGCCGACGACCGCGCACGGCGCGCTCATCGGCCACATCACCGGCGGCCATATCGAGACCATCGACAAAGGCCCGCGTTCGTTCCAGCCGATGAACGTCAATTTCGGCCTGTTGCCGCCGCTCGGCTACGATCCGCCGCGGGCTGCACGGGCCGTCACCGACGGCGGGCTGGGCCCGAGGAATTCCGGCAAGAAGCGCGCTTTGTGCGAACGCGCCGTGGCGGATCTGGAGGCCTGGATTGTCGGGGCCCTGCCGCACGCTGCCGAGTGAAGCCGGTGTTGTGCTAGACGGATGAGCATGATCGCAGGCGACGAACCGGCGGAACTTGGCGGGCGTTGGAAGAGCGGCGTCGTGCTCAAGCGCGACGTGTTTTCGACCGTCGAGCGCGGCCGCTTTCAGACCGACGGCGGCGAAGTCGATGCGGTGCTGCGTCGCCTCGATCAGGTGCCGTGGTGGAGCCGCGGTCTGGCGATCCTGCTGTTTCGGCGCGAACGCCGTGCGCTCGCCACCGCGGGCCAGCTCGGCATCGCGCCGCAGCTGTTGTTTTCCGGACGCCGTGCGCTGGTGCGCGGCTGGATCGATGGCGTGCCGCTCCATATCGCCAAGCCCCACGGCGATGCCGGCTATTTCCGTTCCGCCAAAGCGGCGCTGCGCACCCTGCATCGTGCTGGAATAAGCCACAACGACCTCGCCAAGGAGCAAAACTGGCTCTACGGCGGCGGCCGCGCATACCTGACCGATTTCCAGCTCGCCTCCTGCTTCCGCCGCGACAGCGCGCTGTTCCGCATCGCGCGCTACGAGGATTTGCGGCATCTCCTGAAACACAAGCGCCGCTACGCGCCCGAGGCTCTCACCGCCGCCGAACGCCGCGTGCTCGCGCGCAAGAGTTTTATCACCCGGGCGTGGATGGCGACCGGCAAGAAGGTCTATTACGCCATCACGCGCGGACTCAACGTCACCGACCGCGAAGGCCGCGGCCTGCGCTTCGTCCGCGAGGCACCGGAGATCGCCGCGCGCCTGCGCACACACCCACAGGTCAACGACGTGGCCGTCGTGCCGTTTCCGGACCGCCGCGCCGGCACCGGCCTTTATGCCTTCGTCGAAGGCAGTGCCACCGACCGTGAACTGCTGGACTTCCTCGGCGACAAGGGGCCTGAGCATCTGCAAGTCGTCGACGCCTTGCCGCGCGATCCGCACGGCGAGGTGCGCAGCGAAATCCTCGAGCTTGTCGCCATGAACCAGCTCGACCTCATCGCACCTTTGATCAAGACCGACGCCGAGCGCGCCATCGTCGGACGGATCGTGTCGGAGCGGCGCAATCTGCGCGATCGCTTCGCGTTCTAATTTTTTTCAACCGGCGATGCCCGCCGGATTTCTTGCGGCGCGCCAGATCAGCCATTGCCGCCGCCACGGCGACAGGTCGACTGGCGCGAACGGATCGCGGCGCGCCAGACGGTCGAGCGACGGCCGCACCAGCGCGACGGGGAGAAAAGCCGGCAATGCGGCGTCGGGCAGCATCGCAATCTGTTGGTGAGCCGCAACAAGGTGACGGCGGGCGACGTCCTGCAAATCCGCGAATGCGGCGCGAAGATTTTTCGAGGATCGGCCGGCGAATATGTCCTGCGAGTCGATCCCATGACGATCGAGCAGTTCGAGCGGCACATAGAGCTGCCGGCGTGCGGCGTGCAGCGGGAATGCGCGAAGGAGGCCGGCGATTGCGTAGGCAATTCCGGCGGGATTTGCGACCGTCTCCGTCACCTCTCCTTCGAGATCGGCAAGGATTTGTGCAGCAAGGGCGAGGAGCGCGGACGATGTTTTCCGCCCATAGGCTTCGAGATCGGCGAGCCACGGCATCGGATCGTCGTAGAGATCGAAGCGGCGCGCGTCGAGCAGAGCCGTCAGAGCCGGCACCGCGAGCCGATGGCGTTCGATCACGGTCAGAAGCGCGGACGCCACCGGATTGGCGGCGGCTTCCTCGGCCCGTTCGCCGTTGACCACTTCGCTCCACCATTGCAGGCGGATTTCGCCAGGCAGCGGCTCGCGCGCCACCTCGCGCACGCGCGCCACCTCGACGTTGAAGGCATAGAGCGCGTGCAGCGCGGCGCGATGCTGCGCCGGCGCGAACAACGCGCTGAGAAAGCGGTCGCGATCGGCGGTCCGGACCAGCTCTGCGCAATAGGCGAAGGCATCCTGCATGACGACGAGCTTAGCATCACTCGATCGCGATCAGGCTCGAGCCGACGCGGCGGTTCTCCATCAGCATCACGTTATAGGTGCGCACAGCCGGCCCCGTGGCCATAGTGTCGGCCGAAATGTGAGCTTCGCGAAACCGCGCTCGCAACGCCTCCGGCATGATCCAAGGCGCAACGCCAGTACCCAGGACGAAAAAATCGAGAAATTCGGCGCGGGCAAAGACCTGCGACAGCGACTCTTCCGTCAATTCGGCGGGCGCCGACACCGGCCACGCCCAGATGCCGTCCGGTAGACACAGCAAGGAGCCGCGGTGCGACATGCCGGCGAAGCGGAACCCGCCGCCGCCATGGGCATCGATCAGCGCCTGGCGCGGCAGATGCGGCGCCTCCACTAGCGGCGGGCTCTGCTGCGCTGGGGCGGTGTAGCCGCCGCTTTCGGCGCCGGCGGTTCAGGCTCTTCGGCGGCGCCTCCCATGCGGCTGGAGCCGACGCCGAGATAGATCAGGATCGGCGAAGCGATGAACACCGACGTATAGGTGCCGACCAGCACGACGCCGAACATCATGGTCGCGGTAAAACTGTGGATCGCCTGGCCGCCGAACAGCAGCAACGCCAACAGCGAAATCGCCACGGTGAGATGGGTCACGATCGAGCGCGACAGCGTGGCGTTGATCGACACGTTGAGCAGATCGGGCATCGACATGCGCTTATAGCGGCGCAGCATTTCGCGGATGCGGTCGTAGATCACCACCGTATCGTTGAGCGAATAGCCCAAAATGGTGAGCAGCGCGGCGATACTGGTGAGGTCGAAATCGATGTGGGTGAGCGACATGAAACCGACGGTCAGCACCAGATCGTGCACGTTGGCGATCATGGCGCCGAGCGCGAACTGCCATTCGAAGCGGAACCACAGATAGATCAGGATCGCGCCGATCGCCATCACGAGGCCGATGGTGCCGTAAGCGAGCAGCTCCGTGGAGACGCTCGGCCCGACCACCTCGACGCGGCGGTAGTCGACTTCGTCGCCGAGCGCATCGCGCACCTTCTGCACCGCCGCCTGCTGCGCCTCGTCGCCGCCGGGCTGCTCGGAGATGCGGATCAGCACGTCATTCGGCGCGCCGAACTCCTGCAGCTGGAAATCGCCGAGTTTCAGCCCGCCGATGGTCGCGCGCATCTTGGCGAGATCGGCCGGCCCGGCCTTGGTCTGCACCTCCATCAAGGTGCCGCCGACGAAATCGATGCCGAAATTCAGCCCATGGAAGAAAAACAGCGCGATCGCCACGATCGACAGCAGCGCCGATATCGGAAAGCTGATGCGCCGAAAGCGCATGAAGTCGAATTTGGTGTCATCGGGAACGATGCGGAGAAGGCGCACGTGATCTCTTTCAAAAAATTAGATGGGAACCGTGCGCGGCCGCCACATGCGCACCCAATAGGCCACGATCAGACGGGTCAGCGTGAAGGCGGTGAACAGGCTGGTGAGAATGCCGATGCCGAGCGTCACGGCAAAGCCGCGCACCGGCCCGGTGCCGATATAGAACAGCACCGCCGCGGCGATGAAGGTGGTGATGTTGGAGTCGAGAATGGTGGCGAGCGCGCGGCTGAAACCGGCGTCGATCGCATTGATCGCGCTGCGGCCACCGCGCACTTCCTCGCGGATGCGCTCGTAGATCAGCACGTTGGAATCCACCGCGATGCCGACCGTGAGCACGATGCCGGCGATGCCGGGCAGCGTCAGCGTGGCGCTCAGTAGCGACAGCACGCCGAAGATCATGGCGATGTTCACGGCGACCGCGATATTGGCGAATAGCCCGAACAATCCGTAGGTCGCGAACATGAAGACGATGACCAGCGCCGCGCCCGCATACGCCGCGTGCTCGCCGGCCGTGATCGAATCCTGGCCGAGACCGGGCCCCACCGTGCGCTCCTCGATGATGGTCAGCGGCGCCGGCAGCGCGCCGGCGCGCAACAGGATGGAGAGGTCGTTGGCCGACTGAACGGTGAAACTGCCGGAAATCTGCCCTGATCCGCCAAGGATCGGCTCGTTGATCCTCGGTGCCGAGATCACTTTGTTGTCGAGCACGATGGCGAACGGTTTGCCGACATTGGCCTGGGTCGCCTCGGCAAATTTACGGGCGCCGGACGAATTGAAGCGGAAGCTGACGATCGGCTCACTGGTGCGCTGGTCAAAACCCGGCTGGGCGTCGGTCAGATCGGCGCCGGAGACCAGCACGCGTTTCTCGATCAAATATTTCACGCCGCCCTCGCCGTCGAGAACTTCGGAGTCCGCCGGCGGGCGCGATTGCGCCGCCTGCTCCGCCGGCATCGACAGATCGACCATGCGGAAATCGAGCTTCGCGGTCTTGCCCAAAATTTCCTTCAGCCGCGACGGATCCTGCAGGCCCGGCACCTGCACCAGGATGCGGTCGATGCCTTCGCGCTGGATGGTCGGCTCGACCAGGCCGAGCTCGTTGACGCGCCGCTCGATGATCTGGATCGACTGATCGACCGCCTGGCGGATGCGTTCGGTGAGCGCGGGGTCGCTCGGCGTGAGCGTGATGACGCCGGCGTTTGCGGTCACATCGGTAGTGCGCTGTCCCGACGTGCCGAGGATGCCGGACAGCGGCGTCGACAGTTCGCGCAGCTTGGCGAGCGCATTGTCGACGTCGGTGTCGCGCGTGATGTGCACCTGTACGCCGTTGCCGACGATGGCGCGGCCGGTGAATTGAATGCGCGCCTGGCGCAGCACGCGCAGCACGTCGTCGTTGAGCGATTGCAGCCGCTCCTTGCGCACGGCGCCGGCATCGACCTGGAGCAACAGATGCGAGCCGCCCTGCAAATCGAGGCCGAGCACGATGTGGCGCTGCGCCCACGCCGGCCAATGCTTCACGGTGCTCTCGGGGAAGAAATTCGGCACGGCGCACAGGCACACGACAAATGCCGTGAGCAGAATCGCCGCCGCCTTCCACCGCGTGAAAAACAACATGGGCTTCGCTATTCCTTGCTACGTCGAAGGCCGATCAGCTCGCGCTGTCTTCCTTCACCGGCTCGCCCTTGGCGCGCACTTCGCTGATCATCGAGCGCATCTGCCGCACCCGCACGCCGTCGGAAATCTCGACCTCGACCTGGTCGTCGTCCACCACCTTGGTGACCTTGCCGACGAGACCGCCATTGGTCACCACGCTGTCGCCGCGGCGCAACGCCTTGACCATCTCCCGGTGCTGCTTCAGCCGCTGCTGCTGCGGGCGCAGGATCAAGAAATACATGACCCCTACGACCATGATCATCATCCAGATCGGGCTCTGCAGTGAAAGAAAGTCCATGGGACTGCTTTGCGCGAATGCGGGCGTAATGAACATTGCTCCTCCGGGGGGCCATTCTGCGGCGCGCCAGCCTTCGAAAGAATGGCCGATTTAGCGCGCGAAATCGCGCGGACTATAGCCGCCGTTGGCCCAATTGCAACGCTTGCCGGAGTTCCCCCACCCCGCTAAGGGAAGGCGCAAATCGGTGAAAATATGGCCCGTTCTCCCTCGCATTCCAAAAAGAAAGCAACAAAGCAGGCCGTTCGCGGCAAAGCCGAGCAGCGTTTGTCCGGCAACGGCGGCAGCGAAATCCTCGGTCGGATCGCAGCCGCCCTCGAACGTCTGGCGCCGGCGGCACCGGCGGCGCCGGATTTTGCCGCCGCCGAAGCGTTCGTCTGGTACCCGGAGGGGCGAAAGCTCGCCGCCGTGCGCCGCGTCAACAGGGTCGAGATGTCGCTGCTCAAAGGCATCGACCGGGTGCGCGATCTGTTGGTCGAAAACACCGAACGCTTTGCCCGCGGCCTGCCGGCCAACAACGCGTTGCTGTGGGGCGCGCGCGGCATGGGCAAATCCTCCCTGGTCAAGGCGGCCCATGCGACGATCGGCGCCGCGCATCCGGCCGCCGGGTTGAAGCTTATCGAAATCCACCGCGAGGACATCGAATCGCTGCCCGAGCTGATGGGAATTCTGCGCGGCGCGCCGCAACGCTTCATCGTGTTCTGCGACGATCTGTCGTTCGACGCCGAGGACACCTCCTACAAATCGCTCAAGACCATGCTCGAAGGCGGCATCGAAGGCCGGCCGGAGAACGTCATCTTCTACGCCACTTCGAACCGCCGCCATCTGATGGCGCGCGACATGGTGGAGAACGAACGCTCGACCGCGATCAATCCCGGCGAAGCGGTCGAGGAGAAGGTGTCGCTGTCGGACCGCTTCGGGCTGTGGCTCGGCTTCCACCGCTGCAGCCAGGACGAATATTTGGCCATGGTCGACGCCTATGTCGCCCGTTACCGCGTGCCGGTCGATGCCGCAGAGCTGCGCCGTGAAGCGCTCGAATGGGCAACGACCCGCGGCGCGCGCTCAGGCCGCGTGGCGTGGCAATACGTGCAGGATTTGGCGGGCCGCCTCGGCGTCAAGACGGGAAGCTAGCTTCCCTACGCGCCGTTGAGATATTGCGACGGATCGACCGGCGTCGAGCCTTTGCGGATTTCGAAGTGAAGCTGCGGCGATGTCACATTTCCGGTCTGGCCGGAATGCGCGATCACCTGCCCGCGTTTCACTGTTTCACCGCGCTTGACGAGAATGTCGCTGGCGTGGGCGTAGGCGGTGACGAAGCCGTTGCTGTGACGCACCAGCACCAGATTGCCGTAGCCCTTGAGCTCGTTGCCGGCATAGGCGACGACGCCGTCCTCGGCCGCCTTGACCGGCGTGCCCTCGGGCACCGCGAGATTGATGCCGTCGTTCTGTAACCCGTTCGGCGTCGGCCCAAAGCTGGCGATGACGCGGCCGCGTACCGGCCAGCGGAAGCTCGGCAGCCCTCCGGCAGGCTCC
>DATHHM010000307.1:0-7823 GCA_035317145.1 Xanthobacteraceae bacterium | reverse complement strand
GGCGATGGAGGACGCCGCGCGCATCATCCGCAGCGATCCGCGCCGCGCCGCGCAAATCTACCTGACCCATGAGCCGTCGATGTCGCTCAGCGGCCCCCTCATCGAAGCGGTGCTGCGCGAGATCAAGGACGAGTTCGGCAGCGCGGTTTACGGCGTGCAGGCTTTTGCCGATTTCATGGGCCGCCACGGCGAGCTCAAAGCGCCGCCGAAGAGCTGGAAGGACATCGTCGCGCCGGCGCTCTTAAGCTCGCCGAGCACATAGCTGCCCCTTGCAAGGGCCTGCTTGACGCTCGCTTGGCTGCAGGCGAGAATCGACCCAAGCAAAAATCCGCTGCTTTTCTCTTGGCTTACAAGTCTCTTGGCTTAACAAGCCATTCCCTGGGAGGACGCCATGCCGAAACGCCGTCAGTCGCCTGACGCCAGCCGCCGCAATTTCCTCAAAGGCGCGGGCCTCGTCGGCGCTGCCGCCGCTGTGACTGCGCCAGTTGCCGCCAATGCGATGCCGGCTCTGCCCGAGGAGAAATTGAAGGCGGCGTTGCCCGGCCCGCGCCAGGTGGCGGCCGAGACCATGCCGCCGACCAACGATCCGGTGAACCAGTCGACCAGCGGCGGCGATTTCATGACCGACGTGCTCAATTCGCTCGGCATCGAGTACATGGCGATCAATTGCGCTTCGAGTTACCGCGGCCTGCACGAGGCGATCGTCAATCACGCCAACAACAAGCCCGAGATCATCACCTGCGTGCACGAGGACATCGCCGTCCACATGGCGCAGGGCTACGCCAAGATCGAAGGCAAGCCGATGGCCATGGCTTGCCACGGCGTCGTCGGCCTGCAGCACGCCACCATGGCGATGTACAACGCCTGGTGCGACCGCGTGCCGGTGCTGGTGATGGGCGGCAACATCATGGAGGCCGACAAGCGCGCGCCCGGCGCCGAGTGGCTCCATTCCGGCGTCGACATCGGCCAGATCGTCCGCGAATTCACCAAGTGGGACGACCAGCCGGCCTCGCTGCAGCATTTCGCCGAGTCGGCGGTCCGCGCCTACAAGATCGCGACGACGCCGCCGATGGGACCGGTCTTCCTGTCGCTCGATGCCGAGCTGCAGGAGAACCCGATCCCCGATGCGGAAAGCTTGCGCATTCCCAAATTCGTGCCGGTGACCCCGCCGCAAGGCGACCCCGCGGCGATTGCGCAGGCGGCAAAGATGCTGGTCGAGGCACAAAACCCGGTCATCGTTTGCGACCGCATGGCGCGTACGCCCGCCGGCATGGCGAACCTGGTCGCGCTTGCCGAGACCTTGCAATGCGCCGTCATCGACAATGCCGGCCGCATGAATTTTCCGTCGCGGCATCCGCTCAACCAGAGTTTCCGCCGCGCCATGATCGGCCAGGCCGACGTCATTCTCGCCATCGAGATGAACGACCTGTGGGGTACGCTCACCCATTTTAGCGACCGTATCGTGCGCAAGTCGCGGCCGAGCTACAAATCCGACACAAAAATCATCACGCTGGGCGTGCGCGATCTTTATCTGAAATCCAACTATCAGGATTTCGGCCGCTGGCAGGACGTCGATCTCGATATCGCCGGCGACGGCGAGGCTTCCTTGCCGGCTTTGACCGAAGCGGCTAAGCGCCTGATCGATGACGGCCGCAAGGCGACCTATGCCGAGCGCGGCAAGAAGCTCGCCGCGGCGCACCTCGCCATGGTCGAGCGCTCCAAGACCGATGCCACCATCGGCTGGGATGCAAGCCCGATCACCACGGCGCGGATGTGCGCGGAAGTCTACAACCAGATCAAGGACGAGGATTGGTCGGTGGTCGGCACCGCGATCCGGCTTAGCTGGATGCACCGGCTGTGGGATTTCAAGAAGCCGTATCAGTGGAACGGCGGCTCCGGCGGTGCCGGTGTCGGCTACAATCTGCCGGCCTCGCTCGGCGCGGCGCTCGCCAACAAGAAGCACGGCCGCTTCACCTTGGCGTTCGGCGGTGACGGCGACTTCATGTTCAATCCGGGCGCGTTGTGGACCGCGGCGCATCACCAAATCCCGATCCTCTACATCGTGCACAACAACCGCGCCTACCATCAGGAATACATGTATCTCGTCGCCATGGCGGCGCGGCACGGCCGCGGCGTCGACAAGATGGACATCGGCACCACGATCAAGGATCCGAATATCGATTACGCCACCGTCGCCCGCGGCATGGGCGCCCATGGCGAAGGTCCGATCACCGATCCGAAAGATCTTGCGCCGGCGCTCACCCGCGCCATCGCCGCCGTGAAGGCCGGCGGGCCGGCGGTGGTCGACGTCGTAACCGATCCGCGTTGAGGAGAGTTTTGATGAAAACGTTCAAGCGTATCGCGGTGACGGCCTTCGCCGTGGCTGCGCTGGGTGCGGGTGCGGCCTCGCTCGCCGCGGCGCAGGACGCCCCGCAAGGCAATGCCGCCAACGGCAAGCGCATTTTCCTCGCCGACGGCTGCTTCACCTGCCACGGCCGCTCCGGCCAGGGCGGCGCCTATAACGGCCCGGCGCCGATCCTTGCCCACACCGCGCTGCCGTTCGACGGTTTCAAGGGCCAGCTGCGCAACCCGTCCGACGACATGCCGGCCTATTCCGACGCGGTGCTTTCGGACAAGGACGTCGCCGACATCTATGCGTTCGTGCAGACGCTGCCGGGGCCGGGCTCGGCCAAGGATATCGCGATCCTGAACAACTGAACGTCATTACCGCTTCGCGCTGCGTTCGCACGGCTCGCACGGCTGCGACAGCACGCGCTTGTGACCGCAAATCTAGCCAACTACACTTTGACTTATTGCAACGGATAGGACGAGCAGGACCGACATGGCCGACAATACTCTCAATGTCATCACGATCTGCGGCAGCCTTCGTAAGGGCTCCTATAACGCCTCGCTGGCGCGCACCTTGCCGTCGCTCGCTCCGCCCGGAATGTCGATCACGCCGGCGCCGGCTTGGGACAAAATGCCGATTTATAATCACGACATTCAGGCCGGTACGGGTTTCCCGGCCGACGCCGAAGCCTGGGCTCACGCGATCCGCTCAGCCGACGGCGTCATCATCGTCTCGCCGGAATACAACTGGTCCATCCCGGGCGGATTGAAGAACGCCATCGACTGGGTCTCGCGCATGAAGGACGTGCCGTTCAAGGACAAGCCGGTCGCGCTGCAGTCCTGCGCCGGCGGCGTGCTCGGCGGCGCGCGCATGCAATATCACATGCGGCAATGCCTGACCTCGATCGACGCGTTCATGTTCGGCAAGCCGGAAATTCTGGTGACCTTTGCCGCCAAGAAATTCGACGAGAAGACGCTGGAGCTGACCGATCAGCCGACCGTCGACATTGTCAAGCAGCAGCTCGCCGGCTTTGAGAAATTCATCCGCCGGCTGAACGGAAAGAAATAGCCATGGCCCGCCTCGACGGCCGCGTAGCGCTCCTCACCGGGGGCGCCAAGGGCATCGGTCGGCATTATGCCCATCGGCTCGCCGCCGAAGGCTCGCGCTTGATGATCGCCGACGTCGCCGACGGCAGGGAGCTTGCCGAAGAGATCGCGGGAAAACACGGCGCCAATTCGGTGGCAAGCGCGGTCACCGACGTCAGCGACGAAGGCGCCGTGAAGGCGCTGGTGGCCAAGACCATGGAGCGCTTCGGTAAGATCGATATTTTGGTCAACAACGCCGCTTTGTTCGCGCCGCTGGCCGAGCAGAAAGTCACCGAGATCGACGTCGCATTGTGGGATCGCGTCATGTCGATCAATATCCGCGGCGTATTCCTGATGACCAAGCACGTCGCGCCGCACATGATCGCGCAAAAATACGGCAAGATCATCAATATCAGCTCTGGCACCGTGGCCCGCGGCATTCCTAATTTCGCCCATTACGTGACCTCGAAGGGCGCCGTGACGGCGTTCACCCGCTCGGTGTCGCGCGAGCTCGGCGAGCACAATATTTGCGTCAACAACCTGGCGCCGGGGTTCACGCTCAGCGACAGCGTGATCAACGAGAACCCAGGCCATCTCGCACATTCGCAAGCGCCGTCGCTGGCCCGGCGTGCGCTCAAGCGCGACGAATATCCGGAGGATCTCCTGGGCGCGCTGGTGTTCCTGGCCTCCGCCGACAGCGATTTTGTCACCGGCCAGACCATCGCCGTCGACGGCGGGGCTACCAATAATTAAGCGGGAGCCCGCTAGGGCTGCATGGCCGGCCCGTTAGGCCTTCATTTCCCGCTATTTCCGCTAGCCCCGGCTTTGACTATATTGCGGTCAAATCACCGGCTCTTGAGCTCACTGGAGGACACCATGGCGGTAGCGACCGCGACGAAATCGGCGGGCGGCGGCCCCGATACCAAGCATAATATCGAGGCCATTCGCCAAGGCTTCTACGACCGGATCGCCAAGAAGGACATGGCGCCGTTGTGGAAGGTCATGGGCTCGGTGGTCACCAAGGAGCCGGTGACGCGCTGCCAACCCCATGTCTGGCACTATGACGACGTCAAAGCCCTGGTCCTGGAATCCGGCGGCCTGATCACCGCCGAGGAGGCGCAGCGCCGCGTCCTGGTCCTGGAAAACCCGGCGCTGCACGGCGAATCCAAGGCCACCAACACGCTGTTCGCAGGCATCCAGATGATCCTGCCCAACGAGGTCGCGCCGGCCCACCGCCACGTCTCCTCCGCCATCCGCTTCGTGCTCGACGGCGAGGGCGCCTACACCGCAGTCGAGGGCGAAAAGTCCTACATGTCGCGCGGCGATTTCGTCATCACCGCCAACTGGGCGCCGCACGATCACGGCAACACCTCGGACAAGCCGATGCTGTGGCTCGACGTGCTCGACTTCCCGGCGGTCAATTTCTACGAGGCGTCCTTCGCCGACCACGCCGACGAGGCCACCCAAAAGACTACGCGCGAGGACGGCGATTCGCTCAATTTTTACGGTTCGGGCGTGCTGCCCGATGGCGCGTGGAGCAGGAGCTATACCCCGGTCATCAACTACACCTATGCGCGCACGCGGCCGATCATCGAGCGCATGATGAAGGCAGGCGACGTCGACAAGCGCCATGGCGCGCGGGTGAACTACGCCAACCCGGCCACCGGCGGTCCGGTGCTGCCGACCATGGGCGCCTGGCTCGCCATGTTCCCCAAGGGCTTCAAGGGCGAGCCGTATCGCGCCACCGACGGCACCATCTTCGTCTGCGTCGAGGGCGAGGGCACCACCACGGTCGACGGCAAGGTGCTCAATTGGGCTCCCAACGACGTCTTCGTCGTGCCGCCGTGGAAGCGCTACCAGCACAATGCGCCCGATGGCGCCGTGCTGTTCTCGATCTCCGATCGCCCGGCGCAGAAGGCGCTCGGCATTTGGCGCGAGGAGCAGTGAAGGCTGAAGCCTTCACCCACGACGTCCCGCCGCAACGCGTCGTCTTTGCTTCCGGTGCGCTGGCGCGCGTCGCCGACGAGGCGGCGCGGCTGAAAATCGACCGCGCGCTGATCGTCGCAACGCCGGGCAGCGGTGCGCGGCTTGGCCAGAAAGTCAGCGACCTTCTCGGCACTCGCGCCGTCGATTTGCATGCGCAGGCGGTGATGCATGTGCCGAAGGCGGTCGCCGAAGCCGGGCTGAAAGCGGCGCTGGAGAACAATGCCGACGGTTTGATCGCGGTGGGCGGCGGCTCCGCCATTGGGCTCGCCAAGGCGATCGCACTCGAGACTGGCTTGCCGATCCTCGCCTTGCCGACGACCTATTCCGGCTCGGAAGGAACGCCGATTTTCGGCATGACCGACGGCGAGCGCAAAATCACCGGCCGCGACGCCAAGGTCGTGCCGCGCACCATCATCTATGATCCCGATTTGACACTCGGCCTGCCGGCCGCGGTCAGCGCCGCAAGCGGCATGAACGCCATCGCCCATTGCGTCGAGGCGCTGTGGGTCGACAGCCGCACGCCGGTGACGGTCGGGCTCGCCTCCGAAGCAACGCGGCGGTTCGCCCACAGCTTGCCAAGAGTCGTTGCGGTCGGGTCGGATATCGCAGCCCGTGGCGAGTGCCTGATCGGCGCCTGGCTTGCCGGCGCAGTGCTTAGCGCCGGCACCGCGCTGCATCACAAGCTCGCCCATGTGCTCGGCGGTTTGGGCCTGCCACATGCGGAAACCCACGCGATCATTCTGCCGCATGTGATGCGCTTTAATCTCCAGGCCGCGCCTGAGGCGAACGAGCGGCTGCAGGATGCGCTCGGCCATGATATTCCGGAGGCTGCGGTCGCCGCCATGCTGCACAGCTTTCCGATCCCGAAGCGGCTGCGCGATGTCGGCTTCGATTCGGCGAAGATGGATTTTGTCGCCGGCGAGATTGCCGCCGCCGCAATCACCGCGCCGCGGCCGGCTTCGGCGAGCGACGTGCGCGAACTGTTGGCGGCGGCGTATTGAGACTCTTCTGCCTCCCCAACAAGGGGGAGGGGAAAAAATTTCAATTCAGAATCTTATCCGCGATGCCGCTCTTGATCAGCTTGCCCCAGCGCGCGCTTTCGCTGCGGATGAAGGCATCGAGCTCTTCCGGCGTGCTCGACTCGGCGTTCAGCCCGGCCTTTTCCAGCCGTGCCGCCATGGCCGGATCGGCATAGATGGCAGCGATCTCGCGCTGGACTTTGTCGACGACCGGCTTCGGCGTGCGGGCCGGCGCGACGATGCCGATCCAGGTCGAGCTTTCAGCAATGTCGGGAAGGCCGGCGGCAATGGAGAGGCTCGGCACGTCGGGCAACAGCGGCAGCGGACGGTTTGAGTATTTCGCCAGCGCGCGGAATTTGCCGGCTTCGATCAGCGGCAGGGCATTGGAGACGCTGTCCTGGGCGAAATCGACGGCGCCGGTCAGCAGTCCCTGGGTGATGTCGGCGCTGCCTTTGTAAGGAACCATGGTGACATCGATCCCGGCAGCTTGCGCGAAGGCCAGCACGCCGAGCCGCGAAGTGATCGTGCCGGCGCCGACATTGAGCTTGCCGGGATTGGCCTTGGCCTTGGCGATCAACGCGGCCATCGTCTTCGGCCCGTCGCTGCGCGTGGTGATCAGCGAGATGTTTTTGCTGAGCAGCGTAACCGGCGCGAAATCCTTCTGCGGATCGTAGGGCAGGTTGGTCATCATCAAGGGATTCATCACCATGGTGACGTCCATGGCGACCAGCAGCGTGTAACCGTCGGGCCCCGACTTAGCCACCAACTCGGCGCCGATCGCGGTGTTACCGCCGGCGCGGTTCTCGATCACCACCGGCTGGCCCCAATGCTCGGACATTTTCGCACCGACGATGCGGGCGATGGTGTCGGCCGGGCCGCCGGGCGGAAACGGCACGATCATGCGGATGGTGTGGCTGGGATAATTATTGGCGTCCTGCGCCGAAGCCGCTGCGCTGGCGAAGAAGAGGGCGATCGCTAAAGCGTAAGCAAGCAAAGGCGCTAAACCCTCCCCCCTTGTGGGGGAGGGTAGGGTGGGGGGTCGGGAGGTGAGGCGAATGCGTCGATGCTTGTGAATCACAATGACTTCCCCACCCCTACCCCTCCCCACAAGGGGGAGGGGAAATGGAACGGTCACTCGAAAATATAACTGGCGTTGTCGCGAATGACCTTGCCCCAGCGCTCGGTTTCGCTGCGGACGAACGCCTTGAGCTCTCCGGGCGTGCTCGAGACCGCGATGATGCCGGCGTCTTGCAGCCGCTTGGCAACGGCGGGGTCGGCATAGATGGTGGTGATGAAATGTTGCAGCTTGCCGGTGATTTCGCTCGACGTGCCGGCCGGCGCGTAGAATGCGATCCAGGTCGAAATGTCGCCCAGCTCCAGCAC
>DATHHM010000306.1:0-6792 GCA_035317145.1 Xanthobacteraceae bacterium | reverse complement strand
CCGGGTTTTCGCTGGGGCACCACGATGCTGGCAAACCAATCGATCACGCGCGAAGACGTGCTGGCAGAGACGGCGATCAGCTATCCCGAGACCTACGTGCAGGACATGACCGGCAACGCGCTCAAAACCATCATGGAAGATGTCGCCGACAACCTGTTCAATCCCGACCCCTACCTGCAGCAGGGCGGCGACATGGTGCGCGTGGGCGGCATGGATTACGCCTGCGCGCCGAACGAAAGCGCGGATCAGCGCATTTCCAGCATGGTGCTCGACGACGGCACGCCGATCGAAGCCGACAAGACTTATCGCGTCGCCGGCTGGGCGTCGGTCAATCCGCAAAACGGTGCGCCAGTATCGGCCATCGTCGAAAAATATCTGAGCGCCAACAAGACGCTGACGATCAAGCGCGCCAACCGCGTCACGATCAAGGGCGTGGCCAACAATCCCGGCATCATCGGTGGAGGTTAGTGATGAGTTCGATCGTTCGTTCCATTTTGCTTGCGGCGGTCGTTGCGTTCCTGGCCGCAAGCGGCGCCCAGGCCGAGGCCGGCAAGCCGCATCGCGTCGTCATCCAGGTCGATCAGAACGACGCCGAGGTGATGAATCTCGCGCTCAACAACGCCAAGAACGTTCTCGAATTCTACCGCGCCAAGAACGAGGACGCGGTCGTCGAGATTGTCGCCTACGGCCCCGGCTTGCACATGCTGCGCGACGACACCTCGCCGGTGAAGGACCGCATCAAGCAACTCGCCGAATTGAGCTTCCCGTCGACGCTGACGTTCGCCGCCTGCAATAACACCAAGCAGGGCATGGAAAAGCGCGAGGGCCATCCCGTCACCATCATTCCGCAGGCGACCCTCGTGCCGGCCGGCGTCGTGCGGATCATGGAGCTCGAGGAGCAGGGCTATAGCTACGTCAAACCTTAGCCGCGCGCATTCACGACCCGGCGGCGGCGAGCGCGCCGCGCACCAGCGCGGCATAAAACCACTCCGTCATGCTCTTCGGCCGCGCCAGGCCAAGGCGATCGAGGCAATCCGTGCTGTCGGCGCGCGCGCCGAGCCCGCGCACGAGCAAGACCGCAAGTTGCGCGGGCGAGGCGGACTTCAGAACTTGCAGCGCCGGGATCAGCCGCTGCTCGATTGCGGTGAAATCGGTGCCGAATGGAAACGGCGGCAGCAGGCCGGCATCGGCCGCCGGTTTCAACGCGCGCACGATCGCGTCCGGCGTATTGTCGCGCGCCGACTTCGGCAGCTTGAATTCGCGCTCGATCTTGCCGGCGTCCTTGGCCTGGCGCAGCAATTCGTCCTGGAAGCGCGAGTCGGTGATTGCCAGCATGGCGGCGATCACCTCGCGGTCGCTTTTGCCGCGGACGTCGGCGATGCCGTATTCGGTGATGATCATGTCGCGCAGGTGACGCGGGATGGTGGTATGGCCGTAGCGCCAGAGGATGTTGGAGCGGTCCCTGCCCTTCGCCGTGCGCGTCGCGCGCAGCATGATCGCCGAGCGCGCGTCTTCCAGGGCAAAGCTCTGGGCGATGAAATTATATTGCCCGCCGACGCCGCTGACGATGCGGCCGTCTTCGAGACCGTCGGAGACCACGTCGCCGAGCGCGGTCGCCATCATGGCGTCGTTGAGGAAGCGCGCATTGGTCCGCGCCCGGCGCTTGGCTTCCTGGTCGCGGTAGATCTCGTTGACGAAGGCGATCGAAGTCATGCCGAATTTCCGCACGACCTCGCGCGGCATGTCGCGCAATGCTTTGTAAAAGCCGCGCGACCCGATGAAGAAGCCGGCGTGCAGCACGATGCCGTCGACTTCGCGCTTGAGGATGCCGGCGCGGAACAGGTCGAGCATGCCTTCGACGAACAATTCGGAGCAACCGTAGAGGCCGGCGTCGAATTTTTCCGCGTGCACCGCGGCGTCGCGGGCCGGGTCGTAGCCGAGCCGCGACAGCAGGGTGCGGAACGCGTCGTTGTCGCGCTGGCGCACCACCAGCGCCTTCGCCACCGCTTCGCCCAGCGAGCCGATGCCGATCTGCAGCGTGCCACCGTCGGGCACGATGCTTGCCGCATGGAGGCCGGCAGCATAGTCGGCGAGCGCCACCGGCTCGCGCGGCGCCGCGAACAGCGGAAAATCGGCGCCGTCGAGCATGAGATCGAATTCGTCTTCGCCGATCGCCGCGTCGCCGGGCATGAACGGCAATTCCGAATTGATCTGGCCGGCAAACAGGAAATCGGCGCCGCCATCGCGGCGCCGCGCCAACAGGTCGAGCGTCAGGTCGGGATTGCAGCTCAAGCTATAGGCCCGCGGCGCTTCGTCGGCGCGATGGGCCACCAGCTGCGCCACCACGTTGGCGCCGCGGTCGAGCACGTAGCGCAGCGCATGGGTGTAGTTCGCGCAGATGTAATGCTGCTGGGCGTAAGGCGAGCCGAGCCATTGCCCGGCTTCGAAAAAGAACTCGTTGATCACGATATTCGGCGGCACCTGGCCTTTATGGATCGCCGCCGCGTAATCGAGCGCCGGATAGCCGGCGAACAGCCGTTGCAAGATCGGATCGAGGAACCGATGCTCCAGCGCGCTCTTGGCGCGCGGCGCTTCCAGCGTCAGCGCGGTGAAGATGGTCAGATTGATCGAGTGGTCGGCAACCGCTTTGGCGTAGAGCGCATTGACGATGTGATTGGCCTTACCGAGACCGAGCGGCAAGGCGAGCACGATGGTCTTGCCGACCTTCTCGATGATGGTGTCGGCAAGCCGCGCCGGATCTGCAAAGCGCGCCGGCCCCGCGCCGGAGTGGATCATTGCAAAGTGTCCCACCCCGGATCGGGCTGGAAACGCGGCCCGTATTTTTGCGCCAGGCTTTTGAGCGTGTCGCGCACGTTGGCAATCCCCCGGGTGCGCGCATAATGCAGCGGCCCGCCGCGGAACGGTGCAAAGCCGGTGGCAAAAATCATCGCGCCATCGACGATCTCTTCGTCGGCGACAATGCCCTCGCGCAGGCAGGTGACGCAGACGTCGAGCATCGGCAGGATCAGGCGGTCGATCATGTCAGCCGGCGGCGCGGCGGCGGCGTCCTTGGCTTTGACCGCATGGCCGTTCTGCCAGGTGTAGAGGCCCTTGCCGGTTTTCTTGCCGAGCTCGCCCTTGGCGACCTTGTCCTTGAGCCATTGCGGCGGCTCCGGCATGTCGCGGCCGACGCTGCCGCGCAGCATCTCGGCGACATGCAGGCAGATGTCGAGCCCGACTTCGTCGGCCAATTCGATCGGCCCCATCGGCATGCCGAAATCTTCCGCCGCCTTGTCGATGGTTTCCTTAGGTATGCCGGCGTCGGCCATCACCAGGGCTTCGAGCAGATACGGCGTCAGCGCGCGGTTAACCAAAAAGCCCGGCGCGCTTTTCACCGGCGCCGGCAGCCGGTCGATGCGGCCGAGGAAGGCGCGGGCGTCGGCGAGCACGTCGGCGGCGACCCGGTCGTGACTCACCACCTCGACCAGCTGCATGCGCGACACCGGGTTGAAGAAATGGATGCCGACCAGCCGCTCCGGCCGCGGCAGCCCCTCGCGCAGTTGCTCGAGCGGGATGCTCGACGTGTTGGTGGCAAGGATGGCGTTCGGCTTCATCTTCGGCTCGATGCCGGCGAAAATTTTTCGCTTGAGCTCGAGCACTTCCGGCACCGCCTCGATGATCAAGTCGGCGGTGGCGACGCCATCTCCCCTAAGATCCGGGATCAAACGATCGAGCGAGTCGCGCACCTTGCGGCGGTTATCGCGCCCGATGACGGCGTAGAGCGCGCTGGCGCGCTTGATCGCACCGGCGATCGGCTCCGGTTTGGTGTCGCCGAGGCTGACGATAAAACCGTGCCAAGCGCACCAGGCGGCAATGTCGCCGCCCATGGCGCCGGCGCCGATGACGTGCACGCGCCGGCCGTCCCATTTGCCGCCGGCGAGTTTTTTCAGGTTTTCGCGCAGATAAAAGACGCGGACCAGATTTTGCGCGGTCTCGGTAACGAGAAGCTTTGCGAAGGAGGAAACTTCAGCCTTCTGCATCGCTTCCCGGTCGCCGCCGTGGGCGGCCCACAGATCGATCAAGACGTAAGGCGCGGGATAAAACTGCTTCGGCGCTTTCTTGGCGGTTTCGCCGCGCATGCGCGACGCCAACAAGCCGCGCGCCGGCTCCATGTTCATCAGCCGGCCGAGCAAGTTTTGCTTGGCCGCCTTCATCTCGCCCGTGACGGCGGATTTCACCGCGGCGCGCACGTGGCGCTCCTGGGTCACGGCGTCGACCAGATGCAGCGCACGTGCGCGCCGGGCGCGCTCGGTCTTGCCGGTGAGCATCATGGTCATCGCCTGGACCGGGCTGATCAGCCGCGTCAGCCGTACCGTGCCGCCGAGGCCGGGATGCAGGCCGAGCAGCACTTCCGGGAATCCGAAGCTTGCGTCATCGATGGCGATGCGGAAATCGCAGGCCAGCGCCACTTCGAGCCCCCCGCCGAGGCAATAGCCGTGAATCACCGCAACCGTCGGCAGCGGCAGCCGGTCGAGGCGGTCAAGCACCGCGTGGCCGCGCGTCAGCGTCGCCTCGATCGGCGCCGGATCGGTAACGCCGCGGAACTGGGCGATGTCAGCGCCCGCGATGAAGCCCGAGCGCTTGGCCGAACGGATGACCAATCCGCGCGGATGATCGCGTTCGAGCTTTTCCAGCACCGCGTTGAGCTCGGCGAGCACGTCTTCCGACAAGGTATTGGCGCTGGAATCTTTTTTGTCGAACAGCAGCCAGGCGATGCCGTCCTCGTCGGTGCGCAGCCGCCAATTGGCCCAGGGGCCCGGCTCCTGCGGTGCCTCGTCGATGGCGAACGGGCCAAGCTCGAGATCGCGCTTGCCGATAATGGCCAGGATCGGTTTTGGAGCGGGTGAGGTTTTCATGGGCCGTTCCTCACACCGCTTCGATCAACATGGCGCCGCCTTGGCCGCCGCCGATGCATTCGGTGGCGATGCCCCGCTTATACCCGAGCCGCTTCATGGCATTGACCAGATGCAGCACGATGCGATTGCCGCTGGCGCCGACCGGATGGCCGACGCCAATCGCGCCGCCGTCGACATTGAGCCGGTCGCGCGCGATTTTTCCCGCAGCACCTGGAAGCCCAAGCGCCTCGCGGCAGAACTCGTCATCGTCCCAGGCGGCGAGGCAGCCGAGCACCTGCGCGGCGAACGCTTCGTTGAGCTCCCACAATTCGATATCGCCGAGCGCAAGTTGGTGCCGTTTCAAGATCGCGGTCGAACAATAGACCGGGCCCAGCCCCATGACGGAGGGATCGAGCGCCGACCATTCGCTGTCGACGATGACGGCCTTCGGCGTCAGCTTGTGCGTCTTCACCGCATCTTCGGAAGCAAGAATGACCCACGACGCACCGTCAGTGATTTGCGACGAGTTGCCCGGCGTGACCTTGCCCCACGGCCGCTCGAACGCGGGTTTCAGCTTGGCCAGCGTATCGGCCGAGCTGTCGGGCCGCACGCCGTCGTCGTGATCGAACAAGGTGCCGTCGCGGGCGAAGGCCGGCTCGACCTCGCCGGCGAAGTAACCGTTCTTCTGCGCCGCCGCGAGCCGTTGCTGGCTTTCGGCCGCGTATTCGTCGGCCTCCCGTCGCGAAATATGAAACAAATGCCCGACCAGCTCCGCGGTCTGGCCCATATTGAGGTCGGTGATCGGATCGGTGAGCCCGCGTTCAAGCCCGATCACCGGCGTGAAGAACGACGGACGCAGAGCGAGGAACGCGGACAGTTTCGCGCCAATGCCGCGGGCGGCAAACAGCCGGCCATACCAGGCGACCGCGCGATTGGAGAACACCAGCGGCGCGTGGCTGAGCGATTCCGCGCCGCCGGCCAGCACCAGATCGGACACGCCTTCGCGGATATAGTGGTAGGCGGTGTCGATCGATTGCATGCCGGAGCCGCAATTGATCTGCACGGTGAACGCCGTCATCGCTTCCCCCATGCCGAGGCGGAGCGCGGCGACCCGCGCCGGGTTCATCTCGTCGGCGATGACGTTGACGCAGCCGAGGATCACTTGGTCGAAGGCGTCCGGCGCAAACGGCTGGCGCAGCAACAGCGGCCGGCCGCATTGCACGGCCAGATCGACCGGCGTGAACGGGCCCGGCTTGCCGCGCGCCTTGATGAACGGCGTGCGGCTGCCGTCGATGATGTAGACCGGGCGGTGCCCTACTCCGCCGCTTCCGACGTCGTTCCGGACGGCGGCAGGGCTGGGACTTCCTCCGGCGCCGGCAATTCCACTGGCGGCAGGTCCAAGGTCGATGGGGGCGTCGGCTGAGATGTCGCTTGAGATGGCTGATCTCCTTTATGAAAGGCGCCCCGGGACGTCAGTTCTTCCGGCGCAAAATCATCGACCGCGATGGCCGCGGCGACGGCCGCGGCGGCGGCTTTAAGCTTTACCGCCTCGTCGGCGGTGATGGTGCGCTGCTTCACCGCCTGATCGATGTCGCGGACGCGCGCCGCATGCATACGATCGCGGATCGGCTGCACCGCGACCGTCATGGCGAAGGCACGCTCAAGGAGCGCAACGCCGTTCCCGGTTTGGGTCTCGGGCGGATGGTACAGATCGACCGTGAGCCGGTCGCGCGTCGCGCTTGGGTTGGTGATGAGGTCGGCGCATTTGTCGGTGATCCGATCGGACGGGCCGCGGCGGCGCGGGCCGAGCGGCTGGATCAGGAAACGCAGCAGCCAGGCCACCGGTCGCACCGGGAAATTGGCGAGGAGCTCGTCGAAGCGCGTCTCGATGGTCGCG
>DATHHM010000305.1:0-4301 GCA_035317145.1 Xanthobacteraceae bacterium | reverse complement strand
GACGTCTTGCCGACCAGGGGCTCGCCGGAGACCAACAGCGAGCGCGGCGGATCCTGGCGCAGCGTCGACTCGGCCAGCGCAAGAGCCTCGCGCCAGCCATCCGGCTCGACCAGCGAGTCGACGCCGTGCTGGGTCGACCAGAACCGGCCGACCGCGTTCAATGTCGCGTAAGACTTGGCCGGCGCCGCCGGTGCCGCCGGCAAGCGCAACGCATCAAGCTCGCGGACGAGCGGCGCAACAAACGGATGCGTGATCTGCTGCAGGAATTTCCGGATCGTGTCGTGCGGCGACGCTCCGGACTGCAGCAATGTCGGCCCGAACGTTGCTTCGTCGCCTTGCGTGGCGCAGCGAACGAAATAATCGCGGAACATGTTCGGCATCCAGCGGCTGTCGACCCACCAATCCTTGGCATGGGTCAGCGGCGCGCCCACCGCAACGCGCGGCGCGGCATCGGCGAGGAAATCCAGCGCGAAATACATCGCCCAAGGCGAATAGTGCCCGCATTGCGCCAGCACGCGGTCAATGGCTTCGCCGCGATCGAGCCGCTTGCGCAGCGCCGCAATCGCCGCGCTCGACAGCGACCAGCTGTTGCCTTCGGCATATTGCAGCACCACGGCGAGCGGGACGCTTGGCAACGCCAGCAGCCCCACGGCCTCGATGAATTGTTTGTGCGCGTAAAGCGCGCTCGGATGCGCGGCATCGGAGCCGAACGGCCCGAAGATTTTATCCAGCTCGTAGAGACGGGTCGAAAGCAGCGGCGGCTCGGCCGTGCCGGCCGGAATGCCGGCCGCTTTCAATTTTTGCCGGATCCGCCAGGCACGCAGCTCCTTACGGAAGATGATGCCGAAGATGATGAGCGCAAGGACGAGATAAACCGGAATAACCGAGTAATCCACGCTACCAACCTCGCGCTCACCTCAGCGGCGCGGTGCTGCGCCGCATCCGGGAAACGTTTCGTCTTAGCCCTGCGAGATGAACTTGGTGACCAGATAGGCGCCCAAGCCCTCGATGCCGCCCTCGCTGCCGTGACCGCTTTCCTTGACGCCGCCGAAGGGCGTCTCCGGCGTCGAGATGGCGATGGAGTTGACGCCGACCATGCCGGAATCCAGCGCGTCGCCGATCGCGGCGGCGGTCGCATTCGACGTGGTGAAGGCGTAGGCCGCAAGCCCGTATTCCAGCGAGTTGGCGCGCTCGACCACCTCATCGAAAGTCTTGAAGGTGACAACCGGCGCCAGCGGGCCGAACGGCTCGTTCTTCATCACCTTGGCGTCGTCGGGAATGTCGGTGATCACCGTCGGCTCGTAGAAGAAGCCCTGATTGCCGTGCCGCTTGCCGCCGGTCTGGATCTTGCCGCCGCGGCTCTTGGCGTCGTTGACGAAACCTTCCATCGCCTCGATGCGCCGGGCGTTGGCCATCGGGCCCATGGTGATGCCCTTCTCCAAGCCGTCGCCGAGCTTGATGCCGTTGGCGTATTCGGTGAAGCGCTTGAGGAAGCGCGCATAGACGTCTTCCTGCACGTAGAAGCGCGTCGGCGAGATGCAGACCTGGCCGGCATTGCGATATTTGAACGCAGCGATAGTGTCGGCCGCCTTTTCCGGATCGGCGTCGGCGAACACCACCACCGGCGAATGGCCGCCAAGTTCCATGGTGGTGCGTTTCATGCCTTTGGCGGCGAGCGCCGCCAAATGCTTGCCGACCGGGATCGAGCCGGTGAAGGAAATTTTTCGGACCGCATCCTTGGCGAGCAGATATTCGGAGACTTCCGCCGGCACGCCGAACACGAGATTGAGCACGCCTGCGGGCAGGCCGGCATCGGCGAAGCAGCGCACCATCTCGACGCAGGCGCCCGGCGTTTCTTCCGAGGCTTTGAGAATGAGCGAGCAGCCGGCCGCAAGCGCGCCGCCGATTTTCCGCGCCGGGGTGAGTACCGGAAAATTC
Source organism: Xanthobacteraceae bacterium (assembly GCA_035317145.1). GTDB lineage: Bacteria > Pseudomonadota > Alphaproteobacteria > Rhizobiales > Xanthobacteraceae > BOG-931. The sequence continues at coordinate 2,363 of DATHHM010000305.1, read as the reverse complement.
CACGGCGTGAAGGCGGCGACGACGCCGATCGGCTCCTGGATCACAAGCTGCCGAATGCCCTTGCCGCGGCCCGGCACGATGCGGCCGTAGCTGCGGCGGCCCTCTTCGGCATACCAGTCGATGATGTCGGCCGACGTGATCACCTCGGCACGGGCTTCGGGATAGGTCTTGCCCTGCTCCAGCACCATGATTTTCGAGATCGCATCGAAACGCTCCCGCATCAGGTCGGCAGCCTTGTGCAAGATCTTGCAGCGGTCGTAGGCCGAGGTGGCCCGCCACACCGCAAAACCCTTGATGGCCGCCGCCAGCGCCTGGTCGAGATCGGCCTGGCTGGCATGCGGCAGGTGGGCGAGCGGCTTTTCCGTCGCCGGGTTGATCACATCCTCGCCTTTGCGGCCGTCGGCGCCGTGCCACTTGCCGTCGATGAACAGTTCGAGATTGCCGTACATGATGTCCTCGCTGGGCTTACTCTTGGTTTTCTCTTGGCGAATGGATTAGCAGCTTTTGCGACCGCGCGGGAGGGTGCCGGGGCGTCCCTCAAACCTGCGTCGGATCGATGACGAAATTGGTGAAACCGCCGTCGCGGGCGTCCATTCCGGCGAGCACCTCGTTGACCTTCGACAGCGGCGAGACCTGATGCTCCAGCGCCGAAAAGTCCAGCGTGCCGGCGCCGGCCATGGCCGCCATCTCCTCGCCCTCGCCGGTGGTGAACCAGACGGAACCTTGCAGGCCGATGCGGTTGGTCATCATCCAGAACGCATTGACCTGCAGCGTTTCCAGAACGGCACCGACATTGACCGCGCGGCCGCCGCGCCGCAGGCAGAACAGCGCCCGCATCATCGCGCCCGCCGGTGCGCCGGGCGGCAGGCAGTCGATCATGCCGTCGACGCCGTGACCTTCGGTCGCCTTCCTGGCCCACACAACGAGCGGATCGGGATTTGTGGGACCCACGCCTTGAGCCGGCGCGTTCGGCACTGACAGAACGTCGATCCGTCGCGGCGCCAGTGCCTTCACCCGATCGAGCAGCGCCTGATTGCGCCCGGTGCCGAGGATTTTTGTCGCGCCCATCGCCAGCGCAAGCTGCGCGGCGTTGAGCCCAAGCTGCCCGCTGATGCCGTTGATCAGCAGCGTCTGCCCGGGACCGACACCGATTTTCTTCATCGCCGAATAGGCGGTGCCGAAATAACCGAGCCGCGCGGCGGCCTCGAAGCTGAGATTGTCGGGCAATTTCACCAGCGCGGTCGCGGGCGCGGTGATGAACTGCGCCAGCCCGCCATATGGATAAGCGCGCATGATGTCCTGCGAGCGGCCGAAATAGCCCTGCAAGGTGAAACTCGGGCAATCCAGTTCCTTGCCGCTGCGGCACATCTTGCATGAGCCGCAGGATCGCGCCGGATTGACATAGACGCGGTCGCCGGGCCGGATCGAAAACACCTGCGTGCCGACTTTGGCGACGACGCCGGTCGGATCGAGGCCAAAAATCGCCGGCAGCGGCGGCATCATCTTGTTGTCGGGCGTCAGCGAGCCGAAGAAATTGCTCACCACCCGCGCCAGATTGGGCACGACGCCGCAGGCCTTGACCTCGACCAGTACGTCGGTCGGCCGCGGCTCCGGCACTTCGATGCGATCGAGCGTCATCGGCGAGCCGTAAGCATGCAGCCGCGCGGCGATCATGGTGGCCATTCGTTTCCTCCGGTCGCTTCTTTGACGAGCCTAATCGCGTAGCGTCTTAAGCTCCACCGGCCCTTCGAACAAAGCGCCGATGAGTTTCAGCGCCTGCGCGGCGCGGGCGGCGGTCCAGCCGCCGTGGGTGGCGTTGAGCAAGAACTTGTCCTGGATATCGGCGCGCGTCAGCGGCTCCTGGGTGCCGCCGCGCATATAGGGCTGGCGCTCTTCGACCACCGTGCCGTCGCGCAAGGTCGCGCGGATGTGGCCGGTGAAATTTTTCGGATAGGGATTTTGCGGGTCGATCTGGTAGCGCACCTTGCCGGCGAGCACGACGACCGCGGGATCGCGCACCGCGGCGTCGGAAAAATCGCTTAAACCCACATTGCCGCGCACGAATGCCGTGGCGACGCAGTACGGCGTGGAGAATTTTCCGGCATAGCCGTTGGCGGGCTTTTGTTTGGCGGCGAGCGGCTCCCACAGCCGATGCACGGTGCCCTCGCCGACTTCGCACACCATCTCGACCACATCGTCCGCCTTGATTTTTTTCGCCGCGAGCCGGCGCGCGCAGTCGATGTAGGGGTGCGTCATGGTCCCGCACGGATAAGGCTTGAACGCCAGCGTATCGGTGACCCAACGGGTGCCGAAGTCGGCAGTCAACGCCGCATAATCGCCGTTGGTCGTGTGCGCGAAACCTT
>DATHHM010000304.1:0-2516 GCA_035317145.1 Xanthobacteraceae bacterium | reverse complement strand
AAGTCCGCGTGCTGATGCAGGACGTCGGCGGCAATTTCGGCACCCGCGGCATGATCTATGCCGAATTCGCGGTGGTCGCATGGGCCGCGAAAAAGCTCGGCCGGCCGGTGAAATGGATCATCGAGCGCCACGAGTCGTTCTTGAGCGATTATCAGGCGCGCGACCTTGCCGTCGAAGCGGAGCTCGCGCTCGACGACAAAGGCAAATTCCTCGCGATGCGCGGCTCCAATCTCGGCAATCTTGGCGCCCACACCACCAATTTCGCCATGGTGCAGAAGGGCGTACAGATGATGTCGAGCATCTACCGGATGCCGGCGGCGTATTTCCGCGCCCGCGCCACGCTCAGCCACACCTCGCCGACGCGGCCCTATCGCAGCGCCGGACGCCCCGAGGTGATCTTTGTCATGGAACGGCTGATCGATCTCGCCGCGCGCGAATGCGGTTATGACCGCGTCACCTTGCGCCGGCGCAATCTCGTGACCGAAAAGGAATTGCCGTACAAAAATCCGTTCGGCGTCGAATACGACAACGGCGATTATATCGGCGGCATGGATCTGGCGCTCAAGCTCGGCGACTGGCAGGGTTTTAAGCGCCGCCGCGCCGAGGCAAAAAAGCGCGGCAAGTGCCGCGGCATCGGCGTCGGCAATTACGTCGATATCTCCACCGGCGTGCCGCGCGAGAAAGCCGAGATTACCGTTTCGCCCGAAAACTTCGTCGAACTGATCATCGGCGTCACCTCGCAAGGCCAGGGCCACGAGACGAGCTTTGCTCAACTGATCGTCGAATGGCTCGGCGTGCCGATCGAAAGCGTGCGCTTTGTCACCGGCGATACCGATCGCGTCACCGTCGGCGGCGGCGCTCATTCCGGCCGCGGCATGCGGCTCGGCTCGATCGTCATCAAGAAATCCACCGACGGCATTATCGAGAAAGCCTTGCGGATCGCCGAGCATTTGCTCGAGACCGCAGCCGCCGATATCGAGTTCAAGGACGGCCGCTTCGCCGTGAAGGGCACCAACCACGCGGTCGGTCTGTTCGAGGTGGCGCGCGCCGCGCTCGAGCGCGCCGATTTGCCCGAAGATTTGCGCGGGCCTTTATATGCCGCTTGCGACGAGACCGTCGCCGAGGCCAGCTATCCTTATGGCGCCCATGTCTGCGAAGTCGAAGTCGATCCCGACACCGGTTCGGTCAAGGTGATCACCTACGTCGCCGTCGACGACGTCGGCCGCGCCGTCAACCCACTCATTATTCACGGCCAGGTCCACGGCGGCATCGCCCAAGGAATAGGCCAAGCGTTGCTGGAACACGCGCACTACGATCCGGAAAGCGGCCAGATGCTCGCCGGCTCGTTCATGGACTACGCCATGCCGCGCGCATCCGACTTGCCGTCCTACATCACCGAACTGAGCGAGGTACCCTCCTCCACTCACCCGCTCGGCATCCGCCCCGCCGGCGAGGGCGGCACAGTGCCGGCGCTGGCCGTGGTCATCAACGCCGTCGTCGATGCGCTATGGGATTTCGGCGTGCGCCACGTCGAAATGCCGGCGACGCCGCAGAAGGTGTGGCAGGCCATCCAAGACGCCAAGGCCGCGAACGTCGCAAAGTCTCATTGACGACAACGATCCGTACGTGGCCCGTTGTCGCGACTCTGTCTCAGCGCTGCGTCACAGGTAGAGGCTCTTCATCTGGCCTTCCGGATAGCGCAGGCCCGCAGCGGCGCCGACCGGTATCGAGTCCGAAATCTGCGCAAGGTCATCCGCCGTCAGCGCGACAGTAAGCGCGCCGATATTTTCGAGAAGCCGCTCTTTCTTCTTGGTACCTGGAATCGGAACAATGTCTTGTCCCTGCGCCAGCACCCACGCCAGCGCCAGCTGGCCGAGCGTGCAATGATGGTCCCGCGCGATTTCCTCGATGCCGCGGGCCAGCGCTAGATTGTGCCTGATATTTTCGGCGGCGAAGCGCGGATGCCTGCGGCGCGTATCCGCCTCGTTCAATCCCGTCAGGTTCTCGACTATTCCGGTCATCAAGCCGCGCCCGAGCGGCGCATAGGCGACGAAACCGATCTTGAGCTGCCGGGTGGTCTTCAAGGTCTCTTCGGCTTCGGCGCGATAAAGCAGCGAGAACTCGTTTTGCACGACCGCGATCGGATGCACGGCGTGGGCACGCCGTATTGTCTCCGGCCGCGCTTCGCTTAAGCCCAGGGCGCGGACTTTTCCCTGCTCGACCAGCTTCGCCATCGCTCCGACCGTATCTTCGATCGGCACGGTCGGGTCGATGCGGTGCTGGTAGTAAAGATCGATGACGTCGACGCCCAGGCGCTTCAGACTCGCCTCACAGGCGACCGGAACATATTCGGGGCGCCCATCGGCAGTCCTGCCGCCGCCACCGCCGAGGTTGCCGAATTTTGTCGCCAGAACCACCTCGGAGCGCCGACCCTTGATGGCCTTGCCGACGAGCTCCTCATTATGGCCGTTGCCGTAGGCGTCCGACGTATCGAGCAACGTGATGCCACGATCCAG
>DATHHM010000303.1:0-4298 GCA_035317145.1 Xanthobacteraceae bacterium | reverse complement strand
ATCAACACCGACACGTTCCGCCCGGCGATCGGCAACAAGTTCGGTGGGTTATCGGGCCCCGGCATAAAACCGGTCATCGTGCGCATGGTGCATCAGTGCGCGCAGGCGGTGAAAATTCCGATTATCGGCTGCGGGGGCATCGTCAAGGTCGAAGACGTGGTGGAATATATGCTGGCCGGCGCCACCGCGGTGATGATCGGCTATCTGACCTTCCGCAATCCGACCGGCATGATCGCGATCATCGATGGCCTGGAGCAATGGTGCGCCAAGCGCGGTTTTGCCCGCGTCGCCGATCTCACACGCGCCATGATCGACGAGCCGCCGATGGAGACTTTTGCCGCGGCCGCCGCGCCGATAGGCTAGCGCGCCGCCAACGGACCAAAGCCAAAGCAATGACCACGCGCATCACCATCCGCAAACCCGACGACTGGCACCTGCACGTCCGCGACGGCGAGATGCTCAAAGCGGTGCTGCCGTACACGGCAAAGCATTTCGGCCGCGCCATCTTGATGCCGAATCTCATTCCGCCGGTGCGCACCACGGCCGACTGCGCCGCCTATCGCGAGCGGGTGATGGCGGCGGTGCCGCAGGGGTCGAAATTCAAGCCGCTGCTCACCTGCTATCTCACCGACGATACCGATCCCGACGACGTCGAGCGCGGTTTTCGCGATGGACTTTTCACCGGCGTAAAGCTTTATCCAGCCAACGCCACGACAAATTCGGCGGCCGGCGTCACTGACTATAAAAAAGTCATGCGCGTTCTGGAGCGCATGGAAAAGCTCGACATGCCGTTCCTGATGCACGGCGAGGATACCGATCCCGACGTCGATATTTTCGACCGCGAGAAGGCGTTCATCGACCGGTATCTGACGAAATGGGTGAAGCAATTCCCCGGCCTGCGCTTCATCCTCGAACATCTGTCGTCGAAAGAAGGCGCCGATTACGTGAAGAGCGCGGCGCCCCAGGTCGGCGGCACCATCACGCCCTATCACATGATGCTGACGCGCAACGACTGGTTCGGTCACGGCCTCAAGCCCTACATGTACGTGATGCCAGTGATCAAAACCGCGCGCGACCGCGCCGCGTTGCGCAAGGCCGCGACCTCGGGCGAGGCGTGCTATTTCCTCGGCACCGATTCCGCGCCGCATCCTTATTCCCGAAAAGTCTCGACCAACGGCGTGCCCGGCATGTTCAATGCGCCGGTCGCGATCGAGACCTATGCGCGGGTGTTCGAGGAGGAGGGCGCGATCGACAAGCTCGAAGCCTTTGCCTCGCTCAACGGACCGAAGCATTATCGGATGCCGCCGAACGAGGATAAAATCACGCTGGAGAAGACGCCTTGGACCGCGCCGGAGGAAGTTAAAGTCGCCGGCCCCGACGAGCGCGCCTTGGTCTATCGCGGCGGCGAGACCATCGAGTGGAAGGTGGTAGCGTAATTTCCCTCCCCCCTTGTGGGGGAGGGCAGGGTGGGGGGTCGGGAGGTAACGTGAGGGTGTCGACGATCGCGCGGCACCTCTCGACCCCCACCCCTACCCCTCCCCACAAGGGGGAGGGGAAAGGAGTCGAGCGATGACAGGCTTCCCCGACAAAGCGGTGATAGCCGAACTGACGGCCAAGATGCTGCTCGAAGTGGACGCGGTCCGCTTCATGACCGACAAGCCGTTCATCTATACGTCCGGCTGGGCGAGCCCGGTCTATACCGATTGCCGCCGGCTGATCTCGTTTCCGCGCGTGCGCCAGACCTTGATCGATTTCGGCGTGGCGACGGTGCTGCGCGACGCCGGTTTTGAGCAATTCGACGCGGTGGCCGGCGGCGAGACGGCGGGAATTCCGTTCGCCGCCTGGATGGCGGATCGCCTGATGCTGCCGATGCAATATGTGCGCAAGAAGCCGAAAGGTTTTGGCCGCAACGCCCAGATCGAGGGCCATATCGAGGACGGCGCTCGCGTGCTCCTGGTCGAGGACATGACCACCGACGGCCGCAGCAAGGTGAATTTCTGCAAGGCGCTGCGCGCGGCGGGTGCCACGGTCGAGCACGTCTTCGTGCTCTTCTTCTATGACATCTTTCCTGAATCGAAAAAAATCTTCGGCGATCTCGGCGTCACCTTGCACGCGCTCGCGACTTGGTGGGACGTGCTGGAGGTTGCCAAGAAGAGCGGCAAGTTCGAAAAGGCCAAGCTCAAGGAAGTCGAGAAATTCATGAAGAACCCGGCCGGCTGGTCGAAGGCACACGGCGGCGTCGCGCAAGCGGCGGAGTAATCAGAGGGAAGAAATGCCAAATCAAGTTGCGGATGTGATTGTTGTCGGCGCCGGCAATGCCGCGTTCTGTGCGGCGCTGGCGGCGCAGGAAGAGGGCGCCAAGGTCGTGATGTGCGAGGCGGCGCCGGAGGACGAATCCGGCGGCAACAGCCGCTTCACCGCCGGTTCCATTCGCGTCGTCTATAACGGCGTCGACGACATCAAGACGCTGGTGCCCGATCTCACGCCGGCCGAAATCGAAACCACGGATTTCGGCACCTACACCGCCGATCAGTTCTTCGACGACATGGCGCGCGTCACGCAGCACCGCGCCGATCCCGATCTGGTCGAGTTGCTGGTCACCAAGAGCTTCGACTCGCTCAACTGGATGCGCGAGAAGGGCGTGCGGCTTATTCCGATCTACGGCCGGCAGGCGTTCAAGATCGACGGCAAGTTCAAGTTCTGGGGCGGGCTCACGGTCGAATCCGTCGGCGGCGGGCCGGGGTTGATCGCCATGCTCACCGAGGCGGCCAAAAAGCGCGGCATCGAGATTCGCTACGCGACGCGCGGCCTCGATCTTCTCTTCGACGGTAACCGCGTCGAGGGCGTGCGGGTACGCCAGAACGGCGAGGTGCGCGAGTTGCGGGCGAAATCCGTGGTGCTGGCCTGCGGCGGCTTCGAGGCCAATCCGGAATGGCGCACGCGTTATCTCGGCCCCGGCTGGGATCTCGCCAAGGTGCGCGGCAGTCGCTTCAACACCGGCGAAGGCATCCGCATGGCGATTGATATTGGTGCAGCTCCGCGCGGCAACTGGTCGGGCTGCCACGCCGTGCAATGGGAAATGAACGCGCCGGAATTCGGCGATCTCGCGGTCGGCGATCAGTTCCAGAAGCATTCCTATCCGTTCTGCATCCTGGTCAACGCCACCGGCAAACGCTTCGTCGACGAGGGTGCCGATTTCCGCAATTACACCTATGCCAAGTATGGCCGCGTGGTGCTGGAGCAGCCGGGCCAGTTCGCCTGGCAGATCTTCGATCAGAAGGTAAAACACCTGCAGCGCGACGAATACAAAATCCGCCAGATCACCAAGGTGACGGCGAACACCATCGAGGAATTCGCGCAAAAGCTCGAAGGCGTCAACGCCGCCGAGTTCGTCAAGACCATCAAGGAATGGAATGCCGCGGTTAAAACCGACGTGCCGTTCAATCCGAACGTCAAGGACGGCCGCGGCACCCAAGGGCTTGCCATCAACAAGAGCAATTGGGCCAACACCTTCGATGCGCCGCCCTATGAAGGCTACGCCGTGACCTGCGGCGTCACTTTCACCTTCGGCGGCTTGCGCATCAACACCGACGGCGAAGTGCTCAACACCGACTATCAGCCGATCCGCGGCCTCTATGCCGCGGGCGAACTGGTCGGCGGGCTGTTTTACTTCAACTATCCGGGCGGCTCGGGCCTGATGTCCGGTACGGTGTTCGGCAAGATCGCCGGCACCTCGGCCGGCCGCGCCGGCAAGAACTGAAAATGGACGCCAAGGTTTCAGGCCCGCTCAACCAACTCGGCGCCGCCGAGATCGTGCAAAAGATCGCGCGTGGCGAAGCCACGTGCGAAGCGGTGACGCGCGACTGCGTGGCGCGGATCGCGGCGCGCGACGGTGTCGTCAAAGCGTGGGTGAATTTCGATCCGGAATTGGCGCTTGGGCAAGCGCGCGCGCTCGATCGCTCGCAAAGCCGCGGCCCGCTGCATGGCGTGCCGATCGGCGTCAAGGACATCATCGACACGTTCGACATGCCGACCGAATTCGGCTCGCCGATCTACAAGGGCCATCGGCCGCCGTCGGACGCTGCGTGCGTGGCGCTGCTGCGCCGCGCCGGCGCGGTGATGCTGGGCAAGACCGCGACCTGCGAATTCGCCGGCATGGCGCCGCCGGAAACCACCAATCCGCACAATCCGGCGCATACGCCGGGCGGCTCGTCGAGCGGCTCCGCGGCGGCGGTTGCCGACGACATGGTGCCGGCGGCGCTCGGCACGCAGACCGGCGGCTCGGTGCTCCGCCCGAG
>DATHHM010000302.1:0-11904 GCA_035317145.1 Xanthobacteraceae bacterium | reverse complement strand
TCCGCCAGGCCCTCGTGCAGCACCTGCATGACCGAGAGGCAGGTATCGAGCCCGATAAAATCCGCCAGCTCCAACGGCCCCATCGGATGATGCGCGCCGAGCCGCATCGCGGTGTCGATCGCCTCGACGTTGCCGACGCCTTCGTACAGCGTGTAGATCGCCTCGTTGATCATCGGCAGCAGGATGCGGTTGACGATGAAGGCGGGGAAATCCTCGGAAACCGCGATGGTCTTGCCGAGCTTGTTCACGAATAGCTTGGTCGCCTCGAACGTCTCGTCGTCGGTGTTGATGCCGCGGATCAGCTCGACCAGCTCCATCAGCGGCACCGGGTTCATGAAATGAATGCCGATGAAGCGTTCCGGCCGGTCGGTCGATGACGCCAGCCGCGTGATCGAGATCGACGAGGTGTTGGTGGCGACGATGGCTTCCGGCTTGAGCGAGGCGCACAAGTCGGCGAAGATCTTGCGCTTGACCTCTTCCTTCTCGGTCGCGGTCTCGATCACGATGTCGCAAGCGGCCAGCGCGTCGTATTTGTCCGCGGTCTTGATCAGCGCCAGCGCGTTCTTGCGGGCGTCTTCGGTGATGATCTTCTTCGACACCTGGCGCGTCATATTGCCGTTGATGGTGGCGAGCCCTTCGGTGATGCGGTCGGGCGCGATGTCGTTGAGCAGGACATGAAAGCCCGACAGCGCGCAGACATGCGCGATGCCGTTGCCCATCTGGCCGGCGCCGACGATGCCGATCTTGCGAATGGTCATTGCTTCCGTCCGCTCGCTGCGGCTGCGTTCTTTGGGCCGTTCCTTGACCTCGACCATCTTAGCTCACCTCAGATACCCCGAGCCACACCTTGTTATTCCGGGTGCGGCCGCGATCAACGTTTGACTTTGTCGAGCTCGCTGGCGAGCTCCGGCAGCGCGGAATAGAGATCCGCCACCAATCCATAATCCGCGACCTGAAAGATCGGCGCTTCCTCATCTTTGTTGATGGCGACGATGACTTTCGAATCCTTCATGCCGGCGAGATGCTGAATGGCGCCGGAAATGCCGACCGCGATATACAGGTCCGGCGCCACCACTTTACCGGTCTGGCCGACCTGCCAGTCGTTCGGCGCGTAGCCGGCGTCGACCGCGGCGCGCGAGGCGCCGACCGCGGCACCGAGTCTATCCGCCACCGGCTCGATATATTTGGTGAAGTTGTCGCGGCTTTGCATCGCCCGGCCGCCCGAAATGATGATCTTGGCTGAGGTCAATTCCGGCCGCTCCGATTTCGACAGCTCCTCGCCGACGAAGCCGGAAATGCCCGGATCGGCCGCAGCGGCAGCCGCTTCGACGGTTGCCGAGCCGCCCTCGCCGGTGGCCTGGAATGCCGCCGTGCGCACCGTGATCACTTTCTTGGCATCGTGCGAGCGCACGGTCTGGATGGCGTTGCCGGCATAGATCGGCCGCTCGAAGGTGTCGGGCGCGACGACCTTGATGACGTCGGAGATTTGCATCACGTCGAGCAGCGCCGCGACCCGCGGCATGATGTTCTTTCCGCTCGTGGTGGCGGCCGCCATGATGGTTTCGTAAGGGCCGGCGAGTGCGACGATCAGCGCCGCCACCGGCTCGGCCAGCATGTGCTCGTAAGCGGGCGCATCCGCCAGCAACACTTTGCTCACGCCGTCGAGCTTGGCGGCGGCATCCGCCACCGCTTTGCAGCCGGAGCCGGCGACCAGCACGTGCACTTCGGCGCCGAGCGCCTTGGCGGCGGTCAGCGCTTTGTTAGTCGCATCCTTGAGCGATTTGTTGTCGTGCTCGGCAAGAAGAAGCGTCGGCATCAGATCGCTCCCGCTTCGTTCTTCAGCTTGTCGATCAGCTCAGCGACGGTCTTGACCTTGACGCCGGACTTGCGCACCGGCGGCTCCGTGGTCTTGACCACTTCCAGCCGCGGCTTGGTGTCGACGCCGTAATCGGCCGCGGTCTTGTCGTCGATCGGCTTCTTCTTCGCCTTCATGATGTTGGGCAGCGAGGCGTAGCGCGGCTCGTTCAGGCGCAGGTCGGTGGTGACGACGGCCGGCATTTTCAGCTTCACCGTCTGCAAACCGCCGTCGACTTCGCGCGTCACCATGATGGCGTCGCCGTCGAGCGCGATCTTTGAGGCGAACGTGCCCTGCGGCCAGCCGAGCAGCGCCGCCAGCATCTGGCCGGTCTGATTGCAGTCGTCGTCGATCGCCTGTTTGCCGAGAATGATGAGCCCCGGCTGCTCGGCATCGGCGATGGCCTTTAGGATTTTTGCCACCGCCAAAGGCTCGACGGCGGCACCGTCGGTCTTCACCAGGATGCCGCGGTCGGCGCCCATGGCGAGCCCGGTGCGGATGGTTTCGGCCGCCTGCTGCGGCCCGATCGACACGCAAACGACCTCGGTCGCCTGCCCCTTCTCCTTGAGCCGGAGCGCTTCCTCGACCGCGATCTCGTCGAACGGATTCATCGACATTTTGACGTTGCCAAGCTCGACGCCGGAGCCGTCAGCCTTGACGCGGATTTTCACGTCCTTGTCGACCGCCCGTTTTACAGGGACGAGAATTTTCATGGCGTTGAAAACTTAAGTTATTGAGGCCTGGTTGCTGAAGATTTGGCTGTGATGGCTTTTTTGCTGTTTCCGGCGGCCCTCGGCGGCGCTTGGAAGGCCGCCGATGCTGCGGTGCGGCAACCTACCGGCCGCGGCCCTCCCGGTCAACGTGCCGGGGCAGCCATGGCTGCAGATATGGGCTCATGTCGTTTCCACGCATTCGAATAGCGCAACGCCCTGTGGCCGCATGAAATAGAACAGCACCGCGCCAGTGATCAGGCCGCCGACATGGGCCGAATAGGCGATGCCGTCGTCGGTGCGGCTCGCGGCATCGATGAACTGCCAGATCGCCCAGCCGCCGATGATCCAATAGGCCCGCAGCCGAAGCGGAATGAGGCCAAGGAGGCACGTGACCTTGGCGCACGGCCGGAACAGTAGATACGCGGCTACGACGCCGGCGATGGCGCCGGAGGCGCCGATCAGTGCGGTCGTCGAACTCGGATCGCTCGCCACAAAGGCAAGGCCCGCGCCGATACCGCAGGCCAGATAGAAGCCAAGGAAGCGCCAGTGGCCGAGCGCCTCCTCGATGTCATCGCCGAACACGAACAAGAAGATCATGTTGCCGAAGACGTGCATGAAATTGCCGTGCACGAACAAACAGGTGATGACCGTAAGCGGCGCCGGTAGCCCTGCGGCCGACGCGTTTCCGGTGAGCGCCGCGGGAACCAACCCGGCGAGTTGATCGAGCTGGTCCATCTGGTCGGGCCAGAAGCCCGCCTCGACGAAGAACACCGCGAAGTTGATGATGACCAAGGCCCACATCACGTAAGGCGGCTTCGGCCACCTGAACGGACTGTGATCCCATATCGGCATGACCATGGCTTGCCCTCTCCGCCGTCAGCGATTCTGGCCCGGCTGCCACAGCACGTCGCGCGCGCCTTTGCCGTTGGCATAGCGGCTGGCGACGAACAGAAAATCGGAAAGGCGGTTGACGTATTTGAGCACCTCATCACCGACGCTCTCGTTCGGCTGGTCCTTGAGCTCGGCGATCAACCGCTCGGTGCGCCGGCAGATGGTGCGGGCGAGATGCAGATAAGCCGCCGCCGCAGTGCCGCCCGGCAGCACGAAGGATTTCAATGGCGCAAGCTCGTCATTGAGCCGGTCGATTTCGCTTTCCAGCCAATCGACCTGCGCCTGCGTCACCGTCAGCCGCGCGCCATCCGGACCTTTGCCCTCGCCGGGCGTGCACAGATCGGCGCCGACGTCGAACAGATCGTTCTGGATGCGCGACAGCGCGGCATCGAGCGTCAAACCTTCTTGTGAAGTGTCGCCTTCGGTATGCAGCCGCGCAATGCCGATCGCCGCATTGGCTTCGTCCAGCGTGCCGTAGGCGGCGACGCGCAGATCGTATTTCTTGCGCCGCTCGCCGGAGCCGAGCCCGGTGGTGCCGTCATCGCCGGTGCGGGTATAGATCTTGTTGAGCTTGACCATCGGTCACTTCGACATGAACCAGAGCGTGGCCATGATGACGATGATGGCGATGAACTGCAGCAGCACGCGCAGCCGCATCAGCTTCTGCGAAGTGTTGGCGGAGCCGCCGCGCATCATGTTGTAGAGCCCGAGCAGCAGCACGACCGCGACCGCGCCGATGGCGACCGGGACCGCAAAATGGGACATGAAATTGGCCATGGCTACTTGTAGCCTGGGTTGAGCGGCAGCGAAACCCAGGAGCGGCGTTGCGGGCCCGTCCCCGGATTGCGCTCGGCGCAATCCGGGCTACAAGGAGGCCGCAATACGCAGAGGACCACCTGCATGATCGTCGATTTCCAGCACCATTTCACGCCGCGCGAATTGATCAAGGAGGACCCGGGCGACCGCCTGATCCTCAACTACGACGCCGCGGGGGCGCCGAGCTATACGATCCATTCGCTGCTCTACGATCTCGACGAGCACGTGCGGATGATGGACACAGCCGGCATCGACGCCGCCTGGCTGACCAGCGCCGCCGGCATGTGCGCCGATCTCGACACCTCGCGCCTGGTCAACGACAAGGCGAAAAAGGCCGAACGCGATTATCCCGGCCGCTTCATCGGCGCCGCCCACGCCCACCCGCTCGGCGGCGCCGCCGCATTCAAGGAACTGGCGCGCTGCCGTCACGAGCTTGGATTCCAAGGCGTCACCATCACGTCGGAATTCGACGGCAAATGGATCGACGATGCGGCGATCGAGCCGTTCTGGGACGAAGTGGGAAAACTCGGCCTGTTCGTGTTCGTGCATCCGGCGCTAAAACTCAATCGCGCCGAACAGTTCGACGCCTACGACACCGCGCGCGGCGTCGGCCGCGAATTCTCGCTGATCATGGCAACCATCCGCCTGGTCAATTCCGGCGTGTTCGACCGCCATCCGGAGCTGACCGTGCACATGGCGCATCTCTCCGGCGGCATCGCCTCGATGCTCGCCCGCATCAGAAGTTTTCAAGACAAGACGTTCTGGGGCACCGCCGGCAACAAGCGCCACGGCATCGCGCCGAAGCATGACTTCGACTATTACATTCTCAACAACCTCGTGTTCGACACCGCCGGATTTGCCGGCGGCATCGGCGCGGTCAAAGCCGGATTGTGCGAAATCCCGGCGTCCCGCATCGTCTTCGCCACCGACTATCCGCAAGAAATCCGCAAGCGCGAGATCGTGCGCGACTTCGTGCGCGATATCCGCGCGCTTGGCGCCGACGGCGAGAGGATTCTGTCCGGGAATGTCGGACTGCTGCTCAAGGAGCCGCGTCGCGCTCACGCATAGGCGACCCGCCCCTGGCGCCGGAACAGGAGCCACAGCACGATCGTGCCGTTGACCGCGTTCCAGCCGAGGCCGTTGAAGAACGCGGCGCGGTACGAGCCGGTGAGGTCGAAAATATAGCCCGACATCCAGCCGCCCAACGCCATGCCGAACAGGCTGGTCATCAAAACGATGCCGACGCGGGTGCCCGCCTCCTTGGCCGGAAAATATTCGCGCACGATGATGGCGTAGCTCGGCACGATGCCGCCCTGGAACAGGCCAAACACCGCCGAGATGACGTAGAGCGAAACCAGACCATCATAGAGGAGGTAGAGCAGCAGGGCGACGCCCTGCAGCGCCGACCCCAACATCAATGTCGGCAGACCGCCGAACCGGTCGGCGAAGAATCCCGAGCCGATGCGCCCCACGATCCCGAACGCCATCATCAGCGCCAGCATGTCGGCACCGCGGGCGACGCCGTAGCCGAGATCGCCGCAATAGGCGACGATGTGGACCTGCGGCATCGACATCGCAACGCAGCAGCAAATCGAAGCCAAGGCCAAGAGGATCTGTAGCGCCCGCGCCGACAGGCCAAACGCCGCGGGCGTTCCCTTGCGCGTCGCGGCACCGGAATCGAGGGACGCTGCCGGCGCGCGCCGGCGCAAAGCAACGACGCCGATGAGAAGCATGGCCGCGCCACAGGTCAGCGCGATGCCGACATGGGTCGCCCGCCAGCCATAGAGCGCGATGGCGTGCTGCACGATCGGCGGCCAGATCGTGCCGGCGACATAATTTCCAGCCGAGCAAAGCGTCACTGCGACGCCACGGCGGCGGACGAACCAATTCGAGATGTCCGCGATCAGCGGACCAAGCGTCGCCGCGCTGCCGAATCCGATCAAGCCGTGCGCAAGTGCGAACACCACAAGGCTGCCGGCGCCTGCGGCGCCGAGATACCCGGCGCTGAGCGCCACGGCGCCGAGCGCCAGCGGACCCAAAATCCCGGTCCTGTCGAACAGGCGGCCCATCAGCACGCCGCCCAAGGCAAATCCCACCATCGCCAGGGTGAATGGCAGCGACGCTTGCGCGCGCGGCACGGCGAATTCGGCCTGCACCGGCGGCAGCGCCACCACCACCGACCACATGCCGACGCCGCCGATGGTCGAGATCAGCATCGTCGCGGCGAGACGCAGCCAGGCTTGCGCCGAATCCGGGGCGGGGCCGAGGAAGATGGAGGGCTTTTCCATGGGGACGAGACTTGCCCGACGTGGCCCATCAACGTCAACCGAGGCCCCGCCTCCCAGCCCTTCGCGAAGGACAGCGATTGAAGTAAGATGCTTCGATGAACAGGCTCGAAGCAATCGACAAGTTGAAGCGTCAGACCCAGGCGATAAAAGCCATGGGCGCGACGTCGCTGTACCTGTTCGGTTCGATCGCGCAGGACGAAGCCGGACGCGGCAGCGATCTCGACCTGTTCATCGATTACGATCCGAATGGACGCTTTAACGCTTTCGACCTCGTTGGGATTAAACAACTTCTGGAAAGCGAGTTGGGCGTGGACGTGGACATCACAACCCGCGACGGCCTGCATCCGATGCTGCGTACCGATATCGAACAATCGGCCCTTCAAGTTTTCTAATGAAACATGCTTATCCGGTTGATACCCACAACGACTAACCCAAGGTGTTCGAAAATGAAAAAGTTACTCACAATACTTGCTCTCTCAACTACCCTGATCGTTCCGGCTCTTGCTGATGCACCAATCTCGACAACGCGAATTGGAAATGTTTGTAGCAACACAGTCCAGCATCGCGGCATTAAATACGCTCAGATCAGCGGAGGATATGGGGGATCAGCCCCTCACTGTCACTGTAGCCATTGGGACGCAAATGGCCACTGCGACGGTCAAGCTTGTAACTGACACCCTCAATGACCCGTGGGTGTCAACCGGATAAGCATGTAATGAAAGACTGTACCCGTCATCCTGAGGTGCCCGCGCGCAGCGCGGGCCTCGAAGGATGCACGGCCAATCGATTTCGGCCTTCGCCGAAATCGACATCGTTGGTAACTCCAGGTCGGCAAAAAACCGACCTGGCTGCCGTCGCCCTTCGAGGCTCGCTTCGCTCGCACCTCAGGGTGACGGGACGTGGGTCGCGTTAATTCGTCCCATCCAGCAGCCGCCGCGCGATCACATTGGCCTGAATCTCCGCGGCGCCCTCGAAAATATTCAGGATGCGGGCGTCGCACAGAATGCGTGAGATCGGAAATTCCACGGCAAAGCCGTTGCCGCCGTGGATTTGCACGGCGTTGTCGGCGGCGGCCCAGGCGACGCGGGCGGCCAAGAGTTTCGCCATGCCGGCTTCGAGGTCGCAGCGGCGGCCGGAATCCTTCTGCCGCGCCGCGTAATAGGTGAGCTGGCGCGCGATCATGATCTCGACCGCCATCATGGCGAGCTTGTCGGAGACGCGCGGAAAATTGGCGATCGGCTCGCCGAACTGCACCCGCGCCGTGGCATAGCTGAGCCCCTGCTCCATCGCCGCCTGCGCGACGCCGATGGCGCGTGCCGCGGTCTGGATGCGCGCCGATTCGAACGTCGCCATCAATTGCTTGAAACCAAGCCCCTCGATGCCGCCCAAAAGATTGTCAGCAGCCACCGCAAAACCGTCGAAGGCGATCTCGTATTCCTTCATGCCGCGATAGCCCAAGACCTCGATCTCGGTGCCGGACATGCCGGCGGCGGGAAACGGTTTTTCATCGCTGCCGCGCGGCTTCTCGGCGAGCAGCATGGAGAGCCCGCGATAGCCGCTCTCGGCCGGATTGGTGCGCACCAAAAGCGTCATCAGGTCGGCGCGCACCGGGTGCGTGATCCAGGTCTTGTTGCCGTAGACCTTATAAGTGTCGCGCTCGCGCACGGCGCGCGTCTTCAGCGAAGCCAGATCGGAGCCGGTATTCGGCTCGGTGAACACCGCGGTCGGCAGTACTTCGCCGGACGCGATCATCGGCAGCCATTTGCGCTTCTGATCCTCCGTGCCGCTGCCCAAGATCAGCTCGGCGGCGATCTCGGAGCGGGTGCCCAGCGAGCCGACGCCGATATAGCCGCGCGACAGCTCTTCGGAGACGACGCACATGGATTCCTTGCCGAGCCCCATGCCGCCGTAATCTTCGGGGATGGTCAGGCTGAACACGCCGAGCTCGGACATTTGCGCGATGATATCGAGCGGGATGTATTCGTTCTCGAGATGCCACGCTTGCGCAAACGGCACGACCTGGCCGTCGGCGAATTTGCGCATTTCCTCGCGGATCGAATCCAGCGTGTCTTCGAGGCCGCAGGCGCCGACGGTGGCGTCGGGCCGCTCGCGCATCAATTCGACGAGCAGCGCGCGATGCGCCGCGGTGTTGCCCGTCGCGATGAGATGATCGACGGCGGGCGTGACCCGCGCCGCCACCGCGCTCGCGCTCAAGCCCAGATCGGCCAAGCGGACGATCTCACCCTGGCTCATGGGAATGCCGCCGAGCACCTGCGCCAAATATTCGCCGGCGCCGATGCGCACGACCAAATCTTCGATCTCGCCGAAATTGCCGGTGTCGATCATCCGCGCGGCGTAGGCCGCAAGCTGCCGGATCGCCTCGACATAGGTGGCAAGCCAGGCGAGGCCATGGGTGGCGCGCTGCTCGCGATCGAACACCCGGGCCATCGGGCGGCCCTCGACCGTGACCCGGGCGGCGACGGCGCGGCGGGCATCGGCAAACAGCGCCTCGGTGGCGGCGACCGCGTCGTCGAGCGCTGCGATCAGGTTTTGGCCGGCGGGCACGGCAGATGCGGCAAGCGGCATAGAAATCTCCGAAAGCTCGATTTTTGCACCGCCCGGACGGCATACCAAGCTTACGCGTGCAGTGCACAAAAGCAATGCGGTAGCCCAATGCCGTCATTCCGGGGCGGCCGTAGGCCGAGCCCGGAATCCATAGCCACTATCCTCCCAGAACAGAACTCGGCGCGAATTCTGGTCCACTGGGACTATGGATTCCGGGCTCCTCGCTTCGCGAGGCCCCGGAATGACGCACGCGGCGCGCGAGTCCTTGCCAAATATTAACCATTTTCCGTTTTGCTGACGTGGAATCCCGCATCACGCATCGCGGCAACGAAAGCCCACATTCGGTCCCAGGTTTTCCCGCCCCAGGTTCTTTCGCACCATGTTCATCGTCGAAGCCTTCTCGAAGCTGTCGGTTCGCGCCCGCATCATCGTGCTCGGCGTCATTCCGGTGATCGGATTTCTCGCCAACGGCATCGCCTTCATGGCCGGCGACGTCGAAGTCGGCCGCGCCTTCGACAGCGTGCATCGCGACACCCGGGTCGCGGACGCGAGCCGCGATCTCAAGACCGGCTTGCTGATCATGCGCGCGGCGACGACCCAATATGTCGCGCGGCCATCCGACAAGGAGGTTGCGGATTTCACCGACGGCCAACAGCTGGCGATGAAATCCCTCGACCGCATCGCCGCCGTGCTCGGCGCCTCCGCACAGGACGTGGTCACGCCGATGCGCATCACCGTGCGCGACCTCAAGACCAGCTTCGAAAGCCTGGTCAACGAGCAGAAGTCGCTCGGCTACGACGACGGCCAAGGCATCACCGCCGAGCTCACCGCGGCGAGCAGCGCGGTGGAGCGCATCATCCACCAGGATCTGTCTTGGGTCGCCGACGGCGACGCCCGCAAAATGCTGATGTCGCTTCTGACCATGCGCCGCGACGAGCTGGCTTACCGATTGACGCGCTCGCGCGCGTCGGAGAAGCACTTCCTCGACGAAGTCAGGACCTTCAACGCACTGTTCGAGTCGGTCGACGGCGCACCGTCGATGAAGCAGAAGCTGAACGAGGAAGTGAAGACCTATAGCTACGCCTTCGCCCAATGGGTCGCCTCGACCGACAATATCGAGCCGCTGGTGGGGCTGATCGGCCACGATACCGAGACCGTGCTGCCGGAAGCCGACAAGATCATCGCCGCGGCACGCGACAGCGCCAGCGATGCCGGCACGGCGCTGGCGGCGTCGCGCGCGCGCATCCGCAGCTTCATCCTGTGGATCGGCTTGGCGGTGGTGCTGATCGGCATCAGCTTCAGCTGGCGCATCGGCCGCTCGATCACGCGGCCGCTGGAAGGCCTGGCGCAGGTGATGAAGCGGCTCGCCGACGGCGACACTGCGACGCGCATTCCGGCGACCCGGGCGCATGACGAGATCGGCGCCATGGCGCGCACGGTGGTGGTGTTCCGCGATAATATGATCGAGCGCGAGCGGCTCGCCACGGTGGAGACGCAAGCCAATACCGCGCGCGCGCAACGCGGCGAGACGATCGCGGCGATGATCGACACATTCCGCAGTTCCGTCGAGCAGGCGCTGGCCCGGCTCCGCGAGGCCTCCGGCGCCCTCGAAAGCGCCTCGAGCGGGCTCAACGACGCCGCCGACTCGGTCTCTTCCGAAGCGCGCGAAGCCGAAAGTCGCGTCAGCACCGCCGCCGTCAATGTCACGACGGTGGCGAGCTCGATCGAGGAGCTGGCCGCCTCGATCGGCGAGATCGCGCTGCAGGCGACGCGCTCGACCGAGGTGGCGGGCCGCGCGGTGGCCGAATCCAAGCGCACCGTCACCACCATGTCGGAGCTGGGCACCGCCGCCAACCGCATCGGCGAAGTGATCGGGCTCATTCAATCCATCGCCGGCCAGACCAACCTTCTGGCGCTCAATGCCACCATCGAGGCGGCGCGCGCCGGCGAAGCCGGCCGCGGCTTTGCGGTCGTCGCCACGGAAGTGAAATCGCTCGCCGCGCAAACCGCGCGCGCCACCGAAGACGTCGCCGCCCAGATCGGCGCCATCCAGTCGGCGACCGCCGACGCCGCGCAGGCCATCGAGCAGGTGTCCTCGATCATCGACGACATGTCGGAGATCGCCATGACGGTGGCCTCCACCGTCGAGGAGCAGAACAACGCGGTCGCCTCGATCGCCGAAGGCGTCAACCGCGCCTCGGTCGAAGCGCGCACCGGCGCTCAATCCATGAGCCGCGTCGCCGGCGCCTCCACCGGAGCCCGCTCAACCGCCGCCGACGTCAAGGCGCTGGCCGACGCGCTGGCGATAGAGGCGGCGAGCTTGCAGAGCGAAGTGCGGCGGTTTTTGACGGACGTTCAGGCGGCGTAGCTTCCTTTCCGCCCCGCGATAGCGGGGGAGGGGGACCACTGGAGCTCGCGTAGCGAGCGAACCGTGGTGGAGGGGGCGCCGGAGGCGCAGCTTCGTTATCTTCTCAGAACAGTGACGCCGGTGAAGGTGCTGGAGGAGTGAGAAGCGTGCCAACCAAAGAGCTAATCATTCAGGAAGGAAGATACTACTCGCAGGCTGATGAGAAGGCGTTTTACGACCGGCTGAACGAATTGCGCTGCGTTAAGTCTGTCAGGGGCGAGCCAGACGGCCTCCACGTTGCGCTATCCAGCCCCCCCACCCAGATGCAATTGCGTGAGCTTATCGCCCTGCTTTACCGTTACGGTCTTGACATGAGGCCGTTGGCATCGTTGCGGACTGAGCGGAATGCAGCTTGGTTTGCCAACGACC
>DATHHM010000301.1:0-2021 GCA_035317145.1 Xanthobacteraceae bacterium | reverse complement strand
GGTCAGGATCAGCAGGCGATCGCCGCCGCGATCACGCGGGCGCAGAAATCCAACAAGCCCTCGATGATCGCCTGCAAGACCACGATCGGCTACGGGGCGCCGACCAGGGCCGGCACCGCGAAAGCGCACGGCGAGGCACTTGGCGCCGATGAGCTCAAGGGCGCCAAGGAGAAGCTCGGCATTTCGCTGGAGCCGTTCTCGGTGCCGCCGGACGTGTTGAAAAGCTGGCGCGAAGTTGGCGCCCGCGGCGCCGCCGCGCGTGTGGAGTGGGAGGCTCGCTTCGCCGCGCTGCCTGCCCGCAAGCGCACGGAATTCGAACGGCGCTTGCGGCATGAGCGGCCGGCCGCTCTGGCGAAAGCGTTCAAGGCCCACAAGAAGGCGCTGCTTGAGACGCCGCAGAATATCGCCACCCGCAAATCGTCCGAACTTGCGATCGAGGCGATCGTGCCGGCGATGCCGGAATTCCTGGCGGGCTCGGCCGATCTCACCGGCTCCAATAACAACAAGGCGAAGTCCGCGGTCGCCTTCTCGGCCAAAACGCCGAAAGGCCGCTTCATCCATTACGGCGTCCGCGAGCACGGCATGGCGGCGGCCATGAATGGAATTTTCCTGCACGGCGGATTCGCGCCGAATGGCGCGACGTTCCTGATATTCACCGACTACGCCCGCCCGGCGATGCGGCTCGCAGCCTTGATGGGCACCGGCGTCGTCTACGTGATGACCCACGATTCGATCGGTCTCGGCGAAGACGGACCGACGCATCAGCCGGTCGAACATCTCGCAAGCTTGCGCGCCATTCCCAACATGCGCGTGTTCCGTCCCTGCGATGCGATGGAGGTGGCCGAGTGCTGGGAACTGGCGCTCAACCGAATCGATGGCCCGACGGTACTGGCGCTGACCCGCCAAAACCTGCCCCAATTGCGTACCACGGCGCGACCGGACAATCCGTGTGGCCATGGCGCCTATGAACTGGTTGCCGCGCAAGGCGAAGCGAAGATATCGCTATTTGCCTCCGGCTCCGAGGTCGAGATCGCGGTTGCCGCGCAAAAGCAGCTTGCCGAGCGCGGTATCGCTTCGCGGGTGGTGTCGGTGCCGTCCCTCGAATTGCTGCTGGCGCAACCGGCGGACAGGCAGAAGGCGATTATCGGCAATGCGCCGGTCAAGGTGGCGATCGAGGCCGCGGTGCGGTGGGGCTGGGATGCCGTGATCGGGCCCAATGGCGCATTTGTGGGCATGCACAGTTTTGGCGCCAGCGCACCGGCCAAGGACCTTTACAAGCACTTCGGAATTACAGCCGAGGCGGCGGTTAACGCTGCGGTCAAGCTGTTGGGCTGACGGTTGAGATTGCCCGAAAAAAGGATTACCTAGCGGTCATATTATCCGCTCCCGCCCGGCCGAACCGGGCGTCCGCCGCAAAACCCTCGTGGATGGCCTAAGCGCCCTCCGCGGGGATGACAGAGGTCATTGAAGGAGAACAACAGATGGCAGTCCGGGTCGCGATCAACGGATTTGGCCGCATTGGCCGCAACGTGCTGCGGGCCATCTATGAGGCCAAACGCAACGATATCGAAGTGGTCGCCATCAACGACCTCGGCCCGGTCGAGACCAACGCACATCTATTGCGCTTCGATTCGGTCCATGGCCGCTTCCCGGGCACCGTGACCGTCGAGGGCGATTCGATCAGCCTCGGCAACGGCAAGATCAAGGTCACGGCTGTCCGCGATCCCAATACCCTGCCCTGGAAGGATCTCGGCATCGACATCGCGCTGGAATGCACCGGCATCTTCAGCGCCAAGGCCAAGGCTTCGGCGCATCTCACCGCCGGCGCCAAGCGCGTGCTGGTCTCGGCGCCGTCGGACGGCTCTGATGCCACGATCGTATTCGGCGTCAATCACGACAAGCTGACTAGGGATCACCTGGTCGTGTCGAACGGCTCCTGCACGACCAACTGTCTCGCGCCGGTCGCAAAAGTGCTGAACGACACCGTCGGCATCGAGACCGGTTTCATGACCACGATCCAC
>DATHHM010000300.1:0-2516 GCA_035317145.1 Xanthobacteraceae bacterium | reverse complement strand
CGTGCTGATCGCCACCACGATCTTCGGCGCCGGGATGTGGCTCGCCTTCAGCGTCATCGGCATGGCGGTGCCGCTGATCTGGTGCGTGCTGCTCGGCGCCATCCTGGCGCCGACCGACGCGGTCGTGGTCGCGACCTTGCTGCGTCAGGTCGGGCTGCCGCCGAGCCTGCGCGCCGCCATCGTCGGCGAGAGCCTGTTCAACGACGGTGCCGGCGTGGTGCTGTTCCTGTTTGCGCTGGGCGTCACCCAGGGCGAGACCTTCCATAGGCCACGGCCAGATCCTGATCGCGATGCTGCGCGAGATCGGCGGCGGCGCAGCCCTCGGCTTCGCCGGCGGCTGGCTGGCGGCGGCGCTGATGCGGCGGATCGACGACGACGGGCTGTTGCTTCTGATCTCGCTGGCGCTGGTGTTCGGCAGCTATCGCATCGCCAACCTGCTCGAACTGTCCGGCCCGATCGCCGTGGTCTGCGCCGGGCTTTGCCTGGCGTCGCCATCGCCGCGCTTCGGCATGACCGCGAAAACGCGGCAAGTGCTGGTCGGCTTCTGGAAGCTGCTCGATCAGCTCCTGAACATCATGCTGTTCCTTTTGATCGGCCTGGAAATCCTCGGCTTGGTCATCCAGCCGGCGGAATTGATCCCGCTCGCGTTCGCGGTGCCGCTCGCCGTGATCGCACGGGCGGTCAGCGTCGCGGTGCCGATGCTGTTCGCGCCCGATCCCCCTATCGACAAAGTGCGTAACGTCGCGGTG
Source organism: Xanthobacteraceae bacterium (assembly GCA_035317145.1). Lineage (GTDB taxonomy): Bacteria > Pseudomonadota > Alphaproteobacteria > Rhizobiales > Xanthobacteraceae > BOG-931. Next base: position 1,767 of record DATHHM010000300.1, on the reverse strand, counting down.
CTGACCTGGGCGGGATTGCGCGGCGGCATTTCGATCGCGCTGGCCTTGTCGCTGCCGGCCTCGCCATGGCGCGGCGATCTCCTGGTCGTGACCTATGCGGTCGTGCTGTTCACCATCGTGGTGCAGGGCTTGACCATGTCGGGTTTTTTGCAAGCTCTCTATGGCGACAAGAAACCGGCCGAATTGCCGACGCCCGCCGTCGCGCCGAGCGCCGACAAATAAAGGCGTCGGTGCGCGCGTGGTGCTTACGACCGGAACAGGCGCGTGTACTGAGTCTCGTGCCGCATGCTGGCGAGATCGGCACGCAGTGCGCTGGAGCCGACGTCGTCGAGCGGCGTCTTGAGCGCGCGCATTGCCGTTGCCGCGACGGTTGCTTCGAGGGCCGCGAGCACGCGCTGGCCGTCGGTCTGGCCGAGCGGGATGAGGCGGACGCCGGCGGAAATCCAATTCGCGGTCAGTGCGTGAAGAAACGCCTGCAGCGCGGCTTCGCAAGCGATGCCGTGGCCGGCACAGGTCACGCCGACGGCAATGGGCAGCGCCACGGCGCCGGCCCACGCCGCGTCGAGGCGCGCCAGCGCCTCACACGGCCAGGCGGCGCGCGTCGCATCGATAAAGGCGCGGCCTTGGGTCGTGGTCTCCAAGAGGCGCTCCTTGGACGGCACCATGGCGGCGGCCAACTCCGCGACAGCGCGCAAGCCTGTGTCGTCATTCGCGGCGATGGCACGGTGGGCGTGGACGAAGAACACCGCATCGCAGAAGCCTGAGCCTTCGCCGATCATGACGGCGAGCCAGGCCCGCAGCGTTTCGGCGTCCTCGATGTCGCCCGCCTCGACCGCCCATTCGATGCCCGACGAATAGGAAAACGCGCCGACCGGATAGGCCGGTGACAGCCACGCCATCAGCCGGTAGAGCGCGGCCGCATCGGGGGGCGACGCATCAGACATGATCGTCGCCGTGATCATAGGCGCCGTGCTCGGGATCGAACGGCGCCTCGATCGGCTGTAGCGCCGCGCCGAGGCCGCGCAGCATGTCCTCGATCACATGGTCGCGCCGGATGCGCAGGCGATCGCCGACGATCTGCACGTCGACGTGACGATTGCCGATATGCCAGGCGAGCCGCGCCAATTCGTGGGCGTTGGCGGCGGCGATTTCAACGAGCGGCTCGGCGTGGCCGGCGACGCGCACCATGGCGCCGTCGTCGAGCAAAAGGCCGTCGCCGTCGCGCAACGCGATCGCATGCGGCAAATCGAGCAGGAAAATCGTGCCGCGCTCCCCGGTCAGCACGATACGGCGGCGATGGCGGCCGTGCGCATCGAGCGTGACGCAATCGACCGCGTCCGCGGCGTTCCACGCGCCGGCGGTTTTGATTTCGCGCGCGCGCCGCATCGGTGCCGTCAGGCCCGCGTCAGAAATTCGCGGCGCGCTTGGCTTCTTTCTGCGGCGGAGTTTTGCCCGCGGGCAATTCGTACATGCCGCTCGGCAGCGTATCGAAGAAAGCGAGAACCTCGTCGGTCTTCACCACGTCGGCATATTTGGCGTTCATGTCGCACAGATTGATGGCGTGGCTCGCCTGCGAGCGGTCGAAGCAGCCTTCCTCGGCCAGCGCGATGCGATAATTCAGGCTGAAGCCGTCGAGCACGGTGGCGCGCACGCAGCCCGACGTGGTGGTGCCGGTGACGATGAGGCTGTCGCAGCCCAAGAGCGTCAGATAGCTCGCCATGTTGGAGCCGAAGAAGCCGGACGGTTTCTGCTTGAGCACCACAATGT
>DATHHM010000299.1:0-20316 GCA_035317145.1 Xanthobacteraceae bacterium | reverse complement strand
GGTGGCCTGGTTCTTTTTGACGTAGGCGATGAAGTCGGCCAAGCCGTCGACCGGCAGATCGTGGCGCGCGATCATCGCCATCGGCTGGTCGGCGACCAGGATGACTGGCACCAGGTCTTCCTTGAGGTCGTAAAGCGGATGCTTGTAGAGCGTCTGATTGATGGCGTCGGCACGGCTGCCGAGCACGAATTCGTAGCCGTCCGGCGTCGCCCTGGCGACCTTGTTCGAGCCGATCATGCCGCCGGCGCCGCCGACATTCTCGATGATCACCTGCTGGCCGAGAATTTCGGAAAGGCGGCGGCCGATGATCCGCCCGAGCACGTCGGTGCCGCCGCCGGGCGGAAACGGCACCACCATGGTCACCGGCCGCGTCGGCCAATCTTGCGCGGCGGCCGGGGCGATCATGAGCAGGCATGCGACGGCAACAGCAAACGCGCATCTCGAAATCATCGTGTCCCTCGCAACGTCCGGCCCCGCATTCTCATATGAATGAGGCTCGCGTTCCAGCCCGGCCCGGCGCCGCATTTTGATTTGCGGCGATCCAGGCTACAATTGCACGACGAACACGGAGAAGTGCGGCTGTGAAAGAAGCGGAGCATTCGCGGCGAACCCCCTCTCCCCAGCGGGGAGAGGGTTGGGGTGAGGGGGCTCCGGCCACGGGGAACAGCGACCCGCCCCGCCACGACTGGACCCGCGCCGAGGTGCGCGCGCTGTTCGACCTGCCGTTCCCGGAGCTGATGTTCCAGGCGCAAAGCGTGCATCGCGCCAATTTCGATCCCGGCGCGGTGCAGATTTCAACGCTGCTGTCGATCAAGACCGGCGGCTGCCCGGAGGACTGCGCCTATTGTCCGCAAAGCGCGAGCTACGACACCGGCGTGCGCGCCGACAAGCTGATGGCGCTCGACGCGGTGCTTGCCGAAGCGCGCGCGGCGAAGGCCGGCGGCGCCAGCCGCTTCTGCATGGGCGCGGCGTGGCGCGAGCCGAAGGATCGCGACCTCGATGCGGTTTGCGCCATGGTCGAGGGCGTCAAGGCGCTCGGGCTGGAAACCTGCGCCACGCTCGGCATGCTCACCGCCGGCCAGGCGCGACGGCTGAAAGACTCCGGCCTCGATTTCTACAATCACAACCTCGACACCTCGCCGGAATTCTACGAAAAAATCATCACCACGCGGACCTATCGGGACCGCCTGGAGACGCTCGACCGCGTGCGCGACGCCGGCATCCATGTCTGCTGCGGCGGCATCGTCGGCATGGGCGAGACCCGCGAGGATCGCGTCGGCATGATCGCGACCTTGGCGAGCCTGCCGGCGCATCCGGAATCGGTGCCGATCAACATGTTGGTCAAGGTCGCCGGCACACCGCTCGCCGCCGAGCCCACGCTTGAGCCGCTCGAATTCGTCCGCACCATCGCCGCCGCCCGCATCACCATGCCGCGCTCCATGGTACGGCTCTCCGCCGGCCGCGAGGACATGAGCGAGGAGACCCAGGCGCTGTGCTTTCTCGCCGGGGCTAATTCGATTTTTTATGGGCCGAAGCTTCTCACCACGCCGAATCCCGGGCGGGATCGGGATCGGGAGTTGATGGAGCGGCTGGGTCTAAGCCCGATGGAGCCATAGGGCGGATATCGGGCTGTATTCATTTCGCGTCGATTTTGTATAATGGCACTATGACCAAAGAACAGGTGAAGGACATTCTCGATCGGGTGCTGACTTGGCCGGAAGAGGACCAGGAGAAAATTGCGCGCTTTGTGCGGCGTTTTGAACAATCGCGCGTTGCGGACGATATTACCGACGAGGAGTGGAAGATCATCGAGGAGCGCGCGGCGCGGCGGGACCTGGCAAGCGACGAAGAAGTCGAAGCTGTGTTCAGCCGCTACCGCAGTGCATGAAGCTCCGGTTTGAACGCGGAGCGCTTGCCGATCTCGATGGGATTTTCGCCTACATAGCACAAGACAATCCCCCAGCCGCCGCGCGCCTTGTTACTCGTATCGAAGAAGCTGCGGCGCGAATCGCGGCGACGCCGTACATTGGCGAGGCGACACGCAAATCGAACTTCCGGCGCTTTCCCGTCGGCAATTATTTGATCGTGTATGAGGTCGGACAGGACGAAGTCATCATTCATTATGTCCGACATGGCGCCCGGCGACGCCCGTGGGAAGCGGAGTGAATGTCGTTCAACAGAAAAGCAGCATGGTATTTACACGCCGTGCGCGCCGCGTCCCAGGTGCGGCCGAACACCCAGCGTAGGAGGTGATGGCGTGCCGGCCAGCTATTTCGCCGCCCCCATCAAATAGTCGGGCAGCCACGTCGCGATTTGGGGGAATAGGCACAGCAGCACGATCGCCAGCATCATGCAGAACACATAGGGCAGCGTCCCCCACATCACTTTGGCGACCGGCACATCGGGCGCGATGGCGCTGACGATGTAGATGTTGAGACCGACCGGCGGATGAATGAGGCCGATCTCCATGTTGATGGTGAGGATGACCCCGAACCAGACCGGATCAAAACCCGCCGCCGTGATGATCGGCAACAGGATCGGCGATGTCATCAAAATGATGGCAGCCGGCGGGATGAAGAAGCCGCAGACCAGCAAAAAGATGTTGATCATGAACATCAACACCCACCTGTTGGCGTGCATGTCGGCGATCGACTGCGCCAGCGTCTGGGTGAGATAGAGCGAAGTGAGCATGTAGCCGAACAGGACGGAGGCGGCGATGATGGTCAGGATCATCACCGATTCCCGCATGGTGTCGCGTAGGACCATCCAGATCTGATCCGGCCGCCACAACCGGTAGATCAGAATTGCCATCACCAGACACATCGCCGCGCCGACGCCGGCCGCCTCCGACGGCGTGGCGACGCCGCCATAGAGCACGTACATCACGCCGACGATGATGGCGATGAAGGGAGCGATCTTCGGAATGGAGGCGAATTTTTCCTTCCAGCTGTAGCGAAAATCGACGGCGTGCGAACGAAAGCCGCTGCGCCATATGGCGAATACCGACCACAGCATGAACAGGCCGGTCAGCATGAGCCCCGGCATGACGCCGGCGATGAACAGCCGCCCGATCGAGGTCTCGGTGGCGATGCCGTAGAGAATGAACGTGACCGACGGCGGAATGAGAATGCCGAGCGTGCCGCCGGCGCAGATCGATCCGGTGGCGATTTCGTCGGGGTAGCCGCGCCGGCGCATTTCCGGAATGCCCATCTTGCCGATGGCGGCGCAGCACGCCGGCGACGAGCCGGTCAGCGCCGCGAAGATGGCGCAGGCGCCGAGATTCGAGATGACGAGGCCGCCGGGCAGGCGATAGAGCCAGCGGTCGAGCGCTTCATAGAGATCCTTGCCGGCCGGCGAGGAGCCGATGGCCGCGCCCATCATCACGAACATCGGTATGGCGACCAGGGTGAACTCGTCGAGCCCGGACAGATAGGTCTCGGCGACCACATGCATGCTGCCGAAACCCTGGAACACCAGCAGGAAAACGATCGAAATCGCGCCCAGCCCGAACGCCACCGGAATACCCGACAGCAGGATCAGCAGCGTGGCGATCAGAACGAGCGAGCCTTGGGTGGTCGGGCTCATGCGTGGAACCGATCTTCACCGAGGCCGAACGGGGGCGTGCGTCCGGTCAGGAGGCACGCGAGCTCGGCAAGGTATTGCAGCACCAAAAGACCGAGGCCGACCGGCATCGCCAGATACGGAATCCACAGCCGCGCCCGCCACACCGTGTCGGAATGCCAGCCCTTGGACCACGCCTGGTACCAGTAGATCGTGCACAGCACGAACAGCACGATGCAGAAGCACAGCGCGACCAACATCGTGATCAGCGCCAGCCAATAGCGCGCGCGCGGCCCCAGATACAGCGGCAGGACGTCGACGTTGACGTGACCGCGGGTCATCAGCACGTAGGCGCTGCCGACGAAGGTCGCCGCCATGATGGAATAGGTGACGACGTCGATCTGCCAGATCGTGGTTCGGCCGAGGATGTAGCGTTCGATCACCATGTCGCAAATGACGAGCACGGCGAAGGCGATGAGGAAGGCGCCGATGACGCCGGCAAGACGCGACATGGCGGTGACGGCGCGAATGTAAACGTTCATGGCCCCAATTCTTCGGTTGCCGGCGTTCGCAGCGCCGCGCGGCTCGCTCGCATCAGTCAACGAATGACGGCCGGCGAGCATCTCCCTCCGGCCGTCCATCCGCCATACGACTTTATTTGACCGCCAGCGCCTCGTCGATCAGCTTTTGGCCGTTGGGCACGTCCTTGGCGAATTTGGCGTACGAGGTTTTTTTCGCCAGGTCGAGCCAGGTGCCGTAGTCGGCATCGCTCAGCGTCACGACCTTGACCTTGTGGTCCTCGAAGTCCTTGATCGCCTCCTGGTTGACGGCGTCGGCCTTGCCTTCGAAATAGGCTTGAGAGTCCTTTCCGGCCTTGATGAGCGCGTCCTGCTGCGCCTTGTTGAGCTTGTCGAAACTTTTCTTCGACATCAGAACCGGCTCGTACATGAACCACAGCGCATTGTTGCCGGGGGCCGTGAGGCAATCGGTCACTTCGTAGAGGCGCGTGGAATCGAACGTGCCGAGGCTGGTGTCGGTGGCGTTGACCACGCCGGTCTGGAAGGCGTTGTAGATTTCGTTCGACGGCGGGCTGACGATGCTGGCGCCCGCCGCCTCCCACATCGCCGCGAAGGTCGGGCCGGCGGCGCGGAATTTCATGCCCTTCAAATCGTCGGGCTTGACGATGCAGTGGTCTTTCGCCGCCATGCCGCCGGCAAACCAGGCATCCGACAGCACGATCACGCCGTTATCGACAATTTCGGCGCGTACGTCCGTCATGAATGGCGAGCCGTTGACGCGCTTGGCGCGGTCCTGGCTGCGGATCAACCCCGGCATCAAGGTCGCGCTGAACGCCGGAACTTTGCCGCTGGCGTAGTCGAGCGGGAACAGCGAGATGTCGAGCTGGCCATCGACCAAGGCGTTCCATTGCTGGTTTGGCTTGAACAGCGAGGCGCCGGGATAGACCTGCACGGTGAGGCCGACATTGGCGGCCTGCGCCGCCTTGGCGATCATCTGCACCATGTCGTCGCGGACATCGCCCTTGCCGCCCGGAAACTGATGCGACGCTTTCATGGTCACTTGGGCGTGGGCAGTTACGGGCAGGGCTAGGAGTGCAACAAAGCCCATTCGAATGATCGTCGTTTTCATCGGCGTTTCCCCTGGTCGCGTTCAACCATGCCTTGTGTCATGGAACGGTGGTTCGTCGCAGTCAAAGCCCACATCGTCGCGGGGTACGAACGCCGTGCTGCAGCGCAGCAAGGCGGTAAGAATTGAAGCATCCCGCGCATGAGGCGAAGTTCAGGTCCGGTCGGCGTGCGACGAGCGTATGAAACGAAAAATTCGACAATGCAGGTCAATGCTGGACGTATGCTTCGCAAAATAGCCAGATGGACATTGCTAATCGGATTTTGCGCCGTTGCCGCCGTCTGCCTGTCGTGGGCGTTCCAAGACGCCGACTTTTCCGTAGCGGCAGAACCTGTGGCGTCGGAAATGTACAAGACGACCGCGTTGCTGACGATGGCGGCGTCGGTTCTGTTCTTCGCTCTGGGAATTATATCATTTATTGTTTTTGGTGACGATCCGTTACAAACGAAAAAACTAGTTGTGATGTCCGTCTGCGCGGGGGCGGCGGTCGGAGCTGCCTATCTGTGGGTCTTTGATTTTCAGCGTGAACTCATTCTCGTGTCTATTGATGACGTGAAATTCTACGATGGCGTGGATGGCAACAACATCATCTTCCATCTTCAGAAGGGAGAGTCAGCCGACATTGTCCAATGTAGGGACACAAAATCCGTGATTGAGCCGGTGATAAGGCTCAATGACGGGAGAATGGCCTACCGGCTATCTGGCCATATCGAAATCATCACCAAGCGTACCGGCTTGCTGAGCCGGCCGCGTTATCTGGGCTGCGGAAACTATTAAGCCGTCCGATCACGCTCGGCCTTCATACCCCTGCCGCCCCGCCATCCGCACGCGGGTCGTGGGCACCTTCCAGGCTACCATCCTTGTGCAGCACCACGGCGCCGGCGTGGCCCATGACGTCGGAGTAGGGCTCGTCCAACACCTCGACCTCATGGCCGGCGTTGGCCAGCGCGTCGATGAGATGGCCGTCGAAGCGCGGTTCGAGGCGTAATGCGGTGCGGGCCGCGCCCCAGGTGCGGCCGAGCACCCAGCGGGGGCGGTCGATGGCGTCGGCGAGCGGTTCGCGGAACGTCACGTAGCGCGTGAACAGCGCGCTTTGGGTTTGCGGCTGGCCGTCGCCGCCCATGCAGCCGTAGGCCATGATGCGGCCGTCTCTCAGCACCGCCAGCGCCGGATTGAGGGTGTGGATCGGCAGCCGCCCGGGCATCAGCGGATTGAGTGCGCCGCTTTGCAGGGAAAAACTCGCGCCGCGGTTCTGCATCAGCACGCCGGTCGCGGGCAGCACGCAGCCCGAGCCGAATTCCCAATAGAGCGACTGGATGTAGGACACGACGAGGCCCGATGCGTCGGCCGCGCCCATCCAGATGGTGTCGCCTTCGCCCGCGGCAAGCGGCCAGCGCGCCGCCTTGCGGCGGTCGATCTTCATCGCTTCGCCGGCGATGAAGCCCGGCTCGAGATAGCGGGCGAGCGGATGCGCGAGGAAATTCGGATCGGTGACGGCGCGATCGCGGACGCGGATCGCGCGCTTGGTCGCCTCGACCAGGCCGTGGATGTGATCGAAGCTTTCTCCCTCGGTCACGCCCAAGCGGTCGAACACAGCGAGGATCATCAGCGACGCAATACCCTGGGTCGGCGCGCCGGTGTTGTAGACCGTGCCGCAGGAGAGCTCGGCGCGCAGCGGCTCGGCAATCTTGGCCTCGTAGCGGTTCAAATCCTCGCGGGTGATCGGACTGCCGATGCGGTCGAGGTCGGCCGCGATCTCGCGCCCGATATCGCCGCGATAAAAATCGTCGAGGCCGGCATGGGCGAGCTGTTCAAGCGTTGCGGCGAGCGCCTGCTGCTTCAACGCGGTGCCGACTGCCGGCACCTTGCCGTCCACCAGGAACGTTTTGGCGAAGCCCGGAACATCCTTGAGCTCGGCCAAATGGTTTTCCGTGAGCTGCTTTTGGCTGCGCGTGACCTGATAGCCGTCGCGGGCATGGCCGCAGGCATTGCTCATCAGCACATCGAGCGGCAGCTTGCCGCGGTTGGCGTTCGCCGCCTGCAGCGCCAGCATCCAGCCGCCGATGGCGCCCGGCACGGTGAGCGCGGCGAGCGGGCCGCGTGTCGGGATGGTTTCGTCGTCGCCATAAAGCTCCGGCCGCGCGTTACGGCCGGCGGGACCGGGCGCCATGATGGCGCGCACGCGGCCGGAGGGCTCGCGGATCAGCCAAAAACCATCGCCGCCGAGATGGTTCATGTGCGGATAGACGGCGGCGATGGTCGCGGCCATGGCCACCATGGCTTCGAGCGCATTGCCGCCTTCGGCGAGAATGGCGCGCCCGGCTTCCACGGCGGCCGCGTGCGGCGCGCAGACGACGCCGCGGCGATGGCCGGCGCTGTGCAGGTCGGCCATGCCCCCTCCCTACCCTCCCCCGCTTGCGGGGGAGGAGAAGGAGGGGGCAGGTTCGGTGAACCCGCGCTTTTTTAGCAACGCGTCGGCGCTCGGCAAGCGGCCGCGAAAGGCCTTGTAGGCTTCCGCCGGATCCTGGCGGCCGCCGGCCGAGTAGATCGCGTCATGCAGCCGCTTGGCGGTGGCGGGATCGAAAATGTCGTCGCTCTCCTCGAAGGCCGCGAACGCGTCGGCGTCGAGCACTTCCGACCACATGTAGCTGTAATACGCCGCAGCATAGCCGCCGCCGGAGAACACGTGACCGAAATGCGGCGGGCGATGCCGCATCACGATCTCGCCGGGCATGCCGATGCGCGAAAGCGACTTTTTCTCGAACGCGTCGGAGTCGATCGTTTCATTCGACGGTAGCGAATGGAAATCGAGATCGACCAGGGCTGAGGCAACGTACTCCACCGTGGCAAAGCCCATGTTGAAATTGCGCGCCGCGAGCAGCCGCTGCAGCAACTCCTCCGGCATCGGCTCGCCGGTCTCGTAATGCAGCGCAAAACGCCGCAGCACCTCGGGCTGCTCCAGCCAATGCTCGTAAAGCTGCGACGGCAGCTCGACGAAATCGGTGGCGACGCCGGTGCCGGAAATCCGCGGATAGGTGACGTCGGAAAGCAGGCCATGCAGCGCATGGCCGAATTCGTGAAATAGCGTCCGCGCGTCGTCGAAGCTGAGCAGCGTCGGCTCGCCGTCCGGCGCTTTGACGAAGTTGCAGACATTGATGATTTGGGGACGGATGTCGCCGGCAAGCTTCTCCTGGTCGCGCAGCGAGGTCATCCAGGCGCCGCTGCGCTTCGACGGCCGCGCGAAATAGTCGCCGAAGAACAGGCCGACCTCTTCGCCGTTGCGGTCGCGCACGGCCCACACCCGCACGTCGGCATGCCACACCGGCACGTCGGGGCGCGGCGAGAACGTCAGGCCGAACAGCCGTTGCGCCGTATAGAACACCGCCTCGATCATGCGATCGAGACTGAGATACGGTTTGATGGTCATCTCGTCGAAATCGCACAGCCTCTGGCGCAGCTTCTCGGCGTAATAACGCCAGTCCCAGGCTGCGAGCTTGAAGTTGCCGCCGTCCTCGGCAACCAGCTCCTGCATGGCGTCGCGGTCGGCGAGCGCTTTTTGCCGCGCCCGTGCCCACACGGTGTCGAGCAGATCGCGCACCGCGGCCGGCGTCTTCGCCATGGCGTCGTCGAGCCGGTAATGGGCGAAATCGGCAAATCCGAGGAGTTTTGCGCGCTCGGCGCGCAGCCGCACCATCTCGGCGATGATCGCCTTGTTGTCCGTCGCGCCGCCATTGTCGCCGCGCATGGCGAAGGCGCGGAAGATTTTTTCGCGCAGGTCGCGGCGCTTTGAGAATTGCAGGAACGGCTCGACGCTGGAGCGCGACAGCGTGATCACGTAGCCGTCGAGCTTGCGCTCCTGCGCGTCGGACTTCATCGCCTCGCGCATGAAATCGGGCAGGCCGGCGAGCTCGGCTTCGCCGTCGACGGACAGCGTGAAGGCCTGCTCGTCGGCGAGCACGTTCTGGCTGAACGTGGTGCCCAAGGTGGCAAGCCGCTCGGTGATTTCGGAAAGGCGCTTCTTCGCAGGATCGTCGAGCCCGGCGCCGGCGCGGCGGAAGCCGGTGTGATAGCGCTCCAGCACGCGCTTTTGCTCGGCATCGAGGCCGAGCGTCTCGATGCCGCGCATCAGCGTATCGACCCTGCCGAACAGCGCCGCGTTGGTGTTGATCTTGTTCCAATGCCGGGCCATCTGCGGCGAAATCTCGCGCTCGATCTCGAGCAGCGCGTCGTTGGAATGGGCGCCGGTCAGGAGATGGAACACGTCGCCGACGCGCGACAGCGTCTTTCCAGCGAGCTCCAGCGCCGCGATGGTGTTGTCGAAGCTCGGCAGCGCCGGATCGGCCGTAATGGCCGCGATCTCGGCCTCGTGATCGGCGAGCGCGCGGGCATAGGCCGGGCGGAAATGCTCGGGCGTGATGTGGTCAAACGGCGGGGCCTCGTCAGGGGTGGTCCAATCCGCCAGCAGCGGATTGCCGGGAGCGGCAATGCTGGCGGTAAAATTGGCGGCAGGGCTGGTCATCGGGTACCCTTATTCATTGGCTAGGCGGGCATGATATATGTCATCGCCAGCGTTGGACCAAAGCCGTCAAGGAGCGCCCACAATGCCCCGTCACGCCCATTACCTGCCCCATGGCGTCATTCCGGCGGTGCTGCTGCCGTTCACCGACGACTTGGCCATCGACGAGAAGGGCTTTCGCAGCCATTTGCGCGACGTCGCGGCGACCGACGGCATTTCGGCGATCACCATCAATGCCCATTCGACCGAGGTGGCGTCTTGTACCTTTGAGGAGCAGCGCCGGGTGCTGGCCATCACCCAGGACGAGATCGGCGACAGGCTGCCGATCGTCAACGGCATCTGGGCCGACGGCAGCCTCGAGGCCGCGCGCATCGCCCGCATGGCGGAGGAGGGCGGCGCCTCGGCGCTCCTGGTGTTTCCGCCGGCGCCGTTCACCTTGCAGCAGTCGCCAGCCATGGCGGTCGAGCACTTCAAGCGCATCGCCGACGCGTCGAGCCTGCCGATCATCGCCTTCCAGTATCCGCTGGCGACCGGCCAGGGCTATCCGCGCGACACGCTGTTGAAGATGGTCGAGGCGGTGCCGACGCTGCGCGCCATCAAGGACTGGGCCGGCAATGTGCCGCAGCACGAGATGCATATCCGCGAGCTGCAAAGCCTGCCGCGGCCGGTCAACGTGCTCACCACCCACAGCGCCTGGCTGCTCAGCTCGCTGGTGCTCGGCTGCAACGGCTTGCTCTCCGGCTCAGGCAGCGTCATCCCCGACCTGCAGGCGGCGCTATTCAAGGCGATCCAGAACAACGATCTCGCCGAGGCGCGCCGCATCAACGACCGCATCTACCCGCTCGCCCGGGTCTTCTATGCCGACCCCTGGGTCGACATGCACAACCGCATGAAAGAGGCGCTGGTGCTGCTCGGCCGCCTGCCGCGCGCCGTGGTGCGGCCGCCGCTGGTAAAACTCGGCCGCGCCGAGATCGACCGCATCCGCTCGGCTCTGATCGAGGCCGGGCTCCTGTCACAAAAGGCGGCGCGCGACGCGGCCTGAGCCGCCTTGATCCGGCCATCGCTTTCGGAGTAACTGCCGCCCCATGGACCAATCTGCCATCTCGCGCCCCCGGCGTATCCTCTGGCTCAACGTGCTGACCGTGGTCAGCGCGGCGATCCTGATCAGCGCCGAGGTGTTCGGCGCCGCCTTTGCCGGCAGCTGGGCGATCGCCAGCCTGTTCGCGCTCGGCTCACTCGGCGCGCGTATCCTCGACGGGCTGTTCGTGCTCTGCGGCATCGCCGTCATGGTGCAGTTCGTCATCGCCGCGCGACGCGTCGAGCCGTTCAGCGCCGAGTGAAGCGCTCGCCGCGCCGGCTTCTCCACCGCTGCTCTCAAATTTTTACGTCTCGTTAAAACAAAAAGGGTTGCGCCACTCGCGCGAATGGATTATTTCGCTTTTGCCCAATTTCGCACGTGCCTGTGGCCGTGTGTCGGTCGGTGGGCATCCGGACAAGAGGCCGGACAGCCGCCTAAGGAAGAAGATACTACTTCCTTGCTCCCGCGACCGGCAGCCGGAGGCGAACCGGCGATGCCAGCTCTCCACTGGCGACGCGGCTTAAAGCAACGACGGAAGGGCTTTTTTGGCTGACTACCGGCGCCAATGCCGGGGACACCGAAAGGGCTTGTCCATCTTTGCCAGCAGTGCGGAACGGGGTCTCCCTCATCCGGACCAAGGCAGCAATCACGGCGACGCAACGGTTCCGCAATCCTGCGGAACGCCGCGCGTCGCAGGAGGTTCACCTCGGCGGCTACGCCGTCGGCCGGATTAGGGAGCTGGTTCGAAATGACCACACGCATCCGCGAATTTCTCAAGCATCGCACCGAAAACGGACCCTGCCTCGTGCTCGACCTCGATGTCGTCCGCGAGAATTACCTGAACTTTGCCAAGGCGCTGCCGGACAGCAAAGTGTTCTACGCCATCAAGGCCAATCCGGCGCCGGAGATCCTCAAGCTCCTGGCCGGGATGGGCTGCTGCTTCGACGTCGCCTCGGTGAGCGAGACCCACGACGCGCTCGCCGCCGGCGCCACGCCGGATCGCATCTCCTATGGCAACACCATCAAGAAGGAGAGCGAGATCGCGGCAGCCTTCAAGCTCGGCGTCACGCTGTTCGCCGTCGACTGCGAGGCCGAGGTCGAGAAGGTGGCGCGCGCCGCGCCCGGCAGCCGGGTGATCTGCCGCATCCATTGCGACGGGTCCGGCTCCGAGTGGCCGCTGTCGCGAAAATTCGGCTGCGAGCCGGACTATGCGGCCGATATTTTGGAGCTTGCGCACAAGCGCGGGCTGGTGCCGCATGGCATCTCGTTCCATGTCGGCTCGCAGCAGCACAACGTCGAGGCCTGGGACCGGGCGCTGGCGTCAACCGCGGCGATCTTCCGCTCCTGTGCCGAGCGCGGCATCGTGCTGGCCATGGTCAATCTCGGCGGCGGATTTCCGGCGAAGTACATCCGCAAGACGCCGAAACTGGAGAGCTACGGCAAGGCGATCTTCAAGTCGCTGCGCAAGCATTTTGGCAACAACCTGCCGAACACCATCGTCGAGCCAGGCCGGGGCCTGGTCGGCAATGCCGGCATCATCGAGGCCGAGGTGGTGCTGATCGCCAAGCGCAGCCCCGAGGACGAGGTGCGCTGGGTCTATCTCGACATCGGCAAGTTCCACGGCCTGGCCGAGACCATCGGCGAGTCGATCCGCTACCCGATCCGCACCACGAAGGATCGCGACGAGACGGCACCCTGCATCATCGCCGGCCCGACCTGCGATTCCGTCGACGTGCTGTACGAGAAGACGCCGTATCCGCTGCCGGTGTCGCTCGCCATCGGCGACAAGGTGCTGATCGAGGCCGCCGGCGCCTACACGACGACCTATTCGTCGGTCGGCTTCAACGGCTACCCGCCGTTGCGGCAATACGTGATCTGACAGCGGCGGCGTTTAAGAAAAACAAACCCCGGGCCTTGGTCCGGGGTTTTTGCTTGCACCCAACCTATTTCGGGGTCCCATTGCCGCCGCTCGCCGGCGGAATCACCGCTTTGTCGCCGGTGCTCGGCGTCGGCGCTTTCATCGCCGGATCGATGTCCGGCGGGCAGATCACGCCGGCGTTCTTGTCGGCACCTTGATTCAAGGCCTGGCTGGAGCGCTCTTGCGGCGTGCAGCCTTTCGGGTCGGGGGCTTGTGCTTGAGCGACTACGGCTGTCGTCATGGTGAGCGCAATGACCAGCGCGCTCCATGACCCTTTCGCAACCACATTCATGGCGTCACTCCCTGCAAATCGCTTGTTCTGCAGAGATAACGATTGGCGAACGGCACGGTTCCTCCGATTGGAACCCGGCTCAGGCGAGATCGAGAATGCCAGCCTCGCCGCTCTCGGTGCCGAAGGCGAGCAGCGTGCCGTCGGCGCTCCAGGCGAGCGCCGTGATCGGCGCGTCGCCGGGCCGTTTCGCCAAAATCTCGGCGCCGTCGTCGACTCGCACCAGCAGCACCATGCCGTTGGCATAGCCGGCGGCGACGATGTCCTGCTTGGGATGGCAGGCGACGGCGTCGATGCGATGCTCCGACGGCGCTAGCAATTTTGGCTGCTTGCCCATCGGGCCGTCCTTGGCCTGAAACGGCCACAGGATGATCTGGGTCGAGCCGGATGTGGCGAGCCAGCGTCCGCCGACCGTCCAGCCGAGCGAGGTGACGCGCGCGGCGTAGCCGGACATGCGCATGTGCTGGCGATCGATGAGCCGCCAGCCGTGCAGCATCGGCTCGTGCATGGTGGTGACGAGGAAGCGGCCGTCGGGGTGCACCGTGACGCCGAGATGCGAGCCCTTCCATTCCAGCTTTTCCGGATCGGCCTTCGGCGCATTGGGAAACCACAGCGTGGCGCCGTTGTAATGGGCGATGGCGAGCCGAAAGCCTTTTGGCAGGAAGGCAAGCCCGCCGACGGTGGACGGCGCCTCGAAGCTGCGCAGTTCTTTGCCCTGCACGAAGGCGGTCTTGCCGGCGGACCATGCCACCGCGCCGTCGGGCCCGATCGCCACATGATCGATCCAGCGATGCTTTGGGTCCGCCGCAATAGTGCGGCTTGCGCCGCTGACATCGGTCTCCACGACTTTGCCGTCGTCGCCGCCCGAGACGACGACCGCCTCGCCCATGGCCGTCGCCAATATCGCGCCGCCATGGACCGCGACGCTCTTGGGCTCGCCGCGCGGCGGAGCCAACACCATGGCTTCCTCGCCGAGCACGAATACGGCCATACGGCCGAGAAAATGCGCGGCGATGACTGGACCGCTCGCCGCGACCGGATGGACGCGTTCGACGACGGAGGCGGTGTCGTTGCGGGTGTCGGTCATGTCGCGCGGAAGACGCTGCTGAACCCCTCCCCCTTGTGGGGAGGGGCAGGGGTGGGGGTCGGGAGGCGACGGATTGTTGTTGACGCAGTCACGGTGTTTTCGTCCACGCTCTCACACCACCTCACGACCCCACCCCGCCCTTCCCACAAGGGGGAGGGAGAAGATGAGAGAAGATTACGCGATACAACTCTCAAACCCTTCGGCGATCATCTTGCCCGGCAGATTGCGGCCGATGAAGACCATGCGGCTGTCGCGCTTTTCGCCGTCTTTCCACGGCCGCTGGTGATCGCCGTCGAGGATCATGTGCACGCCCTGGAGCACGAAGCGCTGATCGTCGTCCTTGAACGCCAGGATGCCCTTGCAGCGCAAAATGTTCGGGCCTTCCTTCTGCACCAGATCCTGCACCCACGGAAAGAACTTGTCCGCATTGAGCGGCTTGTCGCTCCTGAGCGAAATCGATTGCATGTCCTCGTCGTGATAGTGCTTGAGCCCGCCGTGGGAGTGCGCGTGCTTGTGGTCGTGATCATGATGATGATCGTGGCCGTGGTCATGATCGTGATCGTGGCCGTGATCGTGTTCTTGGCCTCCGAGGAATTCCGGCTCGATATCGAGGATGCGGTCGAGATCGAAGGCATTGCGCTCCAGCACTTCGCTCAGCGCGATCTGGGCGCGCTGGGTCTTGTGCACCTTGGCGTAAGGATTGATGCCGCGGATGCGGGCCTCGACTTCGGCCAACTCATCGGGCGTCACCAGGTCGGTCTTGTTGATCAGGATGACGTCGGCGAACGCGATCTGGTTCTTGGCTTCCGGGGCGTCCTTGAGCCGATCGTTGAGCCACTTGGCGTCGGCGACCGTCACCACGGCGTCGAGCTTGGTCCGCCGCCCGATGTTTTCGTCGATGAAGAAGGTCTGCGCCACCGGCGCCGGATCGGCGAGGCCGGTGGTCTCGACGATGATGGCGTCAAACTTGCCTTTACGCTTCATCAGTCCGTCGAGGATGCGCACCAGGTCGCCGCGCACGGTGCAGCAGATGCAGCCGTTGTTCATCTCGAACACTTCCTCGTCGGCGCCGACCACGAGGTCGTTGTCGATGCCGATCTCGCCGAATTCATTGACGATGACGGCGTATTTCTTGCCGTGCGGCTCGGACAGGATGCGGTTGAGCAAGGTGGTCTTGCCGGCGCCGAGATAGCCGGTGAGCACGGTCACGGGAATCTTGTCGGTCATTAAGCCCTCCGTTGGCCTGTTCTATATAGGTATCCGCCGGCTCTTGCATCACCGCGAGGGCGCTCCCCCGCGACCTTTGACCCTGGGCCGCCGCCTTGATCCGGGCCTGCCATGGGCTATCGTTTTCGGCGCGATTAAGACCGGGAGGACACGATGCGAAAGGGCGCGATTATCGCCGCCAGCATGGCCATGGGGCTGGCGAGCGTGACTGGCGCTGCGGCGCAAAACTACCCGGAGCGCGTAGTCCAGATCATCGTGCCGGCGACGCCCGGATCGAGCGCCGACATTTTGGGCCGCGTGCTGGCCGACGGCATGTCGACGCTATTCGGCAAGCCGGTCATCGTCGTCAACAAGCCGGGCGCCAACGGCGTGCTCGGCTCAGCCGACGTCGCCCACGCCAATGCCGACGGCTATATGCTGATGCATGGCGCGACCTATTCGGTCACGGTGCAGCCGCTCACCGACAAGGACGTGCACTATACGGTGAAGTCGTTCACGCCGATCTGCCAGACCTTCAAGAACGACCAGGTCATCGTGGTGCCGCCGGATTCGCCGCTGAAGACGGCGAAGGATTTGATCGCGGCGGCGAAGCAGAAACCGGGCGCGCTCAATGTCGGCATTCCCGGCATCGCCACCATCCCGCACCTCGCCATGATCCAATTGGCGCAGCAGGCCAAGGTCGAGTTCAACGACGTGCCGTTCAAAGGGCCGGCCGAGGAAATCCAGAACACCCGCTCCGGCCAGCTCGATTTCTCCGCGGTGCCGCTCACCGCCGCCGCCGGCAGTGGGCTGACGATGCCCGGGCTATTCGCGGCGACGCGCAATCCGTCGCTGCCCGATGTGCCGACCTTCAAGGAGCAAGGTTTTGACGTCGCGCCGCTGAGTTTTGGCGGCCTGTTTGGTCCGGCCGGGATGCCGGCGGATGTTACGCATAAGCTCGAAGCCGCGTGCATCGCCATCATGAAAAGCGATGCCGCCCAGCGCGTGGTCAAGAACACGTTCCAGCCGGCGGATTATTTCG
This sequence comes from Xanthobacteraceae bacterium, assembly GCA_035317145.1. Classification (GTDB taxonomy): domain Bacteria; phylum Pseudomonadota; class Alphaproteobacteria; order Rhizobiales; family Xanthobacteraceae; genus BOG-931. The sequence continues at coordinate 3,975 of DATHHM010000299.1, read as the reverse complement.
CCGACGCCGCTGGCTTTGCCCGCAACCTCGCGACCGACATCGCCGAGAAAACGCCGCTGGTGGCATTGCTCAAGCCGCAGTGAGGGCGCGTCATTCCGGGGCGCGCCAAAGGCGCGAACCCGGAATCCATAATCACAGACATTGCAGGAATGGCGTTGCTGTGCCGTTTCTGAAACGACGGTGATTATGGATTCCGGGTTCCTCACTTCGCTCGGCCCCGGAATGACGAATGAGCGGATATCAGGCCTCGAGATGGCGCTGCGGCAGTACGAGCCAGACCAAGCCACCGACGGGCCCAACAACGACTGACAATATGTAAAGGGCGCCCGCGACTAGGATGATGGCTGGACCCGCGGGCAGGCCGGCTTGGTAGGACAGGACTAGGCCCGCATAGCCCGAGAGCGCGGCGCTGCCGATCGCGACCGCGATCATGGCGGTGACATCGCGCGCCCAGAAGCGCGCAATGAACGCCGGCAGCATCATGATGCCGACGGCGAGCAGCGTGCCGAGCACCAGGAAGCCGCCGACCAGGTTGAGCACGGTGAGCGCCAAAAAGGCGACATGGGCTAAGCCGCCGGAGCGGCTGACCGAGCGCAAAAATCCGGGGTCGACGCATTCGAGCACCAGCGGCCGCCAGATCAGCGCTAGCGCAATGAGCGACACCGAGGCGATGGCTGCGATCAACAGCAGCGCGGAGTTTTGGATTGCCAGTACCGAGCCGAACAGGAAATGCACCAAATCTTCGTTGCTGCCCTTGAGCGAAACGATGGTGACGCCGAGCGCCAATGAAATCAGAAAAAACGCGGCGAGCGAGGCGTCCTCCTTCAACGTCGTCGCCCGCGCGATCAGGCCGGCGCCGATGGTGATGAGAAATCCGGCGATCAGGCCGCCGCCCGCCATGGCCAAGACGCTCATGCCGGCCAGCAGGAAACCGATCGCCACGCCCGGCAAAATCGCGTGCGACAGCGCGTCGCCGATCAGGCTCATGCGGCGCAGCATCAAAAACACGCCGACCGGCGCCGCGCTGAACGAGAGTGCAAAGGTCGCGGCCAGCGCCCGGCGCATGAAGTCGTGTTCGGCAAACGGCGCGATCAGGGTGTCGTAGAGCATGGCGAGGTTCAATAAAATCACGCGGCCTCGCTGGCGCAGGCCTCGGCGGCCTCGTCGAACGCCTCGCACATGCGGCGCGCGCGATCGAGGTTCTCGGCGGTGAGCACTTCGCGCGTGGCGCCCCAGGCCACCGGCTCGCGGGCGAGCAACAGAACTTGCGGAAAGTACGCGCGCACCAATTCGATATCGTGGGTGGCGGCAAGCACGGTGCGGCGCTCCCAATGCCACTGCCGCACCAGATGCATCAGGTCGGCCACGGTCTTGCCGTCGATGGCGCTGAACGGCTCGTCGAGCACGATCACGCGCGAGTCTTGAACCAGCAAACGGGCGAACAACATGCGCTGCATCTGCCCGCCCGACAGCGTGCCGATGCCGCGCTGCTCGAACCCGGTCAGGCCGACCGCGGCGAGGGCGGCCTCGATCGCCGCGTGATCTTTGCGGTTGATGCCGCCGAAGGGGCCTTTGCGGCGCCACAACCCCATCGCCACCATGTCGTAGACATTGATTGGAAACGAGCGGTCGATCTCGGCCGCTTGCGGCAGGTAGGCGATGTCGCGAGCGGCGAAACCGCCGCGCTCGATGGTGCCGGCGAGCGGCTTGAGCGTACCGACGATCGCCTTGAACAGCGTCGACTTGCCGGCGCCATTCGGTCCGACGACGGCGGTCAGCGAGCCTTGCTCCACCACCCCGTCGAGATGATGCACGGCCGGGTGCCGATCATAGCCGAGGGTGAGATCGTGGAACCTGAGTGCGGTCACGGCGGGCGAGGTCATCTGGTGGCCCACAGCACCGCGACCCAGATCAGCGCGATCAAGGCGCCGGCAAGCGCCAGGCGCTGGGGCGCGGAAAGCCGCAGCAGCGACGGCGAAAGGGCCGGTGATGGATGGGCTTCGCCGGCATGGTGGTGGTGCGTCATAATGTAACAATATAACATTGCATTTCTCGGTGGCCAGCCCCCAGCTTTCGCCGCCAGCGTGGCCAGGAAGGGTCGCGGAATTGCTGCACTTTGCCGCCAGTAACCGGCGTCGCGGCAAATAGCGCCTGGCATTGGCCGCGTGCCACTTTCGCGCTAGGAATGGGCAACATTATCGTCGGCCAACGGCCGCATCTGGGAGGAACTCGATGAAACGCTTTGCTTATGCGCTCGCGGCCACATTTGTTCTGGCGCTCGCGGGCCCTGCGCTGGCCGATCCGATCATCATCAAATTCAGCCACGTGGTGACGCCGGACGCGCCCAAGGGCAAGGCGGCTTTGCTGTTCAAGCAACTCGCCGAGAAATACACCGACGGCAAAGTGACCGTCGAAGTCTATCCGAACTCCTCGCTCTACAAGGACAAGGAAGAGCTCGAAGCCCTGCAGCTCGGCTCGGTGCAACTCCTGGCGCCGTCGATCTCAAAATTCGGTCCGCTCGGCGTCAAGGAATTCGACGTCTTCGATCTGCCGTTCCTGATGACCGACGACACCCATGCACGGCAGATGATGGCGAGCCCGATGATGGGCGAGCTCAACAAGAAGCTCGAGGACAAGGGCGTCGAGCCGCTGGCCTATTGGGACAACGGCGCCCACGTCTATACCTCGAACGTGCCGCTGATCATGCCCGACGATTTCAAGGGTTTGAAAATGCGCATCCAGGGCTCGAAGGTGCTCGACGCCGTGGCGCGCGAGCTCGGCGCCATTCCGCAGATCATCGCCTTCGGCGAGCTCTATCAGGCGCTGCAGACCGGTGTCGCCGACGGCGAAGACAACGTGCCGTCCAACATCTCGACGCAAAAGCTCTACGACGTGCAGAAATATCTCACCGTGTCGCACCACGGCCGGCTGACCTATTCGCTGATCACCAACAAGAAGTTCTGGGACGGGCTGCCGCCGGACGTGCGTGCCGGCCTCGACCGCGCGGTGAAGGAATCGACGCAGTTCTTCGACGACACCGCGGCGAAGGACAACGTCACTGCGATGGACGTGATCAAGGCCTCCGGCAAGATGCAAATCCATCAGCAGACCGACACCGAAAAGGCCGCCTGGATCGCCAAGCTGATGCCGGTGCACAAGGAAATGGAAAAGCGCTTCGGCAAGGATTTCATCGACCGGATCTATAAAGCGTCGGGCTTCGTCCCGCCCCAGTCCTAAAGCCGCTTGATCCCTTCCCCTTCGCGGGGAAGGGATTTTCGCTCCTGGGGGACATCTAGTGCTTGGCGTGCTCGACCGCATCCTCAACCGGCTCGAAGAGGTGATCATCGTCTCGCTGATCGCCATGGCGACGACGATCACCTTCGTCGCCGTCGTCCACCGCTACGGCGCCAGCAATTCCGCGAATCTGGCCCGCTGGGCCGCCGTGCATAATCTCCCGTTTCTCAAATATGCGGCGAACTGGGTCTATACCTGGCTCGTCGCTTTCCATCTGTCCTGGGCGAACGAGCTGTCCACCTACATGTTCGTGTGGATGGCGAAATTCGGCGCCGCGCTGGGCGTGCGCACCGGCATCCATGTCGGCGTCGATGTTTTCGTCAAACGGCTGTCGCCGGCCGCGCGCAAGCCGGTGATCGTGTTCGCGCTGTTGTGCGGGGCGTTGTTCACCGGCGTCATCGGCACGCTGGGCGCCGTCTATGTCTACGAGCTCGATCCGGATCAGACCTCGCCTGAGCTCGAATTGCCGAGTTGGATCGTCTATCTGTGCATTCCGCTCGGCTCCTACCTGATGTGTTTCCGCTTCCTGCAGGTGATGTGGCGCTTCCTGCGCACCGGTTACGTGCCGCATCAGGGCCACGGCATCGAATACGAGGAGCCGCACGACACGGCGCCGCTCGGTGAGACCGTCCCGGCCGGCGAGGCGGCGCGATGACCGCGGTGTCGCAAATCTCAAAACCC
>DATHHM010000298.1:0-10399 GCA_035317145.1 Xanthobacteraceae bacterium | reverse complement strand
GACCACGACCCGGTCGCCGCGGCGGATCGGCGCTGCCGGCGACACCAGGATCACGTCGCCGTCGCGATAGGCCGGCTCCATCGACTGGCCGGACACTTCCAGCGCATAGGCGTGGGTGTCGTCGACCGCCGGAAAGGCGATCTCGTCCCAGCCGGTGCCGGCCGGAAAACCGCCGTCGTCGAAATAGCCGCCGGCGCCGGCTTCGGCGAAGCCGAGCAGGGGCACGCCGCGCGCCGGGGTGCCGGCGCCTTGGATCAATCCCACAAAGGCTTCGATGCTGGTGCCGGTCGCCGCCAGCGCCTTGCTGATCGATTCGGTCGAAGGCCAGCGCGCGCGGCCGGATGCCGTGATGCGCTTCGATTTGTTGAAGGTCGTGGGGTCGAGGCCGGCGCGCCGGGCGAGGCCCGAGGCCGAAAGCCCGGCTCGCGCCGCAAGGCGATCTATTGCCGACCAGACTTGCGCGTGCGTGAGCATTGCGAACCCTTCCAACCCCGCGGATAATAGGAATTATTGCCTCAGGGCTCAAGGGCCGATAGGGTCGCGCCGTTTGCGACGCCTAAATGGATCACCAGTGGCGACGATCTACAAAATCTGCGAGCGGGAGGTGTGGCGCGCGGCCGAAGCCGCCGGCGCGTTTCGCGGATCGGACGTCGATCTGCGCGACGGCTTCATCCATTTCTCGACCGCGGCGCAAGTCGCCGAGACGGCGGCTAAGCATTTTGCGAAACAGTCCGGCTTGGTGCTGGTCGCGGTGGACGGCGACGCGCTCGGCCCGGCGCTGAAATGGGAACGCTCCCGCGGCAATGATCTGTTTCCGCATCTCTATGTGCCGCTGCCGCTGTCGGCGGTCCATTGGGCGCGTCTGCTGCCCGACGAGGTCGACGGCCGGCGGGCTTTTCCGGAGCTAAAACCGTGATCGGTTTGCTCGATCGCCTGGCCCGGCCGTTGCTGCGCGCGCTCGACCCGGAAGACGCTCACGGGCTGGCGATCAAAATGTTGAAATTCGCGCCGCTGCCGCCGGCGCTGCGCGACGACAAGCGGCTGGCGCTGCGGGTGTTCGGACTCAATTTTCCAAACCCGGTCGGCATCGCCGCCGGCTTCGATAAGAACGCCGAAGTGCCCAATGCCTTGCTGCGCTTAGGCTTCGGCTTTGTCGAAGTCGGAACCATCACGCCACTGCCGCAGCCCGGCAATCCGCGGCCACGGCTGTTCCGGCTCGATGCCGACCACGGCGTGATCAACCGGCTTGGCTTCAATTCGCAAGGCGCCGATGCTGCGCTCAAGCGCCTTGTCGCGCGTGCCGCCGCCGGCGGAATCGTCGGCATCAATGTCGGCGCCAACAAGGATTCGCCGGATCGCGTTGCCGACTACGTGCAACTGATCGAGCGCTTCGCGGCGGTGGCGAGCTACGTCACCGTCAACATTTCCTCGCCCAACACGCCGGGCCTGCGCAATCTGCAGCAGGCGGCCGTGCTCGACGATCTGTTGGCCCGCGTGGTCGATGCCCGCGAGCGGGTAGCGCCGAACGCCGGCCCGACGCCGGTGCTGTTGAAGATCGCGCCGGATCTGTCTTTGAGCGATCTTGACGACGTCGTCGGCATTGCGCGTTCGCGCCGGGTCGACGGCATGATTGTCGGCAATACCACCGTGGCGCGGCCACCGAATTTGCTCGAGACTGCAACCGCCAACGAAGCCGGCGGCCTGTCGGGCCAGCCGCTCTATCCGCTCGCCAACCGCATGTTGGCGGAGACCTATGTCCGGGTGGAGGACGTGTTCCCGCTGATCGGCGCCGGCGGCATCGATTCCGGCGCCACCGCGCTGGCCAAAATCCGCGCCGGCGCCAGCTTGGTCCAGGTTTATTCCGGCCTGGTGTTCCGCGGTCTCGGGCTGATCGCCGAAATCAAGAATGCGCTACTTGAAGCGCTGGAAGATGACGGCCAAGATGCTTTTAAGGAACAGGATACTCTCAAGGACTTCATCGGTGCCGACGCGGCCGCCGTCACCGCCGAGCCGTGGCCGAACTGATATACGAAACTTTTTCGGGAGGATGGAATGATCGATTGCTACACGTGGATGACGGACAACGGCTACAAGCCGCGCATGATGCTGGAGGAGACCGGCCTGCCGCACAAAATCATCCCGGTCGATCTGCGCAAGAAGGCGCAGATGGAGCCGGACTTCATGAAGATCAGCCCCGGCCACAAGATCCCCGCCATCGTCGACCATGACGGGCCCGGCGGCGCCCAGGTCACGGTCTGCGAGTCCGGCGCGATCCTCAAATATCTGGCGGAAAAATCCGGAAAATTCTATCCGAGCGACGGGGCGGCGCGGGCCAAAGTGGATCAATGGCTGTTCTACGGCTCGGCGACCTTCACCACGCTGGCGCAGCAGTTCGGGCACTGGACCATACGCTCGCCGATCAAAGCGCCGCCGGCGCAAGAGCATTATGAGGCCAACCTGCGCGACATGCTCGGCATCCTCGACCGGCATCTGGCGTCACACGAATATTTCGGCGGCGCCTACTCGATCGCCGACATGACCATGTATTCGGACGTGCACGTTCACGGCGTCAGGGATATCGGGCTCAACGATTATGCCCATGTGAAGCGCTGGCATGATGCGATTGAGGCGCGTCCGGCGGTTCAGCGAGCCTGGGTGCCGTTTGCGGCGTGACGTTCTCTATTCCGCCTTGATATCGAGGTCGTGGATCAGCTGGGTGAATGTTTCAGCCTGCCGCCGCAGATGGGCGTCGAAGTCGGCGCCGCATTTCGGATTGGGATAGAGCGCTTGCGCCACAAGCTTGGCCTTGACCTGCGGCGCGATCACGGCAGTACGAAACCAATCGATCAGCTGCGCGACGGTTTCCTTCGGCGTCTTGGCCGGCGCCACCACGCCGAACCAGACGTCGGTTTCGAAATCCCGGTAGCCGGATTCCGCGACCGTGGGCAGATCGGGCAGCGGCTCGATGCGCTGCGGCGCCATGGTCGCCAGCGCCCGTGCCTTGCCGGCGATGATGTGCTCGCCGATTTCCGACCAGTTCAGCACCGCTGCGGTGATGTGCTCGCCGAGCAGCGCATTGATGGTGGTGGCGCCGCCGGGATACGGCACATAGGTCAGATTGGCGCCGGCCAACCGTTTGAGCCGTTCGATGCCGATATGCTGCGTGGTGTTGGGCCCGACGCTGGCGATCGACAGTTCCCCGGGCTTCAAGCGCGCCGCGTCCAGGAGCTCGGCCAACGTGCGATAGGGCGAGGCGCTATTGACGACGATGATTTGCGGCGTCGTGACCAGATAACAGATCGGCTCAAAACTTGCGATCGGATCGTAGTTCACCTTGCGCAGGATGGCGCTGATGAGCGTGCCGTTGTTGTTGATCAGCAAGGTGTTGCCGTCGGGCGCCGCGCGCGCCACCGCTTCGGCGGCGATGATGCCGCCGGCGCCCGGCTTGCTCTCGACGATCATGGTCTGGCCGGCGGTCGAGGAAATCTGGTCGGCCAGGAGGCGGGCGAGGAAGTCGATGCTGCCGCCTGGCGGCACGCCGAGGACGATGCGGATCGTCCGTCCGGCCTGTGACCATGCTTCGTGACCGGCGCCCCCGCTCGCCAGAATAAGCAACGCCAAGGTGCCGATCGTCGCGCCAAAAAAACTCCGCATCAGCATCGTCCCAAAAATCCGCGCCAGCCGACCGCTTGCGGGGACCGCTGCTTCAATAACACGGCCGACCGTCGCTTAGAACAATGACGCGGGTCGCGCAGTCTGTCATTCCGTGGTCGGAGCACCCGCCGGGAATTCGTCCATTTCTCGCTTCTTTGGGTTGAATATCGTCGGCCGCTGCGGTGTTATAGGCTTGCGTTAAACGGCAAGCCGCGCCAAGCGGCGGAAGACGGCAACGGGAGGAACGTCATGACGGCAGGCGAAACGAAATTGATCTTTCCAGGTTTGACGGGATTTTATGGATCCTGGCGCGACATTGCCTACACGCTCGTTCGCGTCATCATCGGCTACAATCTGTTCATGCACGGTTGGGTCAAGGTCACCGGGGCTGGACTTGCCGGCGTCAGCGGCTATATGGCCAAGCAGGGATTGGAGCCGTCTTCGGCATTTGCAGCCGCCGCCATGGTCCTGGAAACGGTCGGCGCGGCATGCATCTTCCTCGGCCTGTTCACGCGGTTCTTTGCGGCGGCGCTGGCGATCGAACTGTTGATCGCCCTCCTAGTCGTGCATCTCCAGGCCGGATTTGCGGTCGGCAAGGGCGGTTATGAATACGTGCTGCTGCTCGGCGTCGTGCTGTTCGCCATCGCCATCCGTGGCGGCGGACCGTACTCGGTCGATCGGCTGATCGGCAAAGAGCTGTAATGTTCGCTGCGCGTCAGCGCTGCGCTGGCGGAATGTTCCTGATGCGCTGCGAGTGTGCCGCTATGTCGTCGCGACTGTAGGACAACGATACGCGCTTGGTCGAAGGCGGCCGCTTGGCGACGGAAAGTCCCGGCCGCCATTCGGTCGCCGGGCGGATCGGCCGTGGCTCAAAGCCGCCGCCGCAGTTCGGGCAGACGTTGAACAGCACGTTGTCGACGCGGTCGGCGCAGAAGGTGCATTCAAAAGTGCAGATGCGCGCCAGCGTCGACGCGGGCGGCAGATTGCGGTCGCAGCATTCGCAGTTCGGTCGCAACTCCAGGGCCATCGTCTTTGCCTTTATTTGCCGTGTTGATGTGATGCCGTGTGGCGACACAGGTCGCCGCGTAGATTGCATTCAACTCTTGTGGTTACGATGTGACAGATAAGGCAGGGGCGCGGCCGTGCCAATCGCAACACAGTGCAGGTAAGCGTCCTTCAGATTTGGCCCAAGCAAATCCCAAGTCCATTGCGCCTTCCGCAGATCCAAGTGCTCGACGAATGAAATGACGACGGCGGTGCGCATGTCGGCGTTTCCGCGGGCGCAATATTTTTCCGCCGCCATGAAACACAATTTGACTTTCTCAATGTCGCGGCCGGCTATGCAACGTTGTGCGAAGTCGGCGAAGACATGCATTTCCAGGTGCAGCAGGCCGTATTGGGCGTTAATTCTATCTGTCAGCTGGGGAAACGTGTTCTTTAGTTCTTTCAGAAAGATACTACGATGAAGGGTTTCCATTGCGTGGCACCCATCAGCGCATCGCCGCCGCGCCCGGCGACGGCGCCAGCACCGGCTCGAGCGCCGGAACCAGCCGGCGCTTCTCGCGCCGTGGCGCCGGAATGGCGCGATAGACCTGTTTGGTCGCCTCCACGATATGCACGCCGGCGAACGGCGAGGCGAGCGTGGCGCCGGCGCGCTCCCACGCCACGGCAGAGCGCAAGAACCAGCCGCGCGGGATCGGCGGCACGTAAAGCGCCTCGTCCCAGCCGGTCGGCGTGAACCAGGTTTCGCGAAGGAGCTGCATGATCTGCGATCGCGAATAGGGCCGGCCGTGTCCGAATGGCGTCGAGTCCATGCGCGCCCAGACGCCGCGCCGGTTGGGCACGACGACGAGCAGGCGGCCGCCGCCGGCGAGAACGCGCCAGACTTCACGCAACAAGCCGACCGGATCGGACGACATTTCCAGCGCATGCACCAGCAGCACGCGATCGACCGCGGAATCGGTCAACGGCAGCTCGTCCTCCTCGACCAAAGCGGCCAGCGCCGGCCGGCTCGACGGCCAGCGCACGACGCCTTGCGGCGCCGGCATCAAGGCGAGGCAGCGCTCGGCCTCCTCGCGGAACAGGCCGAGATAGGGCGTCGCATAGCCGATGCCCAAGACCCGCAGCGCATGGGTATCCCTCCAGCGCGCGCGAATGCCCCGGCCGACAAAGCGCCGGGCCACGACGCCGAGGTGCTGGGCGTAGAAATTGCGCAGGTCGACCACATCCATGAGGACAAAATAGCACGGATTGCGCTCGTCTTGCGGCCGCCGTGCAGTCTTGGTTGACCCCATGTTGCGTCGGCTTCCGCGAAGGCGGATGATCCGGCCCGAACGGGCTCAACTGGAAAGACCACATGGCCGCGCAGATTTATTTGTTCCCCTGTCTGAAGGACAATTTCGGCGTGCTCATCCACGATCCGGAGAGCGGCGCCACTGCGGCGATCGACGTGCCGGAGGTGGCACCGGTCGAGGCCGCACTCAAGAAAACCGGCTGGCGGCTGAGCGAGATTCTGGTCACGCATCATCATGCCGATCACACTCAAGGCATCGGCGAGATCAAAAGCCAGCATAAATGCCGCGTGGTCGCGCCGCGCGCCGAGGCGGCGCGCATCGCGCATGTGGACGAAACGGTCGGCGAAGGCGACACTGTACGCGTCGGCGGCTTGCAAGGCCGCATCATCGACACGCCCGGCCACACCGCGGGCCACATCTCCTATTTCTTTCCGGCGGACAAGCTCGCCTTTGTCGGCGACACGCTGTTCTCGATCGGCTGCGGCCGGGTGATCGAAGGCAATCCGGAGATGATGTGGCAGTCGCTGCTCAAATTGCGCAACCTGCCCGACGACACGCAATTTTATTGCGGCCACGAATATACCGACGCCAACATCCGCTTCGCCAAGACCATCGAGCCGAACAACAAGGCGCTGGCCACGCGCGCCGAACAGGTCAAGCAGCAGCTTGCCGCCGGCAAGCCGACCATTCCGGCGACGATCGGGGCGGAGAAGGCGGCCAATCCGTTCCTGCGCGCCGACGATACCGAGGTGGCGAAATCGCTCGGCCTATCCGGCAGCCCGGCGTGGAAAGTGTTCGCGGAAATCCGCGAACGCAAGAATCGGTTTTGAGCAAAAAACCTCAGCGCCAAAACCTTGACCGCCGATGACATTATCCGGCTGCTCGATCTGAAACCGCATCCGGAAGGCGGCCATTTTCGCGAGATGTTCCGCGACACGCGGCATGTCGAGGATGGACGCTCGGCATCGACCGCGATCTATTTCCTGCTGACGCGTGGCGAGCGTTCGCATTGGCATCGCATCGACGCGGTGGAAATCTGGCATTGGTACGACGGCGCGCCGCTTGAACTTGAGATCGCGCAGAGCGAAGGACACGTCGAGCGCGTGACGCTTGGCAGCGATCTTGCCTCAGGCCAACGCCCGCAGGCGATCGTGCCGGCTCACGCCTGGCAGGCGGCGCAAACTCTTGGCGAGTGGACGCTGTGCGGCTGCACGGTGGCACCGGGGTTCGAGTTCAAGCACTTCGAGCTGGCGCCGAAGGGATGGGCGCCGTAACCGGATCGCCCGAGGTCTCGGCTAGGTAGGAGTGCAGCGCGGCGACGACTTGGGCGCCCTCGCCGACCGCCGCGGCAACGCGCTTGATCGACGTTGCACGAACATCGCCGATGGCGAACACGCCGCGCCGGCTGGTCTCCAGTGCATGACGCCCGCCGCTGTCGGCGCCGGTCAGCACGAAGCGCTTGGCGTCCAGCGCGACGCCGGAGCCGGCCAGCCAATCGGTGTTCGGTTCGGCGCCGATGAACAGGAACAGGTGGCGAATCGGCCGCCGCACCTCTTCTTCGGTCGCGCCTACCCGCCAGCGCACCGCTTCCAAGATGCCGTTGCTGCCCTCGACGCCGCTCACCTGCGCGCCGGTCACCACTTCGACGTTCGGCAGGCTTGTGATGCGGTCGACCAGATAGCGCGACATGGTTTCGCTGAGACTCGGCCGGCGCACCAGCATCCACACCTTGGCGCCTTGGCTCGCCAGATAGACCGCGGCCTGTCCGGCCGAATTGCCGGCGCCGACCAGCACGACGTCCTGCTGGGCGCAGAGCTTGGCTTCGAACGGCGTGGCCCAGTAGTGCACGCTCGACATTTCAAACTTGTCGAGATCGACGACGGCGAGCCGCCGATACCGGGCGCCGCTGGCGACCACGACCGCGCGCGTGGTGACCCGCTCGCCGTCGCGTAATTGCAGCACAAATTGCGGCGAAGCGCGGCCGTCCGGCGCGGTCAAGGCCGCGACCTCATCCGGGATCGCCATTTCGGCACCGAACTTTTGCGCCTGATTGTAGGCACGGGCCATCAAGGCAAGGCCGGAAATTCCGGTCGGAAAGCCGAGGTAATTTTCGATCCGCGCCGAGGCGCCGGCCTGGCCGCCGAAGACGCGACTGTCCAGCACGATGGTCGCCAGCCCTTCCGACGCGGCATACACCGCCGCCGCAAGGCCGGCCGGCCCGGCGCCGACCACGGCGACGTCATAGACGCGGTTCGGATCGATCGGACCGACCAGCCCGATGCAGCGCGCCAGTTCGTCCTCGGTGGGATTACGCAGCAGCCGTCCGCTCGGGCAGAGCACGATCGGTAATTGTCCCGGATCGACGTGGAAGCGCTCGATCAGCGCCTTGGCTTCGGGGTCGATGTCGGGGTCGAGCAATCGCTGCGGTTGACCGTTGCGGCGTAGAAAGATCTGTAGCCGCAGCACGTCGCCGTTGTCGGCGCGGCCGACGATGATCGGGCCGCCGGAACCGGTTTCCAACAGACCGAGGCGGCGGATGATCAGCGCGCGCATGATCCGTTCGCCGAGCTCGGCCTCGGCGATCATCAAGGCGCGCAGCCGGTCCGGTGGAATGATCAGGGTTTGCACCGGCTCCAGGGCGGTCGCGTCGGCCAGTGCCGGCCGCCCAGCCAATTGCGCGAGTTCGCCGAGGAATTGGCCGGGCCCGTGGGTGACGATGGTGACGCGCTGGCCCGATTTGTCGCGGTGAGTGACCTCGACCTGACCCGCCAGGATAACCATCAGGCCAGGGCTGACTTGGCCGATAGCGGCGAGCGCCTCGCCGGTTGCGAAGGAGCGGCATTCGCCGAACCGGCGTACCCGCTCGATCTCCAGCTGATCGAGCACCGGCAGCATCTGCTCGCCGCGCTGCTCAATGATCGATGGTCGCAACGCCATGATGATCCGCCACCCACAATGCCCGATGCTGCGGATATATAGTTAGGCGAAATACTGCCCGCCATTCGCCGTCAAGGTCGAGCCGGTGAGCAGCCCGGCGTCGTCGGAGGCGAGGAACACCACGCAGCGCGCGATCTCCTCCGGTTCGCCGAGGCGGCCGATCGGGATGGTCGGTAGGATGCTCTTCTCCAGCACGTCCTTCGGCACCGCTTGCACCATCTCGGTATTGATGTAGCCCGGACAGATGGCGTTGACGGTGATGCCCGCGCGCGCGCCCTCTTGCGCCAGCGCCTTGGTGAAGCCGAGCTCGCCGGCTTTGGCGGCGGAATAGTTCACCTGGCCGAACTGACCCTTCTGGCCGTTGATCGAGGAAATATTGACGATGCGGCCGAACTTGCGCTCGCGCATGCCCTCGATCACGTTGCGGCACATATTGAACAGCGAATTGAGATTGGTGTTGATCACCGCCGTCCATTGCTCGGGCTTCATGCGATGCAGCTGCGAATCGCGGGTGATGCCCGCATTGTTGACCAGGACGTCGATCGGTCCGAGATCGGTCACGACCTGTTTGATGCCGGCTGAGCAGGCGTCGAACGAGGAGACGTCCCATTTGTAGACGCCGATGCCGGTTTCCGCCTTGAATTTTTGCGCAGCCTCGTCATTGCCGCCGTAGTTCGCCGCGACCGTATAGCCGGCCGCCTTGAGCGCCTTGGCAATCGCGGCGCCGATGCCGCGCGTACCACCCGTCACCAACGCAACGCGGGGCATGGAATCCTCCCAATGTCTTTTGTTTAGGACGACGGAGGACGGACGACGGATTATCGCCGCCCTTCATCCGTTATCCGTCGTCTGTTCTCTATCTTTCCACGCACATCGCAATGCCCATGCCGCCGCCGATGCACAACGTGGCGAGGCCCTTCTTGGCATCGCGCTTGCCCATCTCGTAGAGCAGCGTCACCAGCACGCGGGCGCCCGAGGCGCCGATCGGATGGCCGATGGCGATGGCGCCGCCGTTGACGTTGACCGTGCCGGTATCCCAGCCGAGGTCCTTGTTGACGGCGCAGGCCTGCGCCGCGAACGCCTCGTTGGCTTCGATGAGATCGAGATCGCCGACATTCCAGCCGGCCTTCTTGAGCGCCGCGCGCGAGGACGGGATCGGGCCGGTGCCCATGATCTTCGGATCGACGCCGGCCTGCGCCCATGACACGATGCGGGCGAGCGGCGTCTTGCCGAGCTTTTGTGCCTCGCTTGCCGTCATCAGCACCACGGCGGCGGCGCCGTCATTGATGCCTGACGCATTAGCAGCAGTGACCGTGCCTTCCTTGTCGAAGGCCGGCCGCAACTTGCCGACCGCTTCGAGCGTGGTGCCGTGTTTGGGATATTCGTCGGCATCGACCACCACGTCGCCCTTGCGGCTCTTGATCGTCACCGGCGTGATTTCGTCCTTGAACTTGCCGGCCTTCTGGGCGGCCTCGGCCTTGTTCTGCGACCCCACGGCGAACCTGTCCTGGTCT
>DATHHM010000297.1:0-11912 GCA_035317145.1 Xanthobacteraceae bacterium | reverse complement strand
TTACCGAACCGCGCCGGGCAGTTCGGTTAAACGACACCTTCCGGCCGATGGCCGCTGACTTCGGCGGCGGCATCGTGGCGCAGCACCCAGCCGAACGGAAAGTTGAGCAGCGCCAGGATCGCCGCGCCGGCAAAGGCCACGGTGAAATCGGGCAGGCCGAGATTTTCGGCGCCGCGCCAGGCGAGCGACAGGTTCAGCAATGCCGCGACGAACGCGATGCCAAAACCGCGGCTCAATTGCTGCGACATGCTGGCAATGCTGGTCGCCGAGCTCATCTGCGGCTGCTCCACGTCGGCGTAGGTCATGGCCTGGGTCGCGGTGAATTGCAGCGACTGGAAAAAGCCCGCGATCAGCAACAATGCGAAAATGACCGGTATCGGCGTCGCCGATGTGAACAATATACACATGGCGATGGTCGCAGCGCTGATCACGCTGTTGACGATAAGGACGGCGCGGAAGCCGAAGCGCCGCAGAATAGGCCGGGCCGTCAGCTTCATCGAGATCGAGCCGAGCGCGGTGGCGAAAGTAATCGTGCCGGAGGCGAAGGCTGAGAGGCCGAACACCACTTGCAGCAACAGCGGCAACAGGAAAACCAGCGAGCCGGCGCCGGCGCGGAACAGCGAGCCGCCGGTGATGCTGGTTTGAAACGTGGCGATGCGAAAAACGGAAAGATCGAGCAAAGGATGTGGCGAGCGCCACAGGTGGCGCAGCGCCAGCGTGCCAAACACGACGCCGAGCACCAGCAGGACGACAAGTTCGGTGATGTTGCCGCGGCCGCGGCCGAACGCCTCGATGGAGTACATGAGGCAGAACAGCGCCGCGCCGGTGAGCACGAAGCCGAGCCAGTCGAACGGCCGCTGCGTGTCCTCCTTCGGATTGTCGAAGAACATCGTCACCAGAATTATGCCGAGGATGCCGAGCGGCACGTTAATCAGAAAGATCCAGCGCCAGGAGAAATACGTCGTGATGAAGCCGCCGATCGGCGGCCCGAGCACCGGGCCGAGCTGCGCCGGCACCTGCAGATAGGCCATGGTGGCTATCAGCGCAGTTTTCTCGACGCTGCGAAACAATACCAGGCGTCCGACCGGCACCATCATGGCGCCGCCGAGGCCTTGCAGCACCCGCGCCGCGGTCAGCTCGACGATATTGCCGCTCAGCCCGCACAGGATCGAGCCCAGCGTGAATATCGCGATGGCGGCGCGAAAGATGGTGCGGCCGCCGAACCGATCCGCCGCCCAGCCGCTGACCGGAACGAACACCGCGAGGCTGAGCAGATAGGCAGTGACGGCGACGCTCAAGCGTATCGGATCGGAATGCAGCGAGATCGCCATCTGCGGCAGCGCCGTGGTGACCACGGTGGAATCGATCTGCTGCATGATGATCGCCGAGCCGACGATCATGGCAACGATTTTTGGTTTGGAGACGGAGGGCATCCCGGGGAGGATTACCCCCGCAACGCGCGCAACACCAGTTCCGGCGTGACCGGCATCTGCGTGATGACCGCGGCGCCGAGCGGGCGCAGCGCGTCATTGATGGCGTTCATGATGCAGGCCGGCGCGCCGGCGGTGCCGGCCTCGCCCGCACCCTTGGCGCCAAGCTCGGAATCCGCGGTCGGCGTCACCACGTGGCCGATCTCCATATCCGGCATCTCGCCGGCCATCGGCACGAGGTAGTCCATCATGGTGGCGTTGAGGAACTGGCCGCTGTCGTCATAGCGGCAATGCTCGAACAGCACGGCGCCGATGCCCTGCACGATGCCGCCGCGGATCTGCTCGTCGACCAGCTGCGGATTGATGACGGTGCCGCAATCCTCGACGCACCAGTGCCGCAAGAGCTTCACCGCGCCGATCCGGGTGTCGACTTCGAGATAGGACGCCTGCACGCCGTTGGTGAAGGCGAACGGCCAGGCGCGCGGTACGTAATGACGCGTCACCAGAAACTCGGCCTGAAAGCCGGGCGGCAAGGTGTCGGGGCGGAAATAGACCACGCGCGCCACCTCATCGAGGCCCATGCGCTCGCGGCCGGTGTCGGCATCGACCACCACGCCAGCCCGGATATCGAGCGCCTTCGGATCGGCCTGCAGGATCGAGGCGGCGGCGGCGAGCACGTTGCCGCGCAACGCTTTGCCGGCCTGCCAGGCGGCCTCGCCGCCGATGCCGGCGGCGCGCGACGCCCAGGTGCCGCCGCCATAGGGCGTGTTGTCGGTGTCGCCGGTGATCACGCGGACGCGCTCGATCGGCACGCCGAAGGAGCTGGCGACGCATTGCGCCAGCACCGCCTCGGCGCCCTGGCCCTGCTCAGTGACGCCGGAGTGGATGAAAATGGCGCCGGTGGCATCGAGCTTCACGGTGGCGCCGTCCTGCGACGTGATGCGCGCGCCGCCGACGCCGTAAAACGCGGCGGAGGGATTCGTCACCTCGATGAACGAGGCAAAGCCGATGCCGCGCTGGATGCCGCGCTCGCGCAAGCGCCCCTGCTCGGCGCGCAGCGCGGCGTAATCCATCATTTTGAGAATTTTGTCGAGCGAAGCGTGGTGCGACAGGCCCTCGAATTTCAGGCCGGCGGCGCTCACCGCCGGGTAGGCGTTATCGGCAAACAGATTGCGCCGCCGCAGCTCCGCCGGGTCCATGCCGATCTTCACCGCGGCAAGCTCGACCAAACCTTCGGTCACCGCGGTCGCGATCGGATGGCCGACGGCGCGGTACTGGCACATGACATTCTTGTTTTGGAATACGACGCGGGCGCGGGCGCGATAGTTCGGGCAGGTGTACGGCCCGCCGACCAGATTCACCACCTGGTTGGCCTCGATACCGCTGGTGCGCGGATAAACCGAATACGGCCCGATGCCGGTCAGGTCGTCGATCTCGAACGCGGTAATCGTGCCATCTTTCCTGACGCCGATGCGTGCCTTGACCCGATGGTCCCGCGCATGAATGTCGGTGACAAAACTCTCGAAGCGGTCGGCGATGAATTTGACCGGCCGCTTCAGCAGCTTTGCCAGCGCGACCACCGCCATCTCGTCGGCATAAGTGTGCACCTTGATGCCGAACGAGCCGCCGACGTCTTTCGTGAGCACGCGCACCTGGTACTCTTCGAGCCCAAGGTGCTTGGCGAACAGGTTCTGCATCATGTGCGGCGCCTGGGTGCCCTGATACACCGTCAGGCGCTGCTCGCCCGGATTCCAATCGGCGACGATGGCGCGCGCCTCGTTGGTGACGCCGGTGTGGCGGCCGAACACGAAAGTCGTTTCCACAATCGCATCGGCTTCGGCAAAACCTTTGTCCGGGTCGCCGGCGTTCAATATCCGCTCGAAGGTGAGATTGTCACCAAGCTCGGGATGGATCACCGGCGTCTTGGCATCGAGCGCGGTTTCCGCGTCCGTCACGGCGGCGAGCACCTCGTAGCCGACATCGACCAGCGCGGCAGCGTCTTCGGCTTCGGCGCGGCTTTTGGCGACGACGGCGCACACCGCCTCGCCCTGCCAGCAGGCGCGCTCGACCGCGATGGCGTGCTGTGGCGCCGATTTGATGCCCTTGAGATGGGTGAGCACGCCGACCCACGGCGTGATCACTTTTGCCAGCTCGACGCCGGTGACGACCGCGATCACGCCCGGCGCCTGCTTCGCCTCCGCCGTCGCAATGTTTTTGATCCGGGCATGCGCATGCGGCGAGCGCACGAAGGCGACATGGGCCATGCGCGGCAGCACCACGTCGCTGACATATTGGCCGCGGCCTTGGGTCAGCCGCGCCAGATTGGGCCGCGGCACCGAGCGGCCGATATAGGAATTCGGCCGGTCGAGGGCGGTGAGACCGGACGGCTGATCGTCGGCGATTTTCATTTCGCCCCTTTATACCCTCCCCTGCAGGGGGAGGGACGCGTCGCGAAGCGACGCGGGGTGGGGCTGTGCATACACGTCCCCACCCTGGCCGCTGCGCGGCCTGCCCTCCCCCTGCAGGGGAGGGTGAAGGTCAGAGGAACCGCGTCGGCCACATCAGGGTGCGCCACATATGCGCCGACGGCGAATCGTCGAAGCCGAGGCCTTCCTCGGGCTGCTTGAAGTTGCGGCCGATGATGTCGACGAAATCGTTGAGATCGACCTTGGCGTTGGGGTCGAACGAATAGATGTCGTTCACGCAGATCATGCGCGAGGTCATGTAATATTTGTGCTTCTTAGCGCGCTCGTATTCGGCGACGATGTACGGCTCCGGTTTATAGTCGGCGCCGAAATATTTGATGTACATCTCCGGATATTCGTAGCCGACCGAAGCATCGGGGAAGAAGCGCAGCGCCTGATGCGTGCGCACCGCCCAGCTCACTTCCTCGTCGACATAGGGCTCGATCATCTGCGCGCCCCAATAACCGTGGTCGCAGCGGATAAAGCCTGCCACGCCGATGTCGTGGAGGAGACAAGCGAGTACGATCTTCTCGCTGTGGCCGCCCTTGAGCGCATGCGTCGCGCTTTGCAAAAGGTGATTGAGCGAAGCGAAGCGATTGTTGAAGAAATCGATCAGCGTCGGCTTCTTCGGCATTTTCGGCAGCCGCGCATCGGCGCCCATCAGGAAATATTTGTCCGGGTTGGCGGCTTTGAGCGCCGCGCCGTTCTCCATCTCGACTTTGCCGTCGGCCATGCGGAACAGCACCGATTTGGTGGCGATGCGCTCACCGAGTTCGTGCATCATCCGCTCTTCGAGCTCGTCGGCCTGAGCCGACAGCGTCGCCGGGTTTGCGTGTTCGTTCATGGTCAGCCTGCCTTTCCAGCCCGCACTTGGGCGACGGATTCGATTGCGTCGACGATAGCCTGATAGCCGGTGCAGCGACAGTAGTTGCCGGAGAGATGTTCACGGATGGCGTCGCGGCTCGGCACGCCGCCGCGGCCGAGCAGATCGCTAGCGCCGATCAGCATGCCAGGGGTGCAGAAGCCGCATTGCAGGGCGTTGCGCCGCTGGAACGCGTCCTGCAGGTCGGCGATGGCGCCGGAATCGGAAATCCCCTCGATGGTCGCGACCTCGGCGCCATCGCATTGCACCGCGAGCACGAGGCAGCCGCGCACCACGGCGCCATCGAGCATAACCGTACAAGCACCGCACACGCCCTGCTCGCAGCCGATATGGCTGCCCGTGAGGCCCAAATCGTCGCGCAGAAAATCGACCAGGGTTTTCCGCGCCTCGACGCGCTCGCGCACGTCCTCGCCATTCACGCGCAGACTGATGTCGAGATAACGTTCCATGAGGGTCCGGCAACGCGGCGTCACACACGTATTGATAGCATCGGCGGGCTGCTTATGCCACCGCCGGCATGCCCAGGATTCCGCGCACAATATCGATGGCCCGCCGCAGCAAGGTTTGCGAGGCCTCCAGCGTGCGGAACCCGGCATGGGCGGACAGCGTGACATTGTCCATGCCGGCAAGCGGATGGTCGGCTTTGAGCGGCTCGGCGTGGAACACGTCGAGGCCGGCATGGCGGATGCGGCCGCTACGCAGGCCCTCGATCAGCGCGTTCTCGTCGACCAAGGCGCCGCGCGCGGTGTTGATCAGGACGACGCCCGGCTTCATCCGCGCCACCTGCGCGGCGCCTAAAAATCCGCGCGTCTCGTCGTTGAGCGCAAGATGCAGCGTGATCACGTCGGACCGCGCCAAAAGCTCGTCGAGCGCAACGAGCGGCTCGCCGGGCAGCGGCGTGCGGTTCCAGGCGATCACCTCCATGCCGAGACCGCGGCCGATGCGCATCACCTCGCGGCCGATGCCGCCGAGACCGATGATACCGAGCGTCTTGCCGTTAAGCTGGACGCCTTCGCGCGTCAGCCAGGTGCCGGCGCGCACCTGGCGATCCATGCGGGCGACGTCGCGGCTCGCGGCCAGCATCAGCGCGATGGTGTGCTCGGCGACCGCGATATCGCCGTAGCCCTTGATGGTGTGGACGCGAACGCCGCGCGCCTCGAGCTCGGCGACATTCATGTAGCTCGACGCGCCGGTGCCGAGAAAGACGATGTGCTTGAGCGCGTCGCATTGCGCGACCAGCTCCGTCGGCATGTAGGAATGGTCATCGATGCAGATGTCGTAGCCGTTGAGCAGCCGCGGCAGCTCGGTGCGCTCGAACGGCTTACGGTTGATGTCGATCGGCGGATCATCGGCACGCGCGACGCTTTCCCAAACGGGAGCCAGTTGATCGTTGCAGTCGATGAAAAGCGCTTTCATCAATGCGCCACGATCGGTTGCGCGGCGAGCGTGGGCTCTCGCGGCGCGACGCCGGTGAACAACGAGCCTTGCTCGAACCACGAGGCCGGCGCCGGGTGGCCCCATAATGTCTGCCGCTGCGGGTCGGTCAGCGACCAGCGGACCGGGACGTGATCGGGATCGACGGTGAGGTAGTCCGAGGTGAACAGCTCGACCCTGTGGCCGTCGGGGTCGCGGATATAGAGAAAGAACGCGTTGGAAATGCCGTGGCGGCCGGGGCCACGTTCCATATTCGCCAGATAGCCGGAGGTCGCCATCACGTCGCAGATGTGGATGATGTCGAGCACGCCCGCGGTCCACACTCCGACATGGTGCAGCCGCGGGCCGACGCCGTTGGTGAAAGCGAGATCGTGGACGTTGCCCTTGCGCTGCAGCCACACCGCCCACAGCTTTGGATCGGCGCCGTCGGTTTCGGAATATTCGGTGAGGCGGAAGCCGAGCGCCGCATAGAAGTCGTAGCTCGCCTGCACGTCCGGCGTGAAGCAGTTGAGATGATCGATGCGCTGGATGCGGGCGCCCTGATGCGCGCCGTATTTTTGCAGCATGGATGGGCTCTGATCCATCCGCGCATAGAGGTCGAGCGGCATTCCGAAGACATCGGCGGTGCGCAGCGTGCGGCCCTGATGCGGCACGTCGGGAAACGCCGTCGGCAGGTTGCGGCGGGCGAACCAGGCCGCGGCGCGGTCGACGTCGTCTTCGCTGGCGAGCTTGAAGCCGAGCGCGCGCACGTCGGCTTCGCGGCCGCGCCGCAGCACGATCGAATGATGGTTGCGCTCCTCGACGCCGCGCAGGTAAAGCGCGTCGTCGGTCTCGTCGCTGACCAGAAGCCCAAGGCAATCGACATAAAAGGCGCGCGAGCGCTTGATGTCGCGCACGCCGAGCTCGACATGGCTCGCACGCACCACATTGAACGGCGGGTCGAAAACCGGCTTATGGACGGGCATCGTGCCGCTTCATGGCCGTTGACGGTTTGGGCGATGACTCTTAACACATCGTCCAAAGCAAAATACAAAAGCCGCCTGCCCGCGGCAATAAAGGAGACAGCGACATGCGCCTTGCAAGCTACAATATGCGCGGCCGGCCGAGCTTTGGCGCGGTCGTCGGCGAGGGCATCGTCGATCTGCGCTCGCGGCTCAGCCGCTTCGCCACCCTGGTCGACGTGTTCCGCGCCCAGGCGCTGGACGAGGCAAAATCCGCCGCCGCAGGCGTGCGCCCCGACGTGCCGTTCGGCGAGGTCGAATTGCTGCCGCCGCTCTTGGCGCCGGAAAAAATCCTCTGCATCGGCATCAATTATGCCAACCGCGGCGCCGACTATAATGTCACCAACAATCCGAAATATCCGAGCATGTTCTATCGCGCGCCGAACTCGATGGTCGGCTCCGGCCAAAAGCTCGTCCGGCCGAAAATCTCCGAGCAACTCGACTACGAAGGCGAGATCGCCATCGTGATCGGCCGCGACTGCAAGCACGTGCCGAGAGAGCAAGCGCTCGGACTGATCGCCGGCATCACGCTCGCCAACGAAGGCACCATCCGCGATTGGACGCGGCACGGCCAGTTCAACGTCACCCAGGGCAAGAATTTCGATGCCACCGGCGGCATCGGGCCGTGGATCGAAACCGAGTTCGACCCGGGCAAGCCGCTGCATCTCACCGTGCGCAAGAACGGCGAGGTCACCCAGGACGACACCACGGAAAGCATGATCTTCTCGTTCGCCGACATCATCGCCTACACCACCACGTTCATGACGCTCAAAGCCGGCGACGTCATCTGCACCGGCACGCCGGTGAAGAAGGGCCCAAAGGTCGATCCGCCGGTGTGGCTGAAGCCGGGCGACACCATCGAGGTCGAATGCCCGCAGATCGGCATCCTGCGCAACACCGTGGTGGATGAGGCGTGACCGCGCCCGTCCGCGCCGCTTGCATCATCGGATGGCCGGTCGAACATTCGCGCTCGCCGCTCATTCATAACTACTGGCTGAAAACCTACGGCATCGCCGGCGAATACCGCCGCGAGGCGGTGCCGCCGGACGAATTCGAAGCCTTCGTGCAATCGCTTGCCGCGCGCGATTATGTCGGCGCCAATGTCACGCTGCCGCACAAGGAAAAGGCGCTGGCCTTTTCGCTGCCGGACGAGCACGCCAAAGCGATCGGCGCCGCCAACACGCTGTGGATCGCCGGTGGTTTTTTGCATGCGACCAATACCGACGTCGAAGGTTTTTTGAACAATCTCGACGCCTGCGCGCCGCAATGGGATCGCGGGCTCGATAACGCGGTCGTGCTCGGCGCCGGCGGCGCGGCGCACGCGGTCGTCTATGCGCTGCTGACGCGCAGGGTCGAGCACATCACTGTCGTCAATCGCACCCCGGAACGCGCCGAAGCGTTGCGCCAGCGCTTCCTCGAGCGTCTGCAGGTCGCCCCGTGGGAACAGTTGAACGACCTGCTCGGCGACGCGACCTTGTTTGTCAACACCACCACGCTCGGCATGGTCGGGCAGCCGGAACTCGAGGCCGATATTGGGCGACTGCCCAGTCACGCCATTGTCGCCGACCTGGTCTATGTGCCCCTGGTCACGCCGCTGATCAAAACGGCAAAAGCCAAAGGCCTGCGCACCGCCGACGGGCTCGGCATGCTGCTGCATCAGGCAGTGCGCGGTTTTGAGCTGTGGTTCGGCAAAAAACCCGAAGTGACCGCGGAACTGCGGGCCCTGGCCGAAGCCGATCTCGGGCCTTCCGCCGTCGAGCCCACAGGAATAACGTAGCCGGCTTCGGGGTTTCAAAGTCCAGCCGCCAAGGCCTTTAGCTTGTGGCGTGAACTGGCAACCCTTTGGGAGGATCACGATGACGATGATGAGGACGTTGGGCGCGAGCGCCGTAGCCCTGCTTTTTGCAACTTCCTTTGCCGCGGCCCAGGCGCCGCAAATGGTGCGCGTGCGCGCCACCCTCGAAAACGTCAGCGCGCCGATGCTGACGGCGAAGTCGCGCGACGGCGCCGAGATGAAAATCAAGCTCGCCGACAACGCACCAGTGAACGAGGTGGTGAAGGCCTCGCTCGCCGATATCAAGGCGGACTCCTACATCGCCGTGACCGCCATGCCGCAACCCGACGGCAGCCAGAAGGCGGTGGCGATCCTGATCTTCCCCGAGGCGATGCGCGGTGTCGGCGAAGGCCATCGGCCCTGGGACCTCGAGCCCAATTCGACCATGACCAACGCCACGGTGGCCGAACAAGTCGCCGGCACCGACGGTCAAACGGTCACGGTCAAGTACAAGGACGGCGACAAGAAGATCCTGGTGACGCCGGCAACCATCATCGTCACCTACAAGAAGGCGGCGACAAGCGATCTCAAGGCCGGCCAGAAAATCTTCGTCGCCGCGGCGAAGAAGCTCGACGACGGCACGCTGGAAGCACCGAACGTCGCCTACGGCGATGTCGGCGTGTGGCGCTGAAGCATCCAACCATCACTGGAGCGTGAGATGAGACAGACAGTATTGAGCGCCGTCTTCGCCATCGGCGCCGCGGTCGTTACGACCGCGGCGCTGGCGCAGGCGCCGGACGTGGTGCGCGTGCGCGGCACCATCCAAAGCGTGGACGGCTCCATGCTCGACGTGAAGCCGCGCGACGGCGCCGACGTGAAGGTCAAGCTCGCCGACAACGCGGTGATCCGCACCGTCGTCGGCAAGACGATCGCCGACGTCAAGCAGGGCCTGTTCGTCGGCATCACCGCCATGCCGCAGCCGGACGGCACCCAGAAGGCGGTCGAGATCCACATCTTCCCGGAAGCCGCGCGCGGCACCGGCGAAGGCCACCGGCCGTGGGATCTCATGCCCGGCAGCACCATGACCAATGCCAATGTCGACAGCGAGGTCGCCGTCACCGACGGCAAGAAGCTGGTGCTGAAATACAAGGACGGCGACAAGACCTTCATCGTGGCGGATAACGTCAAGGTCGTCATGTTCGCACCGGGCTCGGCGGCCGACGTCAAGCCGGGCGCGAAAATCTTCATCGTCGCCGCCAAGAAGCTGCCCGACGGTACGCTGGAAGCGCCTGGCGCCACGGTGAGCGCCGGCGGCGTCGATCCGCCGATGTAAGCCAACGGAGGCGATTATGAGACCGACGGCAATCCGCGCCGCACTTTTCTTCGTCGCCGCGCTCGCGGCGACGGCGGCGCTGGCGCAGGCGCCGCAAACCGTACGCCTGCGCGGCGTCATCGAGAAGGTCGACGGCAATACGGTGACGGCGAAGTCGGACAAGGGCGATGAACTCAAGATCAACCTCGCCGACAAGATGCTGGTCGTCGCCGTGGTGAAAGCGTCGATGGCCGACATCAAGGACGGCGACTTCATCGGCAGCGGAGCAATGCCGCAGCCCGACGGCTCGCAAAAGGCCATCGAGGTGCACATTTTTGCCGAGTCGATGCGCGGCACCGGCGAAGGCTTTCGGCCCTGGGATGGCGCGCCCAACAGCACGATGACCAATGGCACCGTCGGCAATGCCGTCACGGGCGTCGATGGCCCGGTGATTACCGTCAAGTACAAGGACGGCGACAAGAAAATCATCGTCGGCCCCGACGTGCCGATCGTGCGCTACGAAATCGCCGACATGAGCGCGGTCAAGCCTGGCGTCGCCTTCACGGTGGTGGCGGCGACCAAGCAGCCGGACGGCAGCTTCAATATCGGCCGCATCAATGTCGGCCGCGACGGCGTGGTGCCGCGCTAATCGTCATTCCGGATCACGCGAAGCGTGAGTCCGGAATCCATAATCCCAGCGCAGGGGTTATGGATTCCGGGCTCCTCGCTGCGCTCGGCCCCGGAATGACAGGTCGCCTGTTGGCACGGCAATTGCTCGTATTTCGAGCACAAGCCACGCCGAACCACAGGAGGTCGTCCATGACACGAGCCGAACTCACCGAAAAGCTGCTCGACATCAAGCGCGAGAAGGGTTGGACCTGGAAATATATCTGCGACGAGATCGGCGGCATGTCGCCGGTGCTGATCACGGGCGCGGTGCTCGGTCAGATGAAAATGACCAAGCCGCAGGCCGCCAAGGCTGCGGAAATGTTCGGCCTGAGCAAGAGCGAGCAGGTGCTGCTCAACGAGGTGCCGAACCGCGGATCGCCGATGCCGCCGACGGACCCGCTGATCTACCGCTTCTACGAGTTGGTGATGGTCAACGGCCCGGCGCTGAAGGTGCTGATCGAAGAGGAATTCGGCGACGGCATCATGTCGGCCATCGACTTCGATTTACAGATGGAGCGGCAACCCGATCCCAAGGGGGACCGAGTGCGGCTCTCGATGTCGGGCAAATTCCTGCCGTACAAATATTACGGCTCAACCGGCAACGCGCAGGCGTACGGATATAAGGAAGAATGAAACTTCCTCCCCCGCTTCGTGGGGGGCGGATGAAATATCAGCGCCCCGACCAGTGATTACAATGACGGTGGAAGCTGTTGTCGGTCCAGCAATGGCCCCTGCTGATCGACGGGCCCCAGAACGGCTTGCCGTAGACCGCGCCGACGACGCCGCCGGCCACCGCGCCGACGGGACCCGCGACCACAAGACCGACGCCCGCGCCGGCCGCGGCACCGACCATGTCGGCGTGGGCCGGGGTTGCGGCTGCGATCGCGGCAAAAGCGGCGGTTGCCAGAATAAGGTTACGCATGGCGCTACTCCTATGTCTCAAA
>DATHHM010000296.1:0-11619 GCA_035317145.1 Xanthobacteraceae bacterium | reverse complement strand
CGACAGCGCCGTGGCGCGGGAAGACTTCGACATGGCGACGCTCGCCAGCGAGATCAAAGACGCCGAGGAAGACGTCGCCGACTGCACCGACGCCGCCGAGCGCGACAGCACCGTGGTGGCGTCGAGATGCGCGAACGAGGTCGCCGGCGCCGGATCGGTCAGATCGTCGGCCGGTACGTAGATCGCCTGCACCGATGTGATCGAGCCTTTGGTGGTGGTGGTGATGCGCTCCTGCAGCGCGCCCATGTCGGTGGCAAGCGTCGGCTGGTAACCCACCGCCGAAGGAATACGGCCGAGCAGCGCCGACATTTCCGAGCCGGCCTGGGTGAACCGGAAGATATTGTCGACGAAGAACAGCACGTCCTGCCCCTGGTCGCGGAAATATTCGGCGACCGTCAGGCCTGACAGACCGACGCGGGCGCGGGCGCCCGGCGGCTCGTTCATCTGGCCGTAGACCAGTGCGCATTTCGAGCCTTCGACCGAACCCTTGTGCGGGTCCTTGTTGACGCCCGACTCGATCATCTCGTGATAGAGGTCGTTGCCCTCGCGTGTGCGCTCGCCGACACCGGCGAATACCGAATAGCCGCCGTGCGCCTTGGCGATGTTGTTGATCAATTCCATGATGATGACGGTCTTGCCGACGCCGGCGCCGCCGAACAGGCCGACCTTGCCGCCTTTGGCATAGGGCGCCAGCAAGTCGACGACCTTGATGCCGGTGACCAGGATGGCCGCGTCGGTCGACTGATCGGTGTAGGACGGCGCCTCCTGATGGATCGGACGCGTCTCCTGGTGCGGCACCGGGCCGGCCTCATCGACCGGTTCGCCGATCACGTTGATGATACGGCCGAGCGTGCCGGCGCCGACCGGCACGCTGATCGGCTGGCCGGTGTCGGATACTTCCTGGCCGCGCACCAGACCTTCGCTGGTATCCATGGCGATGGTGCGCACGGTCGACTCGCCGAGATGCTGGGCGACTTCGAGCACGAGGCGGTTGCCCTGGTTCTTGGTCTCCAACGCGTTGAGAATCGCCGGCAGGTGGTCCTCGAACTGCACGTCGACGACTGCGCCGATGACTTGGGTGATGCGTCCAACTGCTTTCGCCATCATGGCCCTCTTTAAAATGGTTTACAGCGCCAGTGCTTGTTACAGAGCTTCTGCGCCGGAGATGATCTCGATCAGTTCCTTGGTGATCATCGCCTGGCGGGTGCGGTTGTATTTGAGCGTCTGCTTGCGGATCATCTCGCCGGCGTTGCGCGTGGCGTTATCCATCGCCGACATCTGCGCGCCGTAGAACGACGCTGAATTCTCGATGAGCGCCCGGAAAATCTGCACCGCGAGATTGCGCGGCAAAAGTTCCTTGAGGATATCCTCTTCGTCCGGCTCGAACTCATAGACTGCGCCGCCCAGAGCTTCGGCGGCGTTGGCTTCGAACACCGGCGGAATGATCTGCTGCGCGGTCGGGATCTGCGCGATCACCGAGCGGAAACGCGAGTAGAACAGCGTGCAGACGTCGAATTCGAACTTGTCGAACAGCGCGATGATCTTCTCGGCGATCATTTCGGCGTTCTCGAACCGCAACGCGCGTACCGAGCGCAGATCGACCAGTTCGACGATCTGCTGGGCATAGAGCCGGCGCAGCTGATCGTAACCCTTGCGGCCGACGCAGAAGAACTTGACCTCTTTGCCCTCGGCGATCAGCGCGCTGGCGCGCTCGCGGGCGAGCCGCACGATCGCGGTGTTGAAAGGGCCGCACAGACCGCGTTCGGCAGTGCAGACCAGCAATAAATGCTTCTCGTCGCTGCCGGTGCCGCGCAACAGCCGCGGCGCCGCGTCGAGGCCGGCCACCGACGCCGCGATATTGCCGAGCACCGTGTCCATATGGCTGGCATAGGGACGCGCCGCCTCGGCCGCGGCTTGCGCACGACGCAGCTTCGACGCCGCGACCATCTGCATGGCCTTGGTGATTTTCTGCGTCGCCTTGGTGGCGGCGATACGGTTGCGCAGGTCTTTGAGCGAGGGCATGGGTCTGACGACGGAGGACAGACGACGGACGACGGAATTTGGCTCTTCCGCTCAGTCTTCGATCACCCGTTCATCTGTCCTCCGTTGTCCGTTGTCTGTCGTCCGTCGTCCGTTACGCGAACGTCTTGGCGTAGCTCTCGACGGCGCCCTTGAGCTTGCCAGCCGTCGCATCGTCGAGGTCGCGCGACTCGGCGATGGTTTTGAGAATATCGGCATGCTGGTTGCGCAGCGTGCCAAGCAGACCGTCTTCGAAGGCGCGTATGCGGTCGACCGGCAACGGATCGAGATAGCCGTTGACGCCGGCATAGATGACGCAGACTTGCTCCTCCATGCGCAACGGCGAGAATTGCGGCTGCTTGAGCAGCTCGGTGAGCCGCGAGCCGCGGTTGAGCAGGCGCTGGGTGGTGGCGTCGAGATCGGAGCCGAACTGCGCGAAGGCCGCCATCTCGCGGTATTGCGCGAGCTCCCCCTTGATGCGGCCGGCGACCTTCTTCATCGCCTTGGTCTGCGCCGCGGAGCCGACGCGCGACACCGACAGGCCGACGTTCACCGCCGGGCGGATGCCCTGATAGAACAGATCGGTCTCGAGGAAGATCTGGCCGTCGGTGATGGAGATGACGTTGGTCGGGATATAGGCCGACACATCGTTGGCTTGTGTCTCGATCACCGGCAGCGCGGTCAGCGAGCCGGCCTTGTTCTCGTCGTTCATCTTGGCGGCGCGTTCGAGCAGCCGCGAATGCAGATAGAACACGTCGCCCGGATAGGCTTCGCGGCCCGGCGGCCGGCGCAGCAACAGCGACATCTGGCGATAGGCGACCGCCTGCTTGGACAGATCGTCATAGATGATCACCGCGTGCATGCCATTGTCGCGGAAATATTCGCCCATGGTGCAGCCGGAAAACGGCGCCAGATACTGCATCGGCGCCGGATCCGACGCCGTCGCGGCGATCACGATCGAATAGTCGAGCGCGCCGTTCTCTTCCAACACCTTGACGAACTGCGCCACCGTCGAACGCTTCTGTCCTATCGCGACGTAGATGCAATAGAGCTTGACCTTCTCGTCGCTCGAGGTGTTGAGCGATTTCTGGTTGAGGATGGTATCGAGCGCGATCGCGGTCTTGCCGGTCTGACGGTCGCCGATGATCAATTCGCGCTGGCCGCGGCCGATCGGGATCAGCGCGTCGATCGCCTTGAGCCCCGTCGCCATCGGCTCGTGCACCGATTTGCGCGGAATGATGCCGGGCGCTTTCACGTCGACATGCGCCTTGTGGTCGGCCTTGATCGGCCCCTTGCCGTCGATCGGCTCGCCGAGCGCGTCGACGACCCTGCCGAGCAAGCCTTTGCCGACCGGAACTTCGACGATGGCGCGGGTGCGCTTGACGGTCTGACCTTCCTTGATCTCGCGGTCGGTGCCGAAGATCACGATGCCGACATTGTCGGCTTCGAGATTGAGCGCCATGCCTTTGACGCCGCTCTCGAACTCGACCATTTCGCCGGACTGCACGTTGTCGAGGCCGTAGACGCGCGCGATGCCGTCGCCGACCGAGAGCACCTGGCCGACTTCGGAGACTTCGGCCTCCTGGCCGAAATTCTTGATCTGGTCCTTGAGGATTGCGGAAATTTCCGCGGCGCGGATATCCATTAGCGGGCCTCTTTCATCGCGTGCCTGATGGCATTGAGCTTGGTGCGCAGCGAGGTGTCGACCATGCGGCTGCCGAGCTTGACAACCAGACCGCCGATGATCGCGGGATCGACCTTGATGGCGAGGTCGACGTCCTTGCCGCTGACCGATTTGAGCGCCGAGCGCAGCGCGCTTAAGTGTTCGTCCTTGAGCGGTTCGGCAACCGTGACTTCGGCGATGGCCTCGCCTTTGTGCTTGGCGACCATCTCGCGATACGCCCGCACCATGTCGCGCACCGCGAACAGCCGGCGGTTCGTGGTCACGAGCTTGAGGAATTTCGCCGCGAGCCCGCCGATGCGGACGCGGTCGAGCACGGCGGACAGCGCCTGCAACTGCTCGTCGGCGGAAAACACCGGGCTGCGCACCAGGCGATTGAGATCGGCGCTCTCGACAATGAGCGCGTCGAAGCGTTCGAGATCGGCCTTCACCGCGTCGATGGCGTCGGTCTCACGGGCGAGATCGAACAAGCCGGTCGCGTAGCGGCCGGCCATGCCGGAGACGATGGGTTCTGCTGCGGCCAAAGTTCTGCGCTCTTTTTGCGTGCTCTCGGGAGCTTTGAATTTTTGCCAAAGGCTCGGCAGCGGCCCCTTCTCGGACCCGCGCAAGCCCTTGGGATTCAAGCCGGACTTGGACATTCGCTCGGCCTCGCGGAAAAGCCCACGAGACTAGCGAAAATCGCCGCGTTGCTAACATACCGCGGAATGGGGTGCAACATCGCGAAACCCCGGCAAAACCGGGGTTTGCGCGCCTCGCGATGGCGTCGAGAATTATGCGGCTTGGGCCGCCGCGTGCTGCCGGATGACGTCGAGGAAAATATCGCCGTATTGCCGCAGTTTTGCTTCGCCGACGCCGTGCACGGCGGCCATCTCGGCGGCTGTCGCCGGCTTGCGTCGCGCCATGTCGATCAGGGTCTTGTCGGCGAACACCACATAGGCGGCGACGCGCTGCTCCTTGGCCAAGGCCGAGCGGCGCTGGCGCAACGCCTCGAACAGCGCCGTGTCGCCGGCCTCGCCGTCGGCCAGCGCCGCGGCGTTGGCGGTCGCGCGTGCGGTTTTTTTCGTGGCGGGCTTGAGCGTGTCCTTGCGCAGCGTGACTTTGTCCGCGCCCTTGAGCACGCGCCGGCCGGCGTCGGTGACCGACCAGGTGCCGTAGCCGGTGATGTCCAGCGCGATGATGCCGGCGCCATGGAGCTGGCGGAAGATCGAGCGCCATTCCTGCTTGCCGTATTCCTTGCCGACGCCGAAGGTCGGCAGGCAATCGTGGCCGAATCTCAAGACCGCGTCGCTGTCATCGCCGATCAGCACGTTGGTCAGATGCTCGGTGCCGAAGCGCTCGCCGGTGCGCACGATGGCCGAGAGCGCCTTCTGCGCCGCGATGGTGCCGTCGATCACCGCGGCGCCGTCGCAGCAGAAATCGCAATTGCCGCATGGCTCGGTGGTCTCGCCGAAATAGGTCAGCAGCGTCTGCCGGCGGCAGCGCGGCGATTCGCACAATGACACCAGTGCGTTGAGCCGCTGGCGCTCGACGCGCTTCTGCTCGTCGGAGGAATCGCTGTCGTCGATTTGCAAACGCCGCAAGCGAACGTCGCCCATGCCGTAGAGCGTCAGCGTGTCGGCCGGCAGTCCGTCGCGGCCGGCGCGGCCGATCTCCTGGTAGTAGCTTTCGATATTGGATGGCATGTCGGCGTGCAGCACGAAGCGCACGTCCGGCTTGTCGATGCCCATGCCGAACGCGATGGTCGCGACCACGACGACGCCGTCCTCTTGCAGGAAAACATCCTGGTTGCGCGAGCGCGTCTGCGGCTCCATGCCGGCGTGATAGGGCAGCGCCTTGACGCTGCTCTGGCGCAAATATTCGGCCAGTTCCTCGGTCTTCCTCCGCGACGCGCAATAGACGATGCCGCTCTGGCCGGGATGATTTTTGACGAAATCCGCAACCTGCTTGCGGCCGCCGATTTTGGCCTGCATCGCCAAGCGCAGGTTCGGCCGATCGAAACCGTGCACGAACACGGCCGGCGGCCGCTTGAACAGCTTCGCCTGAATATCGCCGCGCGTGGCGGCGTCCGCCGTGGCGGTGAACGCCACCGTCTGCACGCCGCCGAGCGCCGCCTGCACGGTGCCGAGCGCCGCATATTCGGGACGGAAGTCATGCCCCCATTGCGAAATGCAATGCGCCTCGTCGACCGCCAGCAACGCGACCTTGGCCTTTTTAAGAAAATCGAGCGTGTCCGATTTCAATAGCCGTTCCGGCGCCACATAGACGAGGCGCAATTCGCCGCGCGCGATCTGATCGAGGATCGCGCGGTTTTCCGCCGGATCGTTCGCCGAGTTGAGCGCCGCCGCGGCGACGCCATAGCCACGCAATTGCGCCACCTGATTGCGCATCAGCGCGATCAAAGGCGACACCACGATGGTAAGACCATCCCGAATGAGCGCCGGCAGCTGGTAGCACAGCGACTTGCCGCTGCCGGTCGGCATCACCGCCAGCACATCGCGGCCATCGAGGATGGCGGTGACGATGTCGCCCTGGCCGGGCCGGAAGGCCTCGAAGCCGAAGGTCTTGTGAAGCGCGCGCTCTGCCGCCGCGAGGTCGGACATGACGGTTCCCTCAAGCAATGTTCTATATTTGTTCCATAAAGCTCGCAAGGGCGATGTTACACTTGGCGACCCCAAATACCAGTGGTATGGTTCTAGGGGGTGATTCGTGATCGCCCTTACCATACCCGCGGCCGTTCAATCCGAGAGATTCTCTGGCGCGGACGATGAGCCGTGGTTGGATGATATGACTTGGGTTGTTCCGCAATACACCAAGAGACGAGTTAATTGGGCTGGCGAGATTCTCGTCCGTGGCGACGCCACCGCCTACCCGGAAGTGAACGCATATCTGGCGGACTATTTTGATGCCCTGGACATCGTGAATAACTGGCGTTCGTCGCACAGTTTTCCGCTCAATACCTTTACCGTTGGATTGAAGCGGCGAGCAAAGAGCATTGATACCCAGTGCATCATTGCGCAGCGAATCAAGCGCATGTCCT
Organism: Xanthobacteraceae bacterium; assembly: GCA_035317145.1. GTDB lineage: Bacteria > Pseudomonadota > Alphaproteobacteria > Rhizobiales > Xanthobacteraceae > BOG-931. Next base: position 4,882 of record DATHHM010000296.1, on the reverse strand, counting down.
CAATTGAATACAAGCTTGATCGATTTAAGACGATGACGCTTTCACAGATGCAAGATTTAGGTGGGTGCCGGGCGGTGATGTCATCGGTTCAGGCGGTCGCTCGGCTAGGTCGTGAGTACCGGCAAAGCGAAATCAAACATCCGCTTCATCAATGCGACGATTACATCTTTCACCCAAAGCCCTCAGGCTACCGTGGCTTTCACCTTATCTACAAATACAATTCAGATCGGAAAACGACCTATAACACTCTCAAAATCGAAATGCAGATTCGGACCCATTTGCAACATGCATGGGCAACTGCGGTAGAAACGGTAGGCACCCTCCAGCGTCAGGCTCTTAAGTCGAGCCAGGGCGATGAAGAAATGTTGCGGTTTTTTGCGCTCGCAAGCACCGCCTTTGCATTTCGAGAGGAAACTGAATCAGTTCCCGGCACCCCCGATTCTTACCACGAGATGGCGTCGGAACTTCGCGATCTTTCGCAACGACTTGATTTAGCAAACCGTCTCGGCGCTTACGGTCAAGCCATGAGATTTCTTTCAAACCCCCTACATGGCAAAGGCGAAAGCCATTATTTCTTGATTGAGCTTAATCCGAGCCAGAAATCGGTCGAGGTTACGACCTTCAAACTGAGTGAGTCGGTACAGGCGAATGCAAAGTATTTGGAAGTTGAGAAAAAAATGAAAAACACGCCTGGCTCTGAGGCGGTTCTAGTGTCTGTGGATTCTCTGGATACTATTCGTCGTGCTTATCCAAACTATTTCTTGGATACGCACGTTTTTATGAATCTCGTAGCTGAAGCCACCAAAGGAGTTAGAGGCCCCCTTCGTCGTCGAAAAAAACTGCGTCAACTAAGACTGTTTTGACGGGCGCTTTTCTGGAGCGATCTTCTTAAGCGCACGCTCCAGGGCTTCCTCATCGCGATCTGCGCCGACTTCCTTGGCGGTATCGAGGAAGCGTTGCGACTGTGCCGAATCGTCCGGTTTTGATGCTGGTTTGCGGGACATGAGGACTACCGTGGTGTTTGCCGCTGATTAGCGAGTCTATCCGTGAAGAATATTTTTCTCAATTACTGGCATACGGTCCGGATCGGAAAAGAATTTTTTTCTCAGGGTGCCGGATGCAGTTGAGTTTTTTCTTCCAAAGTTGGATTTATACCACATTTAGCCTTGCGCCAGGGAAATGAATCTACAATAAGCAAAACGCCCCGGCCGTGAGGCCAGGGCGTCTGTGAAGGTCGTAAGCCTTCATGGATTAGGTGGGCCGGTAGCTCAGTGGAACCCGCAAGGTCTTGAGAGCAAGGGATTTGTAATCCCTAGGTCGTTGGTTCGAATCCAACTCGGCTCGCCATACTTCCAAGGGCTCCTCCGAAAGGGGGAGCCCTTTTCCTTACCGAATCAGAATGCCACGAGTCGAGTCGACCGGCAAGACTAATAATGCGATTATAAGTGACTTTTTAGTCATGTGTGGCGTGCGATGGCGGCTAAGGGGCGACCTCCAAAGGAGGGAGAATCTGAGACATTCAAATTGACGGTTCCAAAACCGGTTCATTCATATTTGTTGCACCTCGCTCGTCACACATATGCCGGAGCTTCGATTGGCGAAGTCGTAAATCACCTGCTCAAATTGCAATTGAAAGAACTCGGGGCAAAGCTAGAAGTCCCCCCTGACCCGCCTTCCAGCTAGTCAGCGATCAAACGGGAATCGCAATTGCCGCGGATCGTACAGATACCAATGGCGCTTACGGTATCGCTCATACCGCTCGCCCTTCGCATTCCGTTCAATGAGTCGTTTCGTAGGTAAGGCGCCGGCCCTTTGCGCCTTTCAACGCAATCGACGCGCGTGCAATGTCATTCACGCCAAGCTTTTCGCGGTTGCTATAGCGGAAATCAAATTCGTTCAAATAACGATGAAGGTGAGCTTCGCTCACGTGCTGGTATATGCCGTAGATTCCTCGTTTGAGGATCGAAAAGAAGCCTTCAACGGTATTGGTGGTGACGACGCGCCCGTTCCCTTCATATCGCACGTATTCGTCGACACGATGTTTGACGGTGCCGTGCGATGCAAAATTCCAGCCGATGCCAACAAAGGTGTTTTCCTCATCGGTCATAAGGTCGCTCTTGCGTGAAGCGTGGCTGTCGATGACGGCGTGCAGGGTTGAGCCGCGAACGTTCGGGACATGGAACGACCGCGCGGTGCCGTTTCGCTCGACCAGCGAGAGAACCGCGTTCTTGTGGCTCGGGCCGACGCGAACCTTGGTGCCCGGCTTGCGGCCAACGAAGGTCAGGTCTGCCTCAATGGTCTTGCCCTCACCACCGACCGGCGAGCCGATCCCGTCATTCGCGGGCTTCATGATTTCGCGGATGCGGTGGGTCAGGAACCATGCGGTCTTCATGCTGCAATTGAAGGTCCGCTGTATCTGCCGAGTAGAGATGCCTTTCTTGCTCGCCACGATAAGCTGGATGGCTTGCAGCCACAGGTGCAGAGGAAAGTGGCTATCCTCGAAGATGCTGCCTATGCGCACGGTAAAGGTTTTGCGACAGGCATAGCACTTGCGCAGGCCCGGACGGCTGGTCTTGCCGGTCAATCGGCCAATGCTCTTTTGCTCACAATTTCCGCAGTGCGGACAGACCGGGCCTTCCGGCCACAGGTGCGCCTCGACAAATGCGAAGGCCGCTTCCTCGTTGTGGAAATGGGGTGCGGTTAAAACTGGCTTGGCCATGACGAATCTCCTATGGCCATTACACTACTCGTAGGGGCTGGGGTTGTCAAGTGTAACATCGCCCTCGCAAGCGCAAAACAGCGATGCGGCGCCGTTTCTTGCGCCGTTGCGCCCGCTGATGCAGGTTGGCCAACCACGCCGGGTTTCCATTCCATGACCTCTGCCGCAAGCCGGGACGGCCTTCCTGTCGGCCGCCTCATCAGACTCATGTTCGTGCTCTGGCTCGCAGGCGTCGCCATGCGCATGACGATCCTCGCCATGGCGCCGGTGATCCCGCAGGTGCACGACGAATTGCACATGTCGGAGACCCAGGTCGGGCTGTTGATCGGGCTACCGCTGGCGCTGTTCGCCATCGCGGCGGTGCCGGGATCGCTGCTCATTGCGCGCATCGGCACCAGCCTCGCGGTGATCCTCGGCATGGTGATCGCGGCGCTGGCCGGCGGCGCGCGCGGCGCCGCGGTCGATGTCGCGACGCTTTACTTAGCCTCGATCGCCACCGGCTTCGGCGTTGCCATCATCCAACCGGCGATGCCGACCTTGGTGCGCGAATGGCTGCCGCGCCACATTGCGTTTGGCACCATCGCCTATTCGAGCGGCATGCTGATGGGGGCGATGTTCGCCACCGTCTTCACCATTCCGGTCGTGTTGCCCCTGGTCGGCGGCAGTTGGCGGCGCGATCTCGTCGCCTGGGCGGTGCCGGCGCTGCTGATCGCGCCGGCGTTCTTTTTGTTGAGCCCGAAGACGGATTCGCGCGGTGTCACCAATGCGGCGATCGGCGGGCTGTGGTGGCCGGATTGGAAAAGTCCGCTGGTTTGGCTGCTCGGCGTGGCCCTAGGCAGCAACAACGCCGCGTATTTTTCGACCAATGCTTTTCTCGGCGACTTCCTCACCAGCCACGGCAAGCCGGAACTGCTCGGCCCCGCTTTGGCCTGGCTCAACGGTGCGCAGATCGTCACCCCGATCATCTTGCTGACAATGGCGGAGCGCATGCAACGGCAGGCATGGCCGTTCCTGATCTTCGGCCCGATCCTGTTCGTCTCCTTTCTCGGACTGATGTTTATCCCGTCGACGCTGTGGATCTTCGTCTGTTCGGCTTCGATCGGCGTCACCACGGCGATCACCTTGATCGCGACGCTGGCGCTGCCGCCGCTTTTGAGCGCGCCGGCCGATGTGTCGCGCACGGCCGCCGGCATGTTCACCATCAGCTACACCATCGCGATCGTCATTCCGACCATCAGCGGCGCGCTGTGGGACGCCACCGGCGTGCCGTGGACGGCGTTCGTGCCGCTGTGCGTCTGCGCCGTGGTGCTGACCGTGCTCGGCACCATGGTGGCGCGCTATAAACCTGCGAGCGAAAAGGGCATAATTGCGCAATGACAAAACGACCGAAGACACCGCAGCAAAAACTTAAAGCCGCGAAAAAAGGCCCGATGCTGCCGACCGACCGACTCGCCTATTCGCCGATCACCGAGCGCGCAAAGCTTTTGCTGCCGGACGGCGCCCGCATGGCGGTGTGGGTCATCGTCAATGTCGAGGAATGGGACGCGACACAGCCGATGCCGCGCACCGTGCTCACGCCGCCGGCCGGCGGCTCGCCGATGCCCGACGTACCGAACTGGGCCTGGCATGAATACGGCAACCGGGTCGGCTTCTGGCGCTTCGTCAAAGTGTTCGACGAGTTCAAAATTCCCGGCGTGATCGCCATCAACGGCTCGGCGCTCGCCGCCTATCCGGCGATCGTGCGCGCCGCCGTCGCGCGCAAATGGGAGTTCATGGGCCACGGCTTTACCCAGCGCAACATGCAGAAGGTGCCCGACGAGCGCGCCGATATCCGCAAAACCCGCGACGTGATCCTGAAGGCCACCGGCAAGGCGCCGCGCGGCTGGCTCGGCCCGGGGCTGACCGAAACCTGGCAGACGCCCGATCTGTTGGTCGAAGAAGGCTACAACTATGTCGCCGACTGGGTGCTCGACGATCAGCCGGTGTGGCTGAAAACCCGCGGCAAGCCGATCGTCAACCTGCCCTATACGCAAGAATGCAACGACGTCGCCATGATGCTGATCCAGCACCACAAGGCGTCGGAATATTCCGACCGCGCGCTCGACCAGTTCGAGCAGATCTACGCCGATTCTGCCGACTCGGCCCGCGTGATGGCGATGTCGA
>DATHHM010000295.1:0-2540 GCA_035317145.1 Xanthobacteraceae bacterium | reverse complement strand
ACGCTCGATGCCGCCGGCGTCGCCCGCGCGGCAATCGAGAGCCTTGCCGAAAATTTTTCCGACGCTGTCGTCGCGCCGGTGTTCTGGATGGCCATTGCCGGCCTCCCTGGAGCGGCACTCTACAAAGCAATCAACACCGCCGACAGTATGATCGGCCACCGCACGCCGCGCCATGAAGCCTTCGGCTGGGCCGCGGCAAGACTCGACGATCTGGTCAACCTGCCGGCATCGCGGCTGTCGGCCCTTCTCCTCGTTGCCGCGGTGGCCTTGAACAAAAGCGCCGCCGCGGCTGTCGCTTGGCGCGCCGTGGTGCGCGACGCTCCCCGCCATCGTTCGCCCAATGCCGGCTATCCGGAAGCGGCGATGGCCGGCGCGCTCGGCCTGTCGCTCGCCGGCCCGCGCGTCTATGGCGGGGTGACAATCGACGACGCCACGATGGGCGACGGCCGCCGCGACGCCACCGCCGCCGATATCCGCCGCGCGCTTGCGCTTTACCGATACGCCGATGCGATCTTGATCACGCTCGTCGCCGCGACCGCCGGCATCGTCATCGCGCTAATTTGAGCAGGCGATCGAGATCGATGTGTGCGACGAGATGCGCGGCGAGCGCATCAAGCGTCTGCTCGACCAGGTCCTCATAGATAACGTTGGGCGGTCCCGCGCCGAAACGCTGCAGCCACGCTGCGCGCTGCCGATCGTCGGCGAATAGGCCGTGGACATAGGTGCCGACCACCCGGCCATCGGCGGAGATCGCACCCTCGGGCGAACCATCCGCGAGCCGCGCGAACGGCCGTGCGCAGTCTTGTCCTTCGGTCACGCCCATGTGCATTTCATAGCCGGAAAACGAAATGCCATCGCTGGTCGTTCCGGACACCGGTTCGAGGCGCTTGTCGTTCGACAGCGTCGTTTGCACATCGAGAAGGCCGAGGCCTTCGACCGTCGACGGCGGACCTTCGATGCCGGCGGGATCGGCAATGTTGCCCCCGAGTATCTGATAGCCGCCGCACAGGCCGAGCACCGTTCCGCCGCGCCGGCGATGGGCGGCAATGTCGATATGGAATCCTGCGACGCGTAGCGCATCGAGATCGGCGACGGTCGCCTTTGAGCCGGGCAGCAGGATGAGATCGGCGTCGCCCGGAAGCGCCATTCCCGGCCGCACGCGGACCACTTCGACGGTCGGCTCGGCATCGAGCGGGTCGAGATCGTCGAAATTGGCGATGTGCGGCAGGATCGGCACGGCGATGCGCAGGCGCGCGTTTGTCTTTATTGGCCGCACAGCATCGAGCGCCAGCGCATCTTCCGCCGGCAACAGCCGCGCGTCGGGAAAGAACGGCACCAGGCCGAGCGCCTGCCATCCCGTCAGTTCCGCGATGCGCGCCATGCCGTCGGAAAACAGCGCCGCATCGCCGCGGAACTTGTTGACGATAAAGCCACAGATCAGCGCCCCGTCCTCGGGCGCGATCACGGCCTTGGTGCCGACGAGGCTGGCAATGACACCACCGCGATCGATATCGCCGACCAGCACCACCGGCACGTCGGCGGCGCGCGCAAAGCCCATATTGGCGATGTCGTTGCCGCGCAGATTGATTTCGGCGGCGCTGCCGGCGCCTTCGATCAGCACGATGTCGGCCTCGGCTTTCATGCGCGCGTAGCTATCGAGCACGAACGGCAGCAGCTCGGGCTTCATTTTTTGATAGGCCGCGGCCTTGGCGCTGCCGTAGACGCGGCCCTGCACCACGATCTGGGCACCGGTCTCGCTCTGCGGCTTCAGCAGCACCGGATTCATGTGCACGCTCGCCGCCACCCGCGCCGCGCGCGCCTGCAGCGCCTGAGCGCGGCCGATCTCGCCGCCGTCGGCCGTCACCGCGGCATTGTTCGACATGTTCTGCGGCTTGAACGGGCGGACCTTTAACCCGCGCAGCGTGAAGGCGCGCGCCAGTCCGGCAACGATCAACGACTTGCCGACATCGGAGCCGGTGCCTTGAAACATCAGCGCGCGCGCCGGCATCGTTCAATACTCGATACCCGCTTGCGCCTTCACGCCGGCGGCAAAGTGATGCTTCACCAACGTCATCTCGGTGACCAGATCGGCGGCGGCGACCAGTTCCGGCTTGGCATTGCGCCCGGTCACCACCACATGCAGGCCCGGCCGGCGCGCGGCGAGCAAAGCGACGACGGAATTGAGATCGAGATAATCGTAGCGCAGCGCAATGTTGAGCTCGTCAAGCACGATCAAACCGAAGCTGGTATCGGCCATCAGTTCCTGCGCCTTCGCCCAGGCGCGCTCGGCCGCGGCGACATCGCGGCCGCGATCTTGCGTCTCCCAGGTAAAACCTTCGCCCATGGTGTGCCACACCACCTGATCGCCGAACGCGGCGAGCGCGTCGCGCTCCGCCGAATGCCAGGCGCCTTTGATGAACTGCACCACGCCGACGCGGTGACCGCGCCCGAGCATGCGTAGCGCCAGCCCGAACGCCGCCGTCGATTTGCCTTTTCCTGTTCCCGTATGAACGATGAGCAGCCCCTTCTCGATGGTCTTG
>DATHHM010000294.1:0-8536 GCA_035317145.1 Xanthobacteraceae bacterium | reverse complement strand
GCTGCCGATCTGGGCCTGCCTCGCCGTGGTTGCGCTGTCGGCCTGGCTGAACGTGGCGCTGCGGGTGCGGTTCAGCCTGACGCAGCGGCTCGAGCCCGAGCGCGCCGCATGGCTCCTGGCCTTCGACATCGCCGAACTGGCGGCGCTGCTCTACCTCACGGGCGGCCTGGAAAACCCGTTCGCCTACCTGCTGCTGGGGCCGGTGCTGATCTCGGCCACCGCGCTGCCGCCGCGCATGACGCTGCTGATCGGCACCTTCGCCATGGTCTGCGCCACGGTGCTGGTCTTCGTCCATTACGACCTGCCGTGGGACAATGAAGACCCGTTGCAACTGCCGGAAATCTACATGGTCGGGGTCTGGCTCTCGATCCTGCTCGCGATCGGCTATATCGGCGTCTATACGTGGCAGATCGCCGAGGAGGCGCGCCAGCTGTCCGATGCCTTGGCGGCGACCGAGCTGGTACTGGCGCGCGAGCAGCATCTGTCGCAGCTCGACGGCCTTGCCGCCGCCGCCGCGCACGAGCTCGGCACGCCGCTCTCCACCATCACCGTGGTGGTGCGGGAAATCGAACGGGCGCTGGACCCGAAGTCGCCCCATGCCGACGACGTGAAATTGCTGCGCGAACAGGCGCAGCGCTGCCGCGAAATTTTGACCAAGATCACCGAGCTTCCCACCGGCGAGCCGTTCGACCGCACCCCGCTGTCCGCCTTGATCGAGGAGGCCGTCGCCCCGCACCGTAATTTCGGCATCGCGATCGGCGTGACCTTGCCGCCCGACCGCTCCGACGAGCCTTCCGGCGCTCGCAATCCGGCGATCCGCTATGGGCTGGGCAACCTGATCGAGAACGCCGTCGATTTCGCCCATCGCCGCGTCGAGATTTTCGCGCAATGGACCGACGACGAGGTCAGCATCACCATCAGCGACGACGGGCCGGGCATTGCGCCGGAAATAATCGACCGCCTCGGCGCGCCCTATGTGACCCACCGGCGGCCCGGACCGCGCGGCCCGGAAGGTGAAGAAGATGCAATGTTCGGGCTGGGTTTAGGCTTTTTCATCGCCAAAACGCTGCTGGAACGCTCGGGCGCCAAGCTTTCGCTGACCAATCAGGCCCCACCGCTGCACGGGGCCACCGTTAGTGTTACCTGGAGCCGGGCCGATTTCGAACGGCCGCTGGCTGCGCCGCCTCTTGAGCCGGCAGCCCAAGCCCCCTAATTGTTAGGTAGGCATTGGCCAGGTCGTTGATCAGGTCGTTGATGCAGGGGGCAGGAGATTGTTTGATGGAGCTCGAGATTGCCATGACCAATGCAACGGCCGCGGCGCTGCCGAACGAGCGCTCGCTCCTGATCGTCGAAGACGATAAATCGTTCCTGCAACGCCTCGCCCGCGCCATGGAAGGCCGCGGTTTCGTGGTGACCACGGCGGAATCGGTCGCCGACGGGCTCTTGCAGGTCGAGAAGGCCGCGCCGGCCTTTGCGGTGGTCGACATGCGGCTCGGCGACGGCAATGGCCTCGACGTCATTTCCGCGATGAAGAAACGCCGGCCGGAGGCGCGCGCCATCATCCTCACCGGCTACGGCAACATCGCCACCGCGGTGAATGCGGTAAAGCTCGGCGCGGTCGATTATCTCGCCAAGCCGGTCGATGCCGACGACGTCGCCGCGGCGCTGCTCGCGCTCGATAACAGGAAGATCGAGCCGCCGGAAAATCCGATGTCGGCGGATCGCGTGCGCTGGGAGCATATCCAACGCATCTACGAATTGTGCGGCCGCAACGTTTCGGAGACCGCCCGCCGCCTCAATATGCATCGCCGCACGCTGCAGCGCATCCTCGCCAAACGCGCGCCCAAATAACACCGTTAGACTTTTAGACATCCCATTTACCGGCGGCTAACCGGATTGTCGCCATTCGGCGTAAATAGCCCGACATTTCTGCGGTCGTATTAATTCAAATTTCGCACGCCCGGCCCCACACTGGCGACGACCAAAAACGGGTATGTAGGCAGGGATCGATGTTCGAACAGCAAAGCCCGCTCGGCTCGGACCAGGATTATCCGGCGATCATGAACGCGGCGCGGCATACCATGCCGCGGCTCCTCGTCATCGACGACGACAATCTTCATCGCATGATCATCTGCCGTGTCGCGGCCAAAGCCGGCTTTCTGCCGGCGGGCGCGGCGACCTACGACGAGGCGGCGAAGCTGGCGCAGGAAACCGCGTTCGACTGCATCACGCTGGATCTGTCGCTCGGCAATCATGCCGGCACCGAGATGCTGCATCACCTGTCGATGCTCGGCTCGACGGCGCCGATCATCGTGGTCTCCGGCGCCGACTATGCGACCTGCAAGGAGACCGTGAAGGTCGCCGAGATGCTCAACCTGGATATCTGGGAATGCATCCCAAAACCGGTCGATCTGGTGATGCTGCGTCACTTCCTGGAGCGGCTCAAAGCCTCGTGGAACACCGTGGCGGTCGCCGCCTAGCGCGTAAGCTTAGAATTCCCCCGCGTAAGGTCCTTGCGGATCGGCCAGCGCCTGCAAACGCAGCGCTGCCGCGTGGGCAAAGCGCAGCATGATGCTCTTGCGCGTCGCCGCCGGCAGCCGGTGTTCCGGTGCCTCGCACACGATCGAGGCGCCGAAGGCGTCCGCCACGATGAGACCGACGTCGGCGGGGAATATCTCGCACGGCACCTCGGTAATGGTGGCGAAGAACAGCCGGTCGCAATGCAGCCGGTAATCCATCCATTTCTGGTCGGCGCGGAAATCGGCCACTGACGATTTGATCTCGACAATAACGATCTCGCCGTCGCCGCCGAGCGCCACCAGGTCGGCGCGCCGGCCCGACGGCAGCGGCAATTCGCTGACCACGCAATAGCCAAGCGCATGCAGGTAGCGCGCGGTGCCGCGGGCGATCGCCAGCGCGGTCTGCGACTGCCGGCCGTCAACGGGCAAAGACGCTGCCAGCGAGCTGAGAGTCATCGCCAGAATTCCAGGCAAAGGTGGATTCGACAGCGGACGGTACGGAATCTTACGCACGCCACGCACTCCAGAAAACGCTTTACAACCAAAACCTGCCGATACACGGCAGGGGTCATTTTGGCGTACCGGCGCGGTCCGGGAAAGCCCCCGCCAAGGCCGCGCGCGAGGCGCCGATCACGCCGCGCTCGGTGATCAGACCGGTCACCAATCGCGCCGGTGTCACGTCGAAACCGTAATTCGCCACCGCCGAGCCGTCGGGCACGATGCGCACGGTCTCGATGCGGCCGTCGGCGGTGCGGCCGGTCATGGTCGCGACCTCGTCGGCGCTGCGTTCCTCGATGGGAATTTCGGCAATGCCATCCGCAACTGTGAAATCGATGGTCGGCGACGGCAGCGCGACATAAAAGGGTACATTGTTATCGCGGGCCGCGAGCGCTTTCAGATAGGTGCCGATCTTGTTGCAGACGTCGCCATTGGCGGTGACCCTGTCGGTGCCGACGATGACCAGATCGACGGCGCCGTGCTGCATCAAATGGCCGCCGGTATTGTCGGCGATCACGGTGTGCGCCACGCCGTGCCGGCCGAGCTCCCAGGCCGTGAGCGAAGCGCCCTGGTTGCGCGGCCGGGTTTCGTCGGCGAAGACGTGAATCGGGATGCCCTTGTCGTGCGCCAGATAGATCGGCGCCGTCGCCGTGCCGACGTCGACCGTCGCCAGCCAGCCGGCGTTGCAATGGGTCAATACGTTGACCCGTTCGCCCGGCTTCTTGCGCGCGGCGATGGCCTCGATCAGCGGCAAGCCGTTGCGGCCGATCGCCGTGTTGAGGGCGACATCCTCGTCGCAAATCTCGGCGGCGCGCCGATAGGCGGCCGTGGCGCGGTCGGCGCGCGGCCGGTTGCGCACCGCGGCCATCATCTCGTCGAGCGCCCATTTGAGATTGATCGCGGTCGGGCGCGTGGCGAGCAGCGTCGCATAAGCCCGATCGAGCGCTTCGTCGGAGGCATCGGCGCGCAGCGCCAGGCAGATGCCGTAGGCGGCGGCCGCGCCGATCAGCGGCGCGCCGCGGATCAGCATGGAGCTGATGGCGTGCGCCGCTTCGTCGAGTGTGGCGAGCCGTGCGGTGGCGAAGCGATGCGGCAGCACCGTCTGATCGATTACACCGACCGACCAGCCGTCCGGCTCGAGCCAGATGCTGCGCATTGCCTTGCCGTCGACTTTCATGGCGTTTCCCTAGCAGATTCCGCCGAACTGTCGATTAGTAATTGCCATGGCCGCTTGCCCGCGGGTCAACCTTGCCGCAAGCTGATGCGGAAAATCTCTGGGAGCTGCCGATGGCCGCCATCGACTATGAAGCTGAATACAACAATCGCGCCCGGGTGCCGGAGCACGCTGAGATTTTCGCCCGCTGGATTCGCGATGCCGAGCTTTATCGTGCCGACACGCTCCAACAGGGCCGCGCCGAGCTCGGCCTCGCATACGGCGACACGCCGCGGCAATACCTCGACCTGTTCCATGCGCAAGCCGGCGATGCCGCGCCGCTGGCGCTGTTTATTCATGGCGGCTATTGGCGCTCGCTCGATCCGTCCCTGTTCAGCCACATGGCGCGCGGCTTGAACGCGCGCGGCATCACGGTCGCGGTTGCGGGTTATGACCTGTGCCCGATCGTCAGCATCGCCGACATCATCGAGCAAATGCGCCGCGCCTGCTTGTTCCTGTGGCAGCGGCTCGATCGGCCGATGTTCGTCATCGGTCATTCCGCCGGCGGGCATCTCGCCGCCGCCATGGTCGGCACCGACTGGCCGTCGCTTTATCCCAAGGCGCCAGCCGATCTGACACCGGCCGGCTACGCGATCTCCGGCCTGTACGATCTCACGCCACTCCTTGGCGTGAGCACGAACCAGGATTTGCGGCTGACCGCCGAAGACGCAAAAAAACTGTCACCGGCATTCTGGTCGCCGCCATCGGGCCGCACCCTGGACGCGGTGGTCGGCGCGCTGGAATCGAACGAATTTCGGCGGCAGAGCCAGGTCATCGCGCAGGCCTGGCAATTCACGGCGACGACGCGCTACGAGGAAATCGCCGACACCAATCATTTCACGGTGTGCGATCCGCTCACCGATCCGCAAAGCGCGATGGTCGCGCGCATCGCCGAACTGGCGTTGCGGGTCAAGGCGTAGCGCCGACCAGCGCTACTCCGCCGCTTTCTTTAAAATTTCGTCCGGCGTCGACGAGACGACCTCGACATATTTCGGCACGAATTTGTGGCCTTCGATGTATTTGATGAATTCCGGCTTGATCTCGTTGGCCAGGATTTTGCGGATGCGGGCGTGCTCTTTGATGTCGGCCCATTCGGCGATCAGGAAGAAGCGCTGCGGATCCTCGGTGTCGCGGCACAGCACGCCGTCCTTCACCTGCGCCGAGGATTTATGCATCGGATTGCCGTCCGAATAATCGAATTCCTCGAACAGCCGGATGAATTCGTCCTCTTTGCCTTTCATCACGCGAAAATCGTAGATGTGCAGATAGTTGCCTCGGGTGGCGAGCGGTTCCTGCGCCATGATCGGTCTCCTTGCCGGGTTGCCGCAAGCCTACGCCCGCGTTTTCCGCGCCGCAAATCCATTGCAACACGGGGGCACTGGGCTATGCTGAAAAGGCCCCCATGACGGTGCTGTCAGGACGATCGCAATGACGCTGCAATTGTCGAACTTCCCGCACGATTACGTCTGGCCGGACGACGACCTCTCGGTCATTCCCGACTGGGTCTATACCGACCAGGCGATTTACGAGCGCGAAGTCGAGCGCATCTTCCACGGCCCGACCTGGAACTATGTCGCGCTCGAGGCCGAGATTCCGAACGCTGGCGATTTCATCCGCTCCAATGTCGGGCCGACCCCGATCGTGGTGACGCGCACCGCGGACGGTTCGATCCATGCGTTCGAGAACCGCTGCGCGCACCGCGCCTCGGAATTCTGCCGCGAGCTCAGCGGCTCCGCGAACGAATTCATCTGCCCCTATCATCAATGGACCTACGATCTAAAAGGAAACCTGATCGGCGTCCCGTTCCGCCGCGGCATGGCCGGCAAAGGCGGTATGCCGGCCGATTTCAAGATGCAGGAGCACGGGCTGCGCCAGCTCGCCGTGACCAGCCATCGCGGCGTCGTGTTCGCGTCCTACGCGGACGATATGGAATCGCTCGCCGATTATCTCGGCCCCGAGGTGCTGCGCGAATTCGAGGCGACGTTCGACGGCCGCAAGCTGCGCGTGCTCGGTCACTATCGGCATTCACTGCCCGGCAACTGGAAGCTCTATCACGAGAACCTCAAGGACCCGTATCACGCCACCTTGCTGCACACGTTCCTCGTCACCTTCGGCCTGCTGGTCGTCGGCAATCGTTCGCTGATGCTCGCCGACAAGAGCGGCCGGCACGGCGTCATGGCGTCGGCGAAGTCGGACGCCAAGGCGCTGTCGGGCGACGCCAAGAAGGAGATGCGCAGTTACAAGGAAGGGCTGACGCTGCACGAGCCGCGTTTCATGGATTTCATCGAGGAATTCGACAGCCCGTGGTCAGTCACCATGGCGACGATCTGGCCCAACCTGATCGTGCAGCGGGAAATGAACACTCTCGGCGTCCGCCAGATCGTGCCGAGCGGACCGCACGAGTTCATCATGAAATGGACCATGTTCGGCTTCGAGGGCGACGACGAGGACATGACCCGGCATCGCCTGCGCCAGGGTAATTTGATGGGACCGGCGGGCTTCCTCGGCCTTGAGGACAACGAGGCGATCAAATTCGTACAAGACGGCATGCAGCGCGTGCCGAACGGCAAGCATCTGGTCAAGCTCGATCCCGCGAATACCGGCACTGCCGACACGCTGATCTCCGAAGCCGCCATTCGCGCCATGTACAGGCATTGGCGCGAAGCGATGGGCGTGTGAGCGATGCTCGATTCGCCAAAATCAGTCGCTAACGACCGGCGCATCGAGGCGCTGCTGCTGCATCGTGATCTCGATGAATTCAACAATGCCTATGCGGCAGCGCTCGACGAGCAGCGCCTGGCCGATTGGGCGGAGATGTTCACCGACGACGCCTTCTATGTCGTGATCTCGCGCGAGAACGCCGACCGCAACATGCCGGTCGGCCTGATCTATTGCGAGAACAAAGGCATGCTGCTCGATCGCGCGCACGCGATGAAGACCGAGATGTTCGCGCCGCGCTATCTGCGCCACATCATCGGCAGCCCGCAGGTTTTGGGCGAAGAGCCGAACGGCGATATCCGCGCCCGCGCCAATTATGTCGTCGTACAAGTGTTGTTCGACCGGCCGGAAGCAAAACTGCATCAGGTCGGCGTCTATTACGACAAATTCCGCCGGATCGGCGACGGCCTGAAACTCGCCGAGCGGCGCTGCGTCTACGACAACCTGCTGGTCGACAACGCGCTGTGCCTGCCGGTCTGAGCGGCGGTTGTTTTCAGAAAACGTTCAAGTCGGTTGCGACACGGTTTCCGCCGGTGGCGTGCGGCCGAGCAGCGCACAGGCCGATGCGGCAAGAATCAAGGCGAAGCCGACGACGTCGGTGGCGGTGGGCCGCTCGCCCAGCACCAGGACAGAGGCGATGACGCCGATCACCGGGCTGCCGAGCACGCCCAGCGACGCCGTCATGGCCGGCAGCCGCCGGATGATCGTGAACCACAACCCGTAGGCAACGCCGGTACCGAGCAGGCCCGACAGCATGGTCGCCACCACGCCGTCGATATGGGCGGCATGGAAATCCGGTCCGCCCTCGAAGATCATCATGCAGGCGCCGATGACGAAGAACGCGATCACGATCTGCCACATCGCAACCGCCATCGGACTAGCGGCGATCCGCGCCCATTTCAGATAGACCGTGCCGGCCGCCCAGCTCACCCCGGTGGCGAGCGCCAATACGATGCCCAATGGAATTCCCCCCGTCGTCAGCGGATAGATCAGCACCGCAAGACCGGCGACGCACAGCCCGATGGCGATCGGCTGGGTGCCGGTCGGCCTCTCGCCGAGGCAGAGCCACGCCAGGATCACCGCCCAGATCGGCATGGTGTAGGCGAGGATCGCCACTCGCGAGGTTGCGGCGCCGAGCTGGGCGAAGGTCGAGAACACGCTGAAGCTGGCAACGTTGAGGAGCGATGAAACGACGACATGGGTCCAGGCTTTGGCGTCGGGAAGGTGCAAATTGCTGCGCCTGATGAGGCAGACGGCGAACAGCGCCAGTCCGCCGACCAGCGTGCTGAACGTCCGCATGGTGAACGGCGGCACCTCGTTGAGCGCGATGCGCATGATCGGCCAGGTGACGCCCCAGACGCAGCACAACACCACCAGCATCACGCGTGCGCCGGTATCGTCGCCGCTTCCGGCGTCAGTGAGGGTTTCAGGATTTCTCACGGCAGTCTCAAGGGGCCCGCGGTCCGGCGCCGAGGAACCAGTCGAGGATCTGCTCGCCGGTCCAGAACAGGACGTCTTGTTTCTTGCGGATGTGCTCGATGACCTTGCGGAAATATTTTACGCGGTGCGGCGCGCCCATGATGTAGGG
>DATHHM010000293.1:0-9895 GCA_035317145.1 Xanthobacteraceae bacterium | reverse complement strand
GTAGTCGAGCCGATTCATGCCGTAGAAAAAGGCGCGCCTGTCGGTCTCCTGCGCATCGTCGGCCAGGTTTCGGCTTACGAGATGATGGCCAAGCCGACCATCGCCACGGTGAAGGATCTCAAAGGCAAGACCATCTGCATTGGCGGCCTGGTCGACATCAACCGCGTCTATCTCGAGCGCATCATGCAGGCCAACGGACTGAAGGACGGCGACTATGACATCACCGTGGTCGGCAATACCGCCGGCCGCTTCGCGGCGCTGAAATCCGGCGCCGCCGACGCCACCTTGCTGGCGCCACCGGTCAGCTTCTTCGCCGAGGATGCCGGCTTCCACAGCGTCGGCTTGATCATGGATTATGCGCCCGATCTGCCGTTTTCCGGCACCGACGTCTCGCTCGCTTATGCGGCGGCGCACCGCGACACGCTGGTCAAGCTGCTCGCGGTCATCGACAAGAGTGTCGCCTGGTTCGACGATCCGGCCAATCGCGCCGAGGCGGTCGATATCCTGGTCAAGGAGATGAAGTCGGCGCGCGCGCCGGTCGAGCGCAGCTACGACTTCTTGCGCAAGATCAATTATTTCTCGCCGACCAGGGACATCTCGCGCGCGCGCATGCAGAACCTGATCAATGCCATGAAGGGGCTCGGCGACATCAAGAGCGACATCACCCCCGACAAGATCGTGGTGCCCGGCCTTACGCGTCTCGTCGACTGATTTGGCAATTCACAGCAAGGAACCATCATGTTCGGCAAGCTCAATCATCTCGCCATCACCAGCGACCACTACACGCTGCTCGGCATGTTCTATCGCGCCATGTTCGGCCTGAAAGTGTCCGGCGACACCGCGCGCGAGATCGGCGCCATTTCGGTGGGCGACGGCTATGTCGGCATGACGATCATTCCGCGGCGCGGCGGCCGCAAGGCCGGTCTCGACCATTTCGGCATCGAAGTGGAAGACCTCGACAAGGTCCGCAGCAAAGTCGCGAAAAAATATCCCGACATCGAGATCGTCAAGCGTCCGGGCAACCGGCCGTTCGCCAGCTACAGCGCCCACGACCCGGCCGGCAATTATTTCGACCTGTCGCAACCCGGCCACGAGAACCGCGCCGAGGTTTATGCCAAGGACGATTGGAACAAGGGTGAATGGAAGCGGGAAACCACCTTCAGCCATTTCGCCATCCGCGCCCGCGAGGCGGAGCGGCTCGCCGATTTCTACACCGACCTGTTCGAGCTCGAAGCGCGCAACCTGCCGTCCGAGGAAGGCGGCTATCATTTGACCGACGGCCGCATGACCATGGCGATCGTGCCGTGGAAGATTTCCTCGTTCAACGGCGCCGGCATCGAGCAGCCGGGCATGGATCACATCGGCTTTCGCGTGCCCGATATCAAAGCCTTCGAAGCCAATCGCGATAGGGTTGCCAAGACCAATATCCAGCTGGCGCCGAAACCGATCCCGTTCGATTCCGAAGGCGCCGCGCGGCTGGCGCTCTTGCAGAAATGCCCGCACGGTGCTGTTCAATTGGCCGATCCCGACGGCACGCTGATCGACGTGGCGCAGGATCATTAAACAACTGAAGGTGCCATGCGTATCCTGGTCGTCGGCGCCGGCGCGATCGGCGGTTATTTTGGCGGCAAGCTGCTTGAAGCCGGCCGCGACGTGACGTTCCTGGTGCGGCCGCGGCGCCAGGCGCAGCTTGCCAAAACCGGCCTCGTCATCCGCAGCCGCTTTGGCGACGCGAGCTTGCCGGCGCCGCCGACCGTCACCGCAGATGCGCTGCACGAGCCGTTCGATCTAATTCTACTGAGCTGCAAATCCTACGATCTGCAGTCCGCGGCGGACTCTTTCGCGCCTGCCGTCGGACCAAACACCGCGATCCTGCCGTTCCTCAACGGCATGGGCCATATGGATTATCTCGGCGAACGTTTCGGCGCCGCTGCCGTGCTGGGCGGTCAATGCGTGATTTCCGTAACCCTCGACGGCGACGGCCACGTCCTGCATCTTAACGATACCCACGGCCTGTCATTCGGTGAACAGAACGGCGAAACCTCGCCGCGCGCCGCAGCCATCGCATCGACCTTCTCCGGCGCCAATTTCGATTCACGCCTGAGCAAAACCATCCTGCAGGAGATGTGGGAAAAGTGGGTTCTCATCGCCACCATGGCAGGCAGCAATTGCCTGATGCGCGCCACCGTTGGCGATATCGTCGCCGCCGGCGCGGAGAATCTGTCGCTGGCGCTGCTCGATGAATGCGCAGGCATTGCCACGGCGCGGGGCTTTAAGCCAGGCGAGGCGGCGATGACGCGCAATCGCGGCATGTTGACCATGGCGGGCTCGACGTTCGCCGCCTCGATGCTGCGCGATGTCGAACGCGGCGCACCGACCGAGGCCGACCATATCCTCGGCGATCTGATCCGGCGCGGTGGCGGCGGGCCGAACGACTTTCCTTTGCTGCGCATCGCCTATGCGCATTTGCGGGCTTACGAAGCGCGGCGAAAGCGCGAGAATGCCAACGGCCTGAGGCCGCACGAATAATGGACCTAAAGGCCGCAAGAAAACGACATGGAGGCCTGCTAGGCTCAACCCTGTAGCGCTATAATCACCGTGCGATTTATGTCCGTTCGGAGGGATGCGTCATGATCCTAGGTCTGTCAGTCCACACATTCACGGTTATCCATGTCCTGATCAGTCTGGTCGGGATCGTTGCCGGCGTGATCGTTGCCTTCGCCATGGTGCAGGGAAAGAGCGTGCCCGGCTGGACCGCGCTCGCGCTCTTGGCCTTGATCCTCACCAGCGTCACCGGATTTTTCTTTCACAACACGACGTTTACGCCAGCGCAGGGCGTCGGCATCATATCGCTGGTGGTGCTGGCAGTCGCCGTCATCGCCCTCTATTTCCTGCACCTCACCGGCATATGGCGCTGGATCTACGTCATCGCCGCCATGGTGGCGATCTACCTGAATGTCTTCGTCGGCGTCATTCAGGCGTTTGAAAAAATCGGTTTCCTGGAGGCGCTGGCGCCGCACCAGACCGAACCGCCATTCGTCGTTGCCCAAGTCATCGTACTGGCGATCTTCGTCGTGCTCGGTTTTGGGGCGCTGCGAAAGTTCCATCCGCACACCGCATGACTTAGGTAACCGAAACGCACTTGCCGGCCGCTCGAACCGCGGCGATCATCGACACATCCATGAGGCGTGAACCATGACCAAGATCACCTATCATATCGTCGAGCACGACGGCGGCTGGGCCTACAAGGTCGACGGCGTCTTCTCCGAGAGCTTCCCGTCTCACGACCTCGCCCGCAAAGCGGCGGAGCGCGCCGCCCGCGAACAGCACGTGCCGGGCGAAACCCGGGCCATCTCGTGGGAAGACGCCAATGGCAAGTGGCACGAAGAGCTGTCGGCTGGGACCGATCGGCCGGAAACCGACGTCGAGGGCTAAGCCAGGCTCGATATTTTCAGCCGGCATTCCGCGCGCGACATCGGGCCGTCGCGGCTTCCCCGTAACGACACTATGGCAAGGCGCCGCGAGCGGGTATCGTATTCGTCGGCTGGGAAACGGGGCCGATGAACGATCACTCTCTGCAGACGGTCCGCACCGCGCTCAGCGGCTATGAGCTCCTCAACGACCCGCTGCTCAACAAGGGCACGGCCTTTACCGAGGCCGAGCGCGACGCGTTCGAGCTGCACGGCCTATTGCCGCCCCACGTCGCCACGCTCGACTACCAAGTCAAACGCCGGCTCGACGCCTTCCGCAAGCTCGGCAGCGATATCCAGAAATACGTCTTCCTGCGCGGCTTGCAGGACACCAACGAGACCCTGTTCTACGCGCTGTTGACGCGCAACATCGAAGAGATGATGCCGATCGTCTATACACCGACGGTCGGGCTGGGCTGCCAGCAGTTCTCGAGCATTTTCCGAAAACCCCGCGGCTTGTTTCTCAGCTATCCGCATCAGGCCGATATCCGCCGCATCCTCGGCAATCCGCGCTTCGACGGCGTCGAAGCCATCGTCGTCAGCGACGGCGAGCGCATTTTAGGCCTCGGCGACCAGGGCGCCGGCGGCATGGGCATTCCGATCGGCAAGCTCTCGCTCTATACCGCCTGCGCCGGACTGCATCCGGCAACGACGCTGCCGATCATCCTCGACGTCGGTACCGACAGCCGCGAGCATTTGGACGATCCGCAATATATCGGCTGGCAGCACGAACGCATGCGCGGCGACGCCTATGACGCCTTCATCGCCACCTTCGTCGATGCCGTGCGCGAGCGCTGGCCGCATGTGCTGTTGCACTGGGAGGATTTCGCCATCGGCAACGCCAACCGGCTGCTGGCGCGCTATCGCGACAGTCTGTGCACCTTCAACGACGATATCCAGGGCACCGCCGCGATCGCCGTCGGCACGCTGTTGAGTGCGATCAATGTCACCGGCACGCCGCTGCACGAGCAGCGCGTCGCGGTGTTCGGCGCCGGCTCCGCGGGCACCGGCATTTGCGCGCTGCTGTTGCGGGCGATGGTCGATGCCGGTCTGCCTGAGCCGGAAGCGCGCAGCCGTTTCTATCTGGTCGACCGCGATGGCTTGTTGGTCGACAGCATGACGGGCCTGCAACCGTTTCAAGCACCCTTCGCGCAAAAGCGCGCCGCGCTGTCGTCGTGGATCTTGGCGTCGCCCGACCGGATCGGCCTTGGCGACGTCGTTGCCAATGCGCGCCCGACCGTGCTCATCGGCACGTCGGGCCAGCCGCACGCGTTCCACGAAGCAGTCGTCCGCGCCATGGCCGACCGCGTGCGCCGGCCGGTGATCTTCCCGCTGTCGAATCCGACCGAACGCGCCGAAGCGACACCGCACGATCTCATGGAATGGACCGAAGGCCGCGCCGTGATCGGCACGGGTAGTCCATTCCCGCCGGTCGAGCGCGACGGTCACACCTTCCGCATCGACCAGACCAACAATGCCTACGTCTATCCGGGCATCGGACTCGGCGCCATTGCCGCCGAGGCGCGTCGGATTTCCGACGGCATGTTCCTCGCCGCCGCGCGCACCATTGCCGAAATGTCTCCCGCCAAGCACGATCCGCAGGCGAACCTCTTGCCGCCGCTGGTTCGTTCGCGCGAGCTCTCGTTCCACGTCGCGATGGCCGTCGCCAAGCAGGCGCAAGCCGACGGGCTTGCGGCTATCGTTTCGGACGAAGCGCTCACTGCCGCGGTCAAGGCCAAGATGTGGGAGCCGGTCTACGCCGACTACGTGCGGCTAAAGGCCTGACGACCGCGTAGACGCACGACGACCGGGTGTACTTCCGTCGAGAAATTTTATCGCTGCAAATAAAACTCGGATGCGTGTCTTGCGGGCCACACATCGAACGCGGACATATTGCGCGTTTGGGTGCAATTTTTGCGATGTCGATAGGATTGGCAAACAAGAAGAATTTCTCGCGCACTGTTCCCGTTTAGAGGACATACAAACAAGAATTCGGCAGCAGTTTTGAATTGTTATAATTATCTTCGACTGCGCGAATACGTTTTCGTCTTGTCAGCCCATTCTTCGCCCCGCTACAACTAATTGAAATATATGTACTTTTTCATGGTTCTAAACTGGGAATGGGGGCGTTCGTGTCAGGGGCCGATCAGAAATTCAGGTCGCGGCTGCGTAGGTTTCGCAATGAAGCGGCAGTCTCGGCGCTGGCGATTGCAATCGGGCTTGGCGCGGTCCTGAAAATCCACGCGCAGGAAATCAAACAAGCGATCAAGCTGGCGGCGGCGACATCCCCCGCCACGGTCCCCGAGATCGTCGTTACCGCGCCGAAGCAGAAACCGAAGGTCACCCGGACGCCACGCGCCGCCGGCGCGAGCGCCGTCGCGGCCAATACGGAACCGGCGCAAGCCGCGTCCGACACGGGGACCGGCCCCAACGGCACGATGGTGCCGCTGCAGACGGTTGTGACTGTCGACAAGACCGGCACGCCGTTGGCCAATCTGCCGCAAAGCGTCGTCGTCGTGCCGCGAGCGACCATCGTCGAGCAAGGCGGCACCAGCGTGGCGGATGCGGTCCGCAACGTCAGCGGCGTCAACATCGGCGGCGCCTCGACCTACGGCTTCTTCGACCGCTTCACCATTCGCGGCATGGACGCCCGCTTCTACAGCGACAATTTTCCGGACGGCGATCAATCCAACGGTTTTCCGCATTCGCTCAACGGCGTCGAGCGTGTCGAGGTGCTCAAAGGTCCGGGCTCGGCGCTGTTCGGCAGCGGCCCGCCCGGCGGCACCGTCAACGTCGTGCACTTCGCGCCATCCGCCGTGCCCGGCTACGGGCAGAGCCAGCAAGTGGGCTCGTTCGGCAGCTGGACGACCAGCGCCTATGCCACCGGCCCGACCACCATCCCCGGACTGAACTACCGCGTCGACGGCCTGCTGCAGCATTCCGACGGTTTCCGCAATCTGGAGAGCGCCAATTACGAAATCCGCCCGGTCCTACAGTGGAACAAGGACAACCACGTCACCACTTTCGCGCTCGATTATCGCCACATCGAGCGCACGCCCGACCCCTACGGCCTCGTCTATTTCAACGGCGCCGCCCTGGCTGGCACGCCATTGAACGTACCGAATACCTTCAAGTATTCGACGCCGTTCAGCTACGGCAATCAGGATTTTGAGCGCGGCACGCTGACCGACTCGTGGTGGTTCGCCGACTATCTCACCATCAACAACCGGTTGGCCTACACCCATCGCGACGTTTCGATCCTGCGCAATTCTGGCGGTGGTACCATCTCATTTATCGGCGGTACGTGGCAGCAGACGGGGCGACAGCTACGCGAGCAGACCGACCACGACGACGACTTCACCTACCAGTTTGAACCGGTCTGGAAATTCCACACCGGCTCTGTGTTCCATACGTTGCTGACCGGAACACAGATCGAATGGCAGAGCATCGACGACAACCGGGCGACCGCCGCGCTGGCGAACATCACCAATATCTTTGCCCCGGTCATTCCGGAGACCTCGACCGCCGGCCTCAACTTCATGAGGACATCCGCACTCAGCGGCATGATTGACGATCTGCGCGCGCTTTATGTCAGCGCCTACGCCGTCGATCAGATCGACGTCACCGAGCAATGGAAGGTGCGGCTCAGTGCGCGCCAGGACCATTGGTACGAGCAGTTGACTCCTCTGGCCTTCGTATCGTCATCGACCAACCCCCTGGCCCCAGGCCGGTTCGAGCAGAACGGCACGCCGCTCGAGCCGGGCACCGTGCAAACGCGCATCGATCAACCCACGAGCTGGAGCATCGGCACGCTCTACAAGATCCTGCCGACCGTCGCCCCGTTCGCCGGCGTGTCGAAAAGCTACCTGACGAACTTCAACTCGGAGGCGACCTCGCAAGGAATCGTCGCGCCCGAATCCGGGCTCGAATATGAAGCCGGCATAAAGTTTTCCACGCCCGACAACAGGATCATCCTGACCGCGGCGGCGTTCGATATCCAGCGTACCAACGTCTTCACCGAGAACACCGCGACCACACCGATAACGGTCGCGTTCAACGCGCAGAAGAGCTACGGCTTCGACGCCGACCTGCAAATGCTGATCACGCCGCAATGGACGGTGCTCGCCAACATGATCTCGCAAACCGCAAGATTGACGGCGGTGCCGCTGACGCCGGCTCAAGTCGGCAACTGGCCGGTCGGCGTGCCGGCGCACATCTACAATATCTGGTCGACCTACGACTTCGCCATCGCCGGAATCAAAGGCTTCCGGGTCGGCGCCGGCGTGTCCTATAACGGCGCCACCTACGGCAGCACCGCGAATACCGTTTGGATACCGAGCTCGACCGTCGCCGACGCGATGTTCGGCTACTACGCCAACAACTGGGATGCGCAGATCGGCGTGAAAAACATCACCGACGTGACCTATTTCATCACCGCGCAAAGCGCCGGCGGTTTCGTGGGCCAGCCGCGGACCTTCTACGCCAAGGCCGCATGGCACTATTGAGGGCGGGGCTTGGCGACGCGGCGATTTACGCGACGCGGACTTGCGCCAAAAAGCGCTCGACCTCGGCGCGCAGCTTGCCGGAGCGCGCCGCGAGCTCGCCGCCGGCATTGAGCACGGCGCTTGCCACCTGGTCGGTCTTGGCCGCGGCATCGGAGACCTGGACGACGCTCATGGACACGTCGCGGGTGCGTTCCGCGGCGGCATTGGCACTGCGGGCGATTTCCTTGCTGACAGCATCCTGCTGCTGCACCGCAACGGAAATGTCGCTGGCATTTTCATCAAGCTGCGCGATGGTGCCGGCAATCGCCTTCATGGCCTGAACCACCTGCGACGTCGTCACTTCTATGGACGAGATTTGCTGGGTGATGTCGCCGGTGGCCTTCTCGGTTTGCCCGGCGAGACTCTTGACCTCTTGCGCCACGACGGCGAAGCCGCGGCCCGCGTCACCGGCGCGCGCCGCCTCGATGGTGGCATTGAGCGCCAACAGATTGGTCTGCGCGGCGACGTCGCGGATCAGGTTGCTGACATTGTTGATCTGGCCCACCGAGGCGACCAGCTGTTCCACCGTGGCGATGATCGCCTTGGTCTCGTCGGAAGCCTGCCGGGCAATGTGCGCCGATCGCGCTGCCTGGGTCGAGATCTGCTCGACCGACTGGGCGATTTCCTCGGCCGCCATGGCGACGTTGCTGACGTTGGTGGTCGCTTCCTCGGACGCGGTCGCAGCCGCCGCGGCGCGCGTCTTATTGTGATCGGCGGCATCGGCCATGATGTGGGCGCAGCCGTCCATAGACGTCGAGGCGCCGTCGAGCGCCTGGATGACGTCGTTGACCGCGCGCTCGAAACTTTGCGTCGCCGCTTCGACCCGCTGCCGGCGCTGCTCGGAGTCCTCGGCCCGGTCGGCCTCACGCTGGCGCGCGACGCTGACTTCGGCGATGGCCTGGCGGAACACCAGCAGCGCTTTGGCCATGCCGGCAATCTCGTCCCGGCCGCCGACCGGGACCGGCACATCTGACTCGCCGTCGGCAATACGACGCATCGCGCTGCTCAACAGCGTCAAACGGCCGACGATACTGCGTCCAACATAAAGCCAAGCGATCAGGCCGGCCGCCGCCAGCGCCGCGATGCTCAATATGATGAGAAGGATGCGGCCGACAAAGATTTGTGAAATGGCGCGGCCCGACAGTGTTTGCGCGAATGTGCCCTGCCGCTCGATCGAGCCCTCGACGGCCGTGCGCAAGCGCGCCGCCTCCGCCGTTGCCGCGGCATAGACCTGTTTGGCATCCTGCTCGCGGTTGAGCTCGTTGGTGCGCTGGGTGACAATGCCGTTGCTGCCGGCGACCGTCGCGAGCTTTTGATAAAGCGCTGCGATCTTCTTGGTCTGCTCGGTCTGCGGCAGCGCTTTCAGGTTGCCTTCGATGCCGCGCTGCGCCGACGCGATGGGGTCGCGCATCGGCGCCAGGTTGGCAACGTCCGTTACCATTGAGGATTCGATCAACAGCCCGGACAAAAGATTGATGCCGGACTGGATTTCCAGGAGCCGACGCAGCGCCTCGATCGACTGATTCAAGGCGGCGTTGCTTGCCGTCGCCTGATTCCGCGTCATCAGGTCGAAATTGGCGTCGTCGATGGCCGGCGTGATCGCTTCGAGAATATCTTCGTGGACTTTCCTGACCGAAAGCGCAAGCGCACGCCGCTGCGCGGTAATCTTGATGCGCTCGGTGACCGCCTGGTTGAGCGCGTCGAGCCGCTCGACCATGGCGGCGCGCGCCACTTCGATCTGGTCGTTCTGGCCGGCATCGAGCTGGCGCAGCCGTCCGATCCGCTCGCTGAGTATCTGCGATTGCGCGGCGATATCGCGGGCAATCTCGTCGCGGCGGTTGTCGTCCGACGCCGTCATCAGGCGCGGCGCGGAGGCGACCA
>DATHHM010000292.1:0-11055 GCA_035317145.1 Xanthobacteraceae bacterium | reverse complement strand
CGATTTCGGCGCTGGCGCCGGGACTGTTGCGCAAAGTGTTCGAGTTTCCGATGAACAACGGCACGTACGACGAGAACAACAGCGGCAACAATAGCTACAACAACAATAACAACAATACCAATTACAACGCCCCCTCCACCTACAATTCCAACTACAACAACCGGCCTTGAGCCGGTGTTACGCCGGCTTGATCAGAACGTGCCGCTTCCTGCCGAGTGAGAGTTTTACGACGCCTTCGGCGGTGACTTCGGCTTCGCCGATCGTCGCCTTCTCATCGGTGACCCGCACATCGTTGACCAGGATCGCATTGTTGGCGATGGCGCGGCGCACTTCGCCGTTCGAAGCGGCGAGGCCGGCTTTGACGAACGCCGCCAGCACGCCGATGCCGGCTTTGAGCTCGGCGCGCGACACCTCGACCGTCGGCAGGCTCGCGCTAAGGCCGCCTTCCTCGAACGTCGTGCGCGCGGTGCCGGCTGCTTCGTCCGCGGCGGCCTGGCCGTGCACCAGAGCGGTCGCGGCGGTGGCGAGGACTTTTTTCGCTTCGTTGATGTCCGCGCCCTTGAGCGCCGCAAGGCGCTCGATCTCGTCGAGCGGCAGCACGGTGAACAGCTTCAAAAAGCGGGCAACGTCGGCGTCCTCGGTGTTGCGCCAATATTGCCAATAGTCGTACGGGCTCACCTGATCGGCGTTGAGCCACACCGCGCCGGCCGCGGTCTTGCCCATCTTGGCGCCCGACGACGTGGTGATCAGCGGCGACGTCAGCGCGAAGAGCTGCGCATTGTGCAGCCGCCGGCCGAGATCGATGCCGTTGATGATGTTGCCCCACTGGTCCGAGCCGCCCATCTGCAGCACGCAGCCATGGCGGCGGTGCAGCTCGACGAAATCGTAGGCCTGCAGGATCATATAATTGAATTCGAGGAACGACAGCTCCTGCTGGCGCTCCAGCCGCAGCTTGACGGAATCGAAAGCGAGCATGCGGTTGATCGAGAAGTGGCGGCCGATGTCGCGCAGGAAATCGATGTAGTTGAGCGCATTGAGCCAGTCGGCATTGTTGGCCATCACCGCGTCGGTCTTGTTAGCCAACACCTTGCCGTCGCCGAAGCGCAGGAAGCGGCCGAAGATTTCGCGGATGCTCCGCAGGTTCCCGGCGATAACCTCGTCGGTCAGAAGCCGGCGGCTTTCATCCTTGCCGGACGGATCGCCGACCCGGGTGGTGCCGCCGCCCATCAGCGGGATCGGCTTATGGCCGGTCTGCTGCAACCAGTGCAGCATCATGATCGGCAACAGCGAGCCGACGTGGAGTGACGGCGCCGTGCAGTCGAAACCGATATAGGCCGTGATGGTTGAATTGCGCGCGAGCGCGTCCAGCGCCTCGGGCTCGGAGACCTGGTGGATGAAGCCCCGGCTGGCGAGAACGTTGAGGAAATCGGATTTGTAGGCGCTCATTGTGTAGGTCTTAGATTCGGGTCTTGTCGTAAATTCCAGGGTGAAGCCGCGGCTCGCCGCGGCGCCGCTGGTGTAACAGGTCCGCTGGGTGATTCAAACTTAGAACAAGACGGCCAAAGCGACGAGCCAAAGTATCAAGCCAAATGGGCCTGCGCGGCGAGCCTGGATTGCTTCGCGGAGCCTGTCATCGGGCCGGCCACTTCGGGCCGGCCCGGTTGACTCGCAATGACGCGTTGAGCGGCGCTACTTCGCCGCCGCTTCCTTCAGCGGGTCTTTCACCGCTTCGAAGGTCGCGAATTCGACGGCCCACGGTTGGCCGTCCTTCTTCTCGACCTTGCGGATGTAGACGTTCTGGATGATGTCGCGGGTGTTCGGATCGATCGAGATCGGTCCGCGCGGGCTCTCCCAGCTCATGCCCTTCATCGCCGCGACCACCGCATCGGCATCGGTGTTGCCGCCGGTCTTCTTCAGCGCCTCGTAGATCAGGTGCATGCCGTCATAGCCGCCGACCGAGATGAAATTCGCCCGGTGGCCGGTAGCCTTCTGGTAGGCGGCGACATAGTCCTTGTTGAGCTGCGAGGGATGCGCCGCCGAATAGATGCCGGCGGTGACGACGCCAAGGAGCGTGTCGCCGGTGTTCGGCAGATCGTCGTCGTCGGTGATGTCGCCCGGGCCAATGAGCTTGATGCCCGATTTGTCGAGGCCGCGTTCGGCGAATTGCCGCGCGAAGGTTCCCGCCTGTCCCGCCGGCACGAAGACGAACAGCGTATCGGGGTGCAGGTCGGCGGCGCGTTGCAGGAACGGCGCGAAGTCCGGATTGGCCAGCGGCACTTTCAAGGTTTCCAAAACCTGGCCGCCGCCCTTGGTGAAACTGGCCTCAAAGACCTTGCCGGCTTCGGCACCCGGCGCCCAGTCGGACAGCACCGCGACTGCTTTCCTGCTGCCGTTCTTGATCGCCCAGTCGGCGATGATGCCGGACTGCTGGCCGAGCGTGAAACTCGTGCGCACGTAATAGGGCGATTTCTCGGTAACGACCGAGGTGCCCGACACCATGACCACGGTGACGACTTTGCCTTCGGTCGCGATCGGCGCCATCGACATGGCGCTCGGCGTCAGGCAGGCGCCGAGGAAATTGACTTTGTCGTTGACGATCATCTCCTGGGCGAGCCGCTTGGCGTTATCGGGTACGCTGGCGTCGTCACGGATGATCAGCTCGATCTTCTTGCCGGCAACCATGTTGCCGTGCTGCGCCATATAGAGATTGGCGCCGGCGGCGATTTCCCGCCCCACCGCGGCCGAGGTTCCGGTCATCGGCGCAACGATGCCGATCTTGATCGTATCCTGCGCCGCGGCGCTGCCGGCGCCGAGGGCTGCGGCCGCGATGGCCAGGCAGCCGGCGACGAAATGCTTCATGCTCATGGAGTTTCCTTTGTTTGATGTTTGTTACTTTGCTGCTTGGTGCAGCGGATCCTTGACCGCTTCAAATGTCGCGAACTCGATCGCCCACGGCTCGCCGTCCTTCTTTTCCACCTTGCGGATATAGACGTTCTGGATGATGTCGCGGGTGTCTGGATCGATCGATATCGGCCCGCGCGGGCTTTCCCAGCTCATGCCCTTCATGGCGGCGAGCAGCGCATCGGGATCGGTGTTGCCCTTGGTCTTTTTCAGCGCCTCGTAGATCAGGTGCATGCCGTCATAGCCGCCGACCGAGATGAAATTGGCGCGCTTGCCGCCGGTGGCCTTGGCGTAAGCCGCGACATAATCCTTGTTGAGCGCGGACGGATGCGCCGCCGAATAAAAGCCTGCGGTGACGACGCCAAGCATGGTGTCGCCGGTCGCGGCCAGATCGTTGTCGTCGACGATGTCGCCGGGGCCGACCAGTTTGATGCCGGATTTGTCGAGGCCGCGCTCGGCGAATTGCCGGGCGAACGCGCCGGCCTGGCCGGCCGGCACGAACACGAACAGCGTATCCGGGTGCAGGTCGGCGGCGCGTTGCAGGAACGGCGCGAAGTCGGGATTGGCCAGCGGCACTTTGAGCGTCTCGAGGACCTGGCCGCCGCCTTGGCTGAAATGCTGCTCGAAAGCCTTGCCGGCTTCGGCGCCAGGCGCCCAATCGGACAGCACCGAGACCGCCTTGTGGCTGCCGTTCTTGATCGCCCAATCGGCGATGATGCCGGATTGCTGGCCGAGCGTGAAACAGGTGCGCACGTAATAGGGCGAGCGCTCGGTCACCACCGAGGTGCCTGAGATCATCACCACGGTCGGGATTTTCGCCTCGGTTGAGATCGGCGCCATCGACATGGCGCTCGGCGTCGTGCCGGCGGCGAGGATGGCGACATGATCGTTGACCGCGAGCTCCTGGGCGAGCCGCTTGGCATTGTCGGGGATGCTGCCATCGTCCCTGATCAACAGCTCGATCTTCTTGCCGGCGACCATGTCGCCGTGCTGCGCCATGTAGAGCTTGACGGCGGCAACGACTTCCTGCCCGGCGGCGCCGACCGTGCCGGTCATCGGCATGACGAGGCCGATCTTGACGGTGTCCTGGGCCGCGGCGGTGCCGCCT
The DNA here is from genome assembly GCA_035317145.1 of Xanthobacteraceae bacterium. Lineage (GTDB taxonomy): Bacteria > Pseudomonadota > Alphaproteobacteria > Rhizobiales > Xanthobacteraceae > BOG-931. Next base: position 7,046 of record DATHHM010000292.1, on the reverse strand, counting down.
GCGGTCGCCGCAATTGTGATCGCAAGAGCGGCGGCAAAATGTGTGTGACGCATCGCCTTCCCCCCAAAGAATTCGTTCATTGCCAACATTGAACGACCGGGGGCCGGCTATTGCAAGCGTCGCCTATGCCGCAGTGGTCGCCCGTCCGGTCTTGCCGAGCCGCTTGTCGAGATAACCCCCGATCGCGGTCATCAGCGGCTCGACCTTGCCGTCGAAGAAATGGTTGGCGCCGGGAACGACCTTCTGCTCGATGACGATACCTTTTTGCGTCTTGAGCTTTTCCACCAGGTTGGTGACATCGCGCGGTGGCACCACCGCGTCCTTGTCGCCGTGGATGATCAGGCCGGAGGACGGGCAGGGCGCCAGGAACGAGAAGTCGTAAAGATTGGCCGGCGGCGCGATCGAGATGAAACCCTCGATCTCCGGCCGGCGCATCAGCAGCTGCATGCCGATCCAGGCGCCGAACGAGAAGCCGGCGATCCAGCAGCTGCGCGCCTCGGTGTTGACGGTTTGCGCCCAGTCAAGCGCAGCGGCGGCATCGGACAATTCGCCGATGCCGTGATCGAAGCCGCCTTGGCTGCGGCCTACGCCGCGGAAGTTGAAGCGCAGCGCGGAAAAGCCGCGATGCACGAAGGCGTAGTAGATCTGATAGACGATCGCATGGTTCATCGTGCCGCCGAATTGCGGGTGCGGATGGAGCACGATGCCGATCGGCGCGTTTTTTTGCCGCGCCGGGTGGTAACGGCCTTCGATGCGGCCTCCAGGTCCCGTGAAGATGACCTCGGGCATATGTTTGAACCTCGATAGCTGTGGCCGGTTAACCGGCGGATTCGGGCGCGCTTGACGCTGCCGGAGCGCACACGTAAGTGTCTAAAACCATTTCAGATTTTAAAACCGGCAAGGTGCATTGGGCGGCGCAAGCTTAGGGTCGCGACTTTTAGCACAGGCCGGGGGACCAAAAGCAAGCTTAACCAGCATGGTCGAGCGCAGCTATTTCGATTGGAACGCCACGGCGCCCATGCGGCCGCAAGCCGCCGAGGCGTTGCGCGAGGCGCTTTCGGTTCCCGGCAATCCGTCCTCGGTGCACGCCGAAGGGCGGGCGGCGCGGCGGCTGGTCGAAGAGGCGCGCGAAGACGTGGCGGCGCTGGTCGCGGCGCGCTCCGGCGACGTCTTCTTCACGTCGAGCGGCACCGAAGCCAACATGCTGGCGCTGACGCCGGCGATCCAGACCGCCGACGAGCGGCGGCCGCGGGAAAAGCTCCTGATCTCGGCGATCGAGCATTCCTCGGTGCGAGCGGGCGGGCGGTTCCCGCGTGGCGCCGTGGCGGACATTGCGGTGGACACGGACGGCCGCGTCGATCTCGCGGCGCTCGCCGAGGCCTTGGCCGGGATATCGCGGCCACTGGTCTCGATCATGCTCGCCAATAACGAGACCGGCGTGGTGCAGCCGATCGCACAAGCCGCCGCCGTCGTGCACGCCGCGGGCGGCTTGCTGCATGTCGATGCGGTGCAGGCAGCCGGGCGCATCGCCTGCGATATCAATGCGCTCGGCGCCGATTTGCTGACGCTCTCGGCGCACAAGATCGGCGGCCCGAAGGGCGTCGGGGCGCTCATCCGGGCGCGCGAGGACATTCATTTCCCCGATCCGCTGATCCGCGGTGGCGGCCAGGAGCGCGGCTTGCGCGCCGGTACGGAAAATGTCGCCGGTATCGCCGCTTTCGGCGCCGCTGCAGCCGCCGTGCGCCGCCAGGGTACCGCCGAGGCGGACCATATGCTCGCGTTGCGCCATAAGTTGGAAACCGGTCTCAAGGCGGTCACGCCAGGGGCTGTGATTTTCGGCGCACAGGCCGAGCGGCTGCCGAATACGACCCTTTTTGCCGCCGAAGGCATGAAGGCTGAGACCGCGGTTATTTCTTTTGACCTCGAAGGCATCGCCGTGTCGTCCGGCGCCGCTTGCTCGTCCGGCAAGGTCCAGCCCTCCCATGTCCTTGCAGCCATGGGGGTTTTGCCCGCGCTCACGCGCGGCGCGGTGCGCTTGAGCCTGGGCTGGACCACCACCGAGACCGATATCGAAAGGTTCCTCGGCGCTTGGAGAAAGCTCGCAACTGCATTATCTAAGGGCCACGCAGGCATGGCAGCCTAACTGGCTGCACAACCGAACGAATTCCTGGGCGATTTGAATCGTTCAAACGCCCTCAGATGGGGTGACCAGAGACAGGACACCGACCATATCCGACAAATCCAACCCGCGGTCCTTGAAACCGTGAGCGGAGGGACGAATGCCGGCAGTACAAGAGACCGTCGATCAGGTTCGGCGCATCGACGTCGATCAATACAAGTACGGTTTTGAGACGCTGATCGAATCCGACAAGGCCCCAAAAGGCCTGTCGGAGGACACGGTGCGTTTCATCTCGGCCAAGAAGAGCGAGCCGGACTGGATGCTGGCCTGGCGGCTCGACGCCTATAAGCGCTGGCTGACCATGCACGAGCCGAAATGGGCCAAGGTCGAGTACGGCCCGATCGACTACCAGGACCTCTATTATTACTCGGCGCCGAAGAAGAAGGACGGGCCAAAATCGCTCGACGAGATCGACCCCGAGATTCTGCGCACCTACGAAAAGCTCGGCATTCCGCTGCGCGAGCGCGAAGCGCTGCTCGGCATCCAGAAGACGGATGACGAAGTTGGGGAGGATGGCAACAGCAGCCCGTTGCGAAGGGTCGCGGTCGATGCGGTGTTCGATTCGGTTTCGGTCGCCACCACGTTCCAGGCGGAACTCGCCAAGGCCGGCGTGCTGTTCATGCCGATCTCGGAAGCGATCCAAAAGCATCCCGAGCTGGTGAAGAAATATCTCGGCACGGTGGTGCCGGTCAGCGATAACTTTTTCGCCACGCTCAATACGGCGGTGTTTTCCGACGGCTCGTTCGTCTACGTGCCGCCGGGCGTGCGCTGCCCGATGGAGCTGTCGACCTATTTCCGCATCAACGAGCGCAATACCGGCCAGTTCGAGCGCACCCTGATCATCGCCGACCGCGGCTCTTATGTGAGCTATCTCGAAGGCTGCACCGCGCCGATGCGCGACGAGAACCAGCTCCACGCCGCCGTGGTCGAGCTGGTCGCGCTCGACGACGCCGAGATCAAATATTCGACCATCCAGAACTGGTATCCGGGCGACGCCAAGGGCAAGGGCGGCGTCTACAATTTCGTCACCAAACGCGGCGATTGCCGCGGCAAGAATGCAAAGATTTCCTGGACCCAGCTCGAGACCGGCTCGGCGATCACCTGGAAATATCCGAGCTGCATCCTGCGCGGCGACAATTCACGCGGTGAGTTCTACTCGATCGCGATCTCCAACGGCTACCAGCAGGTCGATTCCGGCACAAAAATGCTGCATCTCGGCAAGAACACCACGAGCCGCATCATTTCCAAGGGCATTGCCGCCGGCCACTCCAACAATACCTATCGCGGCCTCGTCACCGCGCATCGCCGCGCCACCGGCGCGCGCAACTTCACCAATTGCGATTCGCTTTTGATCGGCAACAAATGCGGCGCCCACACCGTGCCCTACATCGAGGCCAAGAATTCCTCGACCGTGTTCGAGCACGAGGCGACGACCTCGAAGATCTCCGAAGAGATGCTGTTCTATTGCCGGCAGCGCGGTCTGTCGGCCGAGGAGGCGACCGCGCTGGTGGTCAACGGCTTCGTCAAGGACGTGCTGCAGCAATTGCCGATGGAATTCGCGGTCGAGGCGCAGAAGCTGATCTCGGTCTCGCTAGAAGGTTCCGTCGGCTGATCACGCTGCGGCGCGCAGCGTCAGGAAAGAATAATATGGCCTTGTTGGAAATAAGAAACTTGCACGTCGAAATCGACGGCAAAGAGATCCTAAAAGGTCTCGATCTCACCGTGAATGCCGGCGAGGTGCACGCCATCATGGGCCCGAACGGGTCCGGCAAATCGACGCTCGCCTATGTGCTCGCCGGCAAGGCCGACTACACGCCGACCGCGGGCGAAGTGCGCTTCGACGGCAAGAACATTTTCGACATGGCGCCCGACGAGCGCGCCGCCGCCGGCTTGTTTCTGGCCTTCCAATACCCGCTGGAAATCCCCGGCGTAGCCACCATGACGTTCCTGCGCACCGCGCTCAATGCGCAGCGCAAGAAACGCGGCCAAGCGGAGCTGTCCACGCCGGAGTTTCTCAAGAAGGTGCGCGAGGTCTCCGGCAAGCTCGACATCGAGCAGGAGATGCTGCGCCGCGCCGTCAACGTCGGCTTTTCCGGCGGCGAGAAGAAGCGCAACGAGATATTGCAGATGACGCTGCTGGAGCCGCGGCTTGGCGTGCTCGATGAGACCGATTCCGGCCTCGACATCGATGCGCTGAGAATCGTTTCCGAAGGCGTCAACCGGCTGCGCTCGAAGGAGCGCGCCTTCGTCGTCATCACCCATTACCAGCGGCTGCTCGACTACATCGTGCCCGACGTGGTGCACGTGCTGTCGAAGGGCCGCATCGTCAAGACCGGCGGCAAGGAATTGGCGCTCGAGCTCGAAGCGCGCGGCTATGCCGAATATCAGGAAGAGGTTCCGGCGTGAACGCCGAAGTCGCCATCATCAAGACCGCGGCAGAGACCGCGCTGGCGCAGGCCTTTTCGCAGGCGCGCGGGCGGCTGCCCGGCGATGGCGCGATCGCGGCGCAACGCGCGGCGGCGTTCGATGTATTCGCCAAGACCGGCCTGCCGCATCGCCGCATCGAGGACTGGAAATACACCGATTTGCGCGCGCTGATGCGCGAGGCAAAACCGCTCGCGGCGCCGCCCGATTCCGCCGCGAAAGCCCGAGCGAAGACCGCCGGCGCCTTGCTCGGCGACGTCGAAACGCGCCGGCTGGTGTTTGTCGACGGCGCTTTCGTGGCCGAACTGTCCGACATTGCGGCCTTGGAGCCGGGACTTTCAATTGGCTCGCTCGCCGACGCGCTGTCCAATGGCGATCCGACGCTCGCTCGCCATCTCGGCAAGCTCGCGCCGGCAAGCGATGCCGCGGTCGCGCTCAATACCGCGCTGATGGGCGACGGCGCCGTGATCCGCATCGCCTCAGGCTCGACCATCGAGCGGCCGATTCATCTGCTCTTCGTCGCCTCGGCAAAGCCGGCCGCGACCTTCGTGCGCTCGCTGGTGGTGGTCGAGCAGGGCGCCCGCGCCATGCTGATCGAAAGCCATGAAGGCCCCGCCGGCAGCGACTACCAGGTCAATGCCGCGCTCGAGATTTTCGTCGGCGACGAGGCCCATGTCGACCACGTCAAGATCATCGCCGAAGGAGCCGACGCGCTTCACGTCTCGACGCTGGCGGCTGCGATCGGCGCCCGGGCGCGCTTCAATGCATTCACTTTCACCGCCGGCGGTGCCGTGGTGCGCAACCAGCTGTTCTTGAAATTCGACGGCGAAGACACCGTCGCCGGCATCCGCGGCGCCACCTTGATCAAAGGCCGGCAGCACGCCGACACCACGTTGGTCGCCGACCACGCCGCCCGCGGCTGCCAGAGCCGCGAAATGTTCAAGACGGTGCTCGACGACGAGGCCCATGGCGTGTTCCAGGGCCGCATCATCGTGCGGCCGCATGCGCAAAAAACCGACGCCAAGATGATGACGCGGGCGTTGCTGTTGTCCGAGCGTGCCGAGGCGGACAACAAGCCGGAGCTCGAGATCTTTGCCGACGACGTGCAGTGCGGTCATGGCGCGACGGCGGGCGCGCTCGACGACGACCTGAAATTCTATCTGATGGCGCGCGGCATTCCGCGGCCCGAGGCTGAAGCCTTGCTGATCCGGGCGTTTCTCGGCGAGGCCATCGAAGGCATCGAACATGCCGGCTTGCGCGAGGCACTGATGGATGCCGTCGCGGCTTGGCTCAAGGCGCGCTGACATGAATATCGCCCAGTCCATAGGCGCCTACGACGTCAACCGCATCCGCGCGGATTTTCCGATCCTTGGCATGCAGGTCTACGGCAAGCCGCTGGTTTATCTCGACAACGCAGCCTCGGCGCAGAAGCCGCAAGCGGTGCTCGATCGCCTGAACCAGGCCTACACCTCGCAATACGCCAATGTGCATCGTGGGCTGCATTACCTCGCCAACGAAGCGACCGAGGCCTACGAAGGCGCGCGCGAGAAAGTGGCGGCGTTCCTCAATGCCAAGCGCAAAGAAGAGATCATCTTCACCCGCAACGCCACCGAGGCGATCAATCTCGTCGCCTATACCTTCGGCCGTGAGCGCATCAAGCCGGGCGACGAGATCGTGCTCTCCATCATGGAGCACCACTCCAACATCGTGCCGTGGCATTTCCTGCGCGAGCGCCAGGGCGCGGTGATCAAGTGGGCGCCGGTCGACGATGAGGGCCATTTCCTCATCGACGAGTTCGAAAAGCTTTTGACGCCGCGAACAAAGCTCGTCGCCATCACCCATATGTCGAACATGCTCGGCACCTTGGTGCCGGCGAAGGAAGTCGCGCGCATCGCGCATGCCCGCGGCATTCCGGTGCTGTTCGACGGGGCGCAGGCGGCGGTGCATCTCGACGTCGACGTCCAGGACATCGATTGCGATTTCTATGCCTTTACCGGCCACAAGCTTTACGGCCCGACCGGCATCGGCGTGCTCTATGGCAAATACGAGCATCTCGACGCCATGCCGCCGTTCAACGGCGGCGGCGAGATGATCCGCGAGGTGTTCCAGGACCGCGTCACCTATGGCGAGCCGCCGCACAAATTCGAGGCCGGCACGCCGTCGATCGTGCAGGCGATCGGGCTCGGCGCCGCGATCGACTATGTGGCAAGCGTTGGCAAGGCGCGTATCCGCGAGCACGAAGCGGGACTGCTGCGCTACGCCCACGACCGGCTGCGCGAGATCAATTCGCTGCGCATCATCGGCAACACCAAGAACAAGGGGCCGATCGTTTCCTTCGAGATCAAGGGCGCCCATCCGCACGACGTGGCGACCATCATCGACCGTTCCGGCGTCGCGGTGCGCGCGGGTACCCATTGTGTCATGCCATTGCTGTCGCGGTTCG
>DATHHM010000291.1:0-21184 GCA_035317145.1 Xanthobacteraceae bacterium | reverse complement strand
AACACCGTGGTGATGAAGCCGCCGGAACAGGCGCCGCTGTCGTCGCTGCGGCTTGCCGAATTGATCGGCGATATTTTGCCGCCGGGCGTATTCAACGTCGTGCCGGGCGGCCGCGAAGCCGGCGCCGCGCTGGCTTCCCATCCCGGCGTCGCCATGATCGCCCTGATCGGCTCGGTGCCGACCGGCCGCGCGGTGATGAAGGCTGCGGCCGACACCCTCAAAGCGGTGATGCTCGAGCTCGGCGGCAAGAATGCGCTGATCGCCTATCCCGATTCCGATCCCGATGAAGTCGCCGACGGCGTCATCGGCGGCATGAATTTTACCTGGTGCGGGCAATCCTGCGGCTCGACCAGCCGCGCCTTCGTCCACGAGAAAATTTACGAAGCCGTGCTCGCCAAGGTGAAGGCTAAGATCACCCACTACAAGCCCGGCGTCGCCACCGACCCGGCGACGACCATGGGCTCGATCATTTCCAAAACCCAGTACGAGCGCATCTTGGGCTTCATCGACAGCGCCAAGCAGGAAGGCGGCCGCCTCATCTACGGCGGCGGCCGGCCGGCCGATCCGGCGCTGGCGAAAGGCTTCTTCATCGAGCCGACGGTATTCGCCGATGTGCAGCCGAACATGCGCATCGCCCGCGAGGAGATTTTCGGCCCCGTGCTCGCCATCTTCAAATGGAGCGACGAGGCCAAAATGCTCGAACAGGTCAACGCCGTAGAATATGGCCTCACCGCCTCGATCTGGACCAACGACCTTTCCACTGCGCACCGCACCGCGGCGGCGGTGCAGGCGGGCTTCGTCTGGATCAACGAGGTGTCAAAACATTTCCTCGGCGCGCCGTTCGGCGGCTTCAAGCAGTCCGGCATCGGCCGCGAGGAATGTTTTGAGGAAATGCTCGCCTATACCCAGGAAAAGAACATCCACGTGCGGCTCAAGCCGGCCAAGGCGTAAGGCCGCCCGATCGGTCCGCGTGGGCAAGGCGCGCGCGATTTTGCCCACGCGGTCAGGCCGCGCAGCGCGCCATGCCCACCCTACAGTTTGAACGTCTCATACGTCGCCGGGTGAAACAGCTCGTCGACGGAGACGCGGCGTTCCGACAAGCCCTCGGCGTGGTGTTGCGCCAGGAAATAATCGAGCACCTTTCGGTTCGGCTCGACGCCGTATGACCAGAAATCGTGGCCCATCAGGGCGCGCGCTTCCGCAAGGCGTTCCTCGACGAACGGCAGCGTCACTTTGGTTGCCGACGTGTCGGAAAGTTTCGCCAATCCCGCTTGCTTCGATTGCTCGAAGGCCTTGAGTACGGCGCCGGGCAGCCACGGGTGGCGCTCGGCCAATTCGCGGCGCACGCCGACCACGTGCATGATCGGGAAAAATCCGGTGCGCTTAAAATAGTCCTTCGCCACGGCGACCGGATCGGGGAACAGCCAGCCGATATGCGGATGGCCCGTCTCGATCAGCGTCGGCGGCCGCGGCGCGATGAAGCCGTCGATGTCGCCTGACTCGAGCAGCGCCGAGATCGTCTTGCCCTCGGGCGCATTGTCGAGCCGCACGCCGGGCGGCAGTTTTACCGTGATCTTCTCCGGCCGGCCGGCATGCTCGATGCCGCCGCGGATCCAATGAATATCCGAGCGCTTGACGCCAAAATCGTCTTCCAGGAAGGCGCGCGCCCAGACATTGGCGGTGAGCTGATATTCCGGCACGCCGACCTTGCGGCCCTTGAGGTCTTGCGGCTTTCTCACCCGGTCGGTGCGGACATAGACCGAGGTGTGGCGGAACGCGCGCGACACGAAGGCCGGCACCGCGATATAGGGACAATTGCCCTGCGCCGTCTTCACCGTGTAGCTCGACATCGACAGTTCGCAGATGTCGAATTCGGCGGCGCGGAAAGCGCGAAAGAAAATCTCCTCGGGCACGAGCTGCATATAAACCGGATCGACGCCGTCGATCTGCACCGCACCGTCGATCAGCGCGCGGGTGCGGTCGTAGTCGCCGACGGCGACCGAGAGATTGAGCTTGGCCATGAAAAATTCCCTGCGACCTACGAAACCGTAATGCCCTGCTCCGCCGTGGTCACCGTACCGTTGTCGTCGACCCAGGCGAAAGCGAAGGTGCCGCTCTCCGCCACTTTCACCGTGAACTCGAAATACGGATTGGCGGAGATCGCCGGCTCCAGATCGGCGCGGAACACTTCGTGGCCGTTGAAGGTGCAGACGAACGAATTGATGATCTCGCGCGGGATCGGCTTGCCGGCCTCGTCCTTGCGGAAGCCGGTCTCCATCGGATGCGACATCAGCGTCTTGATCTGGATGATGTCGCCCTTCTTGGCTTCGCTCGGAACGCGCAGGCGCGGTTTCTCGGCCATGATGTTTTGCCCGGTTTTGTTCGCTGTTTTCAGCCGCCGCAGCCGCCGACCGTGACCTTGACCACTTTGCGCTCGACGTAAAGCTTGCCGGTCGAGGTTTTCGCCAGCACGGTGACGGTGCCGGTCCCGCCGAGCCGGATGCGGGTTGCAGCTTCGGCGCGCCCGGACGTCGGCGTCAGATGAAATCTGACGATGCCCGGATTAGGATTGGCATCGCCGATGACGCGGATCTCGCTGACGTAATCGTCCGCCGTCATCGGGCTATCGACCTTGATGGCGAGCGGCACGGTGTTGCCGTTCTCGGCGATCTCGGGAAGATCGATCGTGATCTTGCCGCTCTCGGTCGCTTTGCCGCCGGTGAATTTTGCGATCTCGGCATCCGCTTCCGCAGGCGTCGCCATGCCGTCGTCGACGGTAACCAGCGTGAGCGTCATTCCGGCGCCGAGCAGCATGGCGCTGCGGCGGGTTAGTGAGGACATTGCAGGGTATACTCCTCAGGTCGCAGGCACTTAAGCATATGTCGTTGTTAATTCAAGCGGAATGCTCAGGGCGGCAATCCGGCGTCCGGCCAATAGCTTACGACACGAGGCAGTTCTATAAGAGTGCAGGTCACGAGGTGCTTTATGCTGCGAATTGAGAGCGAACAAGAAGAAGATGGCCGCTGGATCGCCGAGGTCCCCGCATTGCCCGGCGTATTGACCCATGGCGAGACCGGAGCCGAAGCGGATGCAAAGGTCAAAGCACTCGCACTGCGGGTCATCGCCGATCGGCTTGAAAACGGCGGGCAATTGCCGCACGAACTTGCCGGCGTTTTTGAAACCGTATGAGTCAGCGGCCGGCTGCTAAAGCAAAACGCGTTCTTGCTGCCCTGTTGCGACGGGGCTGGCGAACGGCGGCGGGGCCAACATGAAAGACTGCGGCCTATTCCGTCACGCCCGCTTACTTGAGTTGCGCGAAAAGGGGCGCCGGCCGGATCAACACTTTTTCGGCGGACTGGAGGCGATGCGCGGCGTGGCTGCGTTGATTGTCGCGCTGATGCATATGCCGCCCTTGGTGAGAGAGCAGTATATTCCGGGCCTCATCGAGAACGGTTACTTGATGGTGCCGTTTTTCTTCGTGCTTTCCGGCTTCGTGATCCACTTGAACTATTTTGAATTTATCAGAGACGGCCGCGGACTCTGCCGCTTTATGTTCCTGCGCCTTGGTCGGCTCTACCCAGTGCACTTCATCTTTCTGCTGCTATGGCTCGGCGTCGAGGTCGCACGCTATATCGCCGCCCGGCACTATGGCGTTCACGCGCCGGTCACTCAGCCGTTCCGCGAGAACAGCCCGGCCGCGTTCATAGAACATCTTTTTTTGGTGCAGGCGCTTGGCTTCTCCAACGCCTCGACCTTCAACGTTCCGAGCTGGAGCATCAGCGTTGAGTTTTATACCTATTTCCTGTTCGCGCTTTCCGTACTTTTTGCGCGCCGACTGTTCCTGCCACTCGCCCTTGCAATCGTCTGCGCAGGGCTTGTGCTGCTCGGCGCTCAGCTAACCGGAGATTTCGGGCTGCTCGTGGATTGCATCACTGGTTTTTTCATCGGGTGCCTAATCTCGATCGTCTCGGAACATGTTCGCCCAGCACCGCTAGCGTCGGCAATCGCCGTGACATTGTTCCTCTCCATATTGATGATCCGGCCGCTCCCTGCCGCTTGGTTTGTGATCTATCCGCTGTCGGCTGCTTTGGTGTTCTCGCTTTTGAACGAGAGCGGCATCGTGACCAAGGCGCTGATGCTCTCACCGCTGCGTTGGCTCGGCAGAATTTCCTACTCGCTCTATATGTCGCATGCGCTCGTTTTTTGGTGCGCCGGCATGGTGCTTGCCAAGCTTATCGGTGCCGACCTCTCGCTGCCCGCCGAAGCGCGCTACCAGGGCATCAGCCCCGTTGAAGCCGCAACGGCTTACGTTGTAATCCTCGGCCTCGCCCTCATGACTGCCGCAGCCACCTATCGCTGGGTCGAAGCACCCGGCCGGCGATGGTCGCGGGCACAGACAATATTTCGCCCGCAGCTGGCGCGCTAATTCCGTACCTAGCCATTGGCGAAGATTCTTACTCCGGACGATCGCTAACTAATCAGCTGGGCCATTTACCGCCCCGCAAAAGGCTCCGCCGCTGCGATATCCGTAAGCCGGAATTGCACCCGCTCCTCGCCCTGCCAGCGGTCGATCGCGAAGGAGCCGGCGGCGTGGACTTGCCGGCCGCGGCTGTCGAGGAGCGCAGTGCCGAGCTTTTGGCCGGCGGCGCGGAACGCGATGGCGTTGACGGCGGCGCCGTCGGCGGATTTGAGCCGCACGCGCATGTGGGCTTGGCCGACTTCCTCGGCATAGCTCACGGTATGCGCCGGCAGCGCGATCACCGGCTCGGGGTTGCCGGAGCCGAAGGGGCCGGCGCGCTCGATCATGGCGACAAGGTCGAGGTTCGCGCCCGCCGCGCTCACCGCGCCGTCGATCATCAGGCCATTGGCACGGCGCGCGGTTGCGACGTCAGCGCCGAGCGCCGCTTCGAGGAAAGCGCGGAATTGCGCCAGCGCGCCCTTGCGTAACGTCACGCCCGCCGCCATGGCGTGGCCGCCGCCCTTGACCAACAGGCCTTCGGCGACGGCGCGGCGCACGGCGCGGCCGATATCGACGCCGGCGATAGAGCGGCCCGAGCCGGTGCCGATGCCGCCGGGCTCGAGCGCAATGGCAAACGCAGGTCTGCCGAATTTTTCCTTCAGCCGCGCGGCGATGAGGCCGACGACGCCGGGATGCCAACCTTCCGCGGCCGTGATCACCACGGCGCCTGTCTCCTCGATGCCGAGCGCCGCCATAGCCTCGGCTTCGGCCTGCGCCAAGGTCTCTTGCTCGATCGCCTGCCGTTCCCGATTGAGCCGGTCGAGCTCGGCGGCGATTTTTGCCGCTTCGATCGGATCCGTTTCCAGCAACAGCCGCACGCCGAGATCGGCGCGGCCGATGCGGCCGCCGGCATTGATGCGGGGCCCCAGCAGAAAACCGAGATGCCAAGCTTCCGGCGGACCGGACAGCCGCGCCACGTCCATGAGACTCACGAGTCCCGGTTGCTCGCGTCGGCGCAGAACCAGCAACCCCTTGGCGACGAAGGCGCGATTGAGCCCGATCAGCGGCACCACGTCGGCGACGGTGCCGAGCGCCGCGTCGTCGAGGAACGACAGCAGATCCGGCTCGGGCCGCGCTTCGGTCCAAAAACCGCGGGCGCGCAGCTCACGATTGACCGCCACCACGGTCATGAACACGAGCCCGACCGCGGCGAGATAGCCCAGCCCGGAGAGATCGTCGCGCCGATTCGGATTGACGATGGCCAGTGCCGGCGGCAGCGCCTCGTCGGCCTGATGATGATCGATAATGACGACGTCCATGCCGAGCGCTTTGGCTTCGCTCAACGGCTCGATGCTGGTGGTGCCGCAATCGACGGTCACCAACAGCGTCGCGCCGCGCGCGGCCAGCGCCCGCACTGCCTCGACATTCGGGCCGTAGCCTTCGAACAGGCGGTCGGGAATGTGAATGATCGGCTCGACGCCGCCAAACCGCAGGAACCGCGCCAGCACGGCGGCGGATGTCGCGCCGTCCACATCGTAATCGCCGAAAATCGCGATGCTCTCGCCGCGCGTCATGGCGTCGGCGATCCGCGCGGCTGCCTCCGGCATGGCGGTGAGCACATTCGGATCGGGCATCGAGCGTTTTATGGTCGGATCGAGAAAGGCGTCGACCGCATCGGCCTCGACATTGCGGCCGGCAAGGATGCGCGCCAGCAATTCGGGGATCTCATGGCGCTGTGCGATCGCCAGCGCCCGCGCCGCACCGCGCTCGTCGAGCCGGTCGCGCCACGCGCGGTCGGTCGCCGAATTTTCGACGCCGAGGAAGAGGCGATTCTCAGCCATTTTCGTCATTCCGGGGCGCGCCATTCGGCGCGAGCCCGGAATCCATAATCCCGATCAGTGCAGGAATTGCTCGGTCTGTGGTTATGGATTCCGGACTCGCCGCTGCGCGCCGATCCGGAATGACGATAACTACTCAACCGATTCGCACTCAACTCTACTCGAACTTATCGAGCTTGCGGTGCTCGGCAAAAATACGCCGCACGGTGCCGCTCGCCGAGCGCATCACCACCGTCTCGGTCTCGATAACGCCGTGGCCGAATCTGACGCCGCGCAGCATGCGGCCGTCGGTGACGCCGGTGGCGGCGAACAAACAGTCGCCGCGCACCATATCCTCGATCTGGTATTTTTTGCGCGGGTCCTTGATGCCCATCTTGGCGGCGCGCTCGCGCTTCTCGTCGGTGTCGATCACCAGCCGGCACTGCATCTGGCCGCCGATGCAGCGCAGCGCCGCCGCCGCCAGCACGCCCTCGGGCGCGCCGCCGATGCCGAGATAGATGTCGATGCCGGTCTTGTCGGGCTCGGCGGTATGGATGACGCCGGCGACGTCGCCGTCGGTGATCAGGCTCACCGCCGCGCCGGTCTTGCGCACCGCCGCGATAATGTCGGCATGGCGCGGCCGGTCGAGGATCATCGCGGTGATGGCGTCCGGCTTCACGCCCCTGGCCTTGGCGAGCGCCAAAATGTTCTCGTCGGCCGGCGCGTCGAGATCGACGACGTTCCTCGGATAGCCGGGGCCTATGGCGATCTTGTCCATGTAGATGTCGGGCGCATGCAGCATGGCGCCGTGATCGGCCATGGCCAGCGTGGCGATGGCGCCGGGCATGTTCTTGGCGCACAAGGTCGTGCCCTCCAGCGGATCGACGGCGATGTCGACCTTGGGGCCCGCCATGGTGCCGACCTTCTCGCCGATAAACAGCATCGGCGCCTCGTCCATCTCGCCCTCGCCGATCACCACGGTGCCGTCGATCGGCAGCTTGCCGAGCTCGCGCCGCATGGCGTCGACCGCGGCCTGGTCGGATTTCTTTTCCGCGCCGCGCCCGCGCAAGCGCGCGGCGGCGACCGCGGCGCGCTCCGTCACGCGCGCGATCTCGATCGACAGCGCGCGCTCCAAGACCGGGTTCGCCAAAACTGTGATCGACGCCATCCTTGCTTCCCCGACTAGCTCAAGTTGAGCATGATCTTATCCGAAAACCGGTATCCACTTTTCGGGATCATGCTCTAATTCTTCTCGATTCGAATAACTTGCGGCCGGCCCGAGATTACACGGTCGCGGCGCACGGCGACGAGGGCCTTGCGCACCGCGTCCTCGCTGGTCGCATAGGTGATCATGATCACCGGCACCGGCTCGCCGGAACGGCCCGGCCGGGCCGTATCGCGCGCCCCGGCGCTGTGACGTTGCACGATGGACTCCAGCGATATGTTCTGTTGCGCCAGCCGCCGCGCAATGGTCGCCGCCGAGCCCGGCCGGTCGCGCGCCAGCAGCCGGATGTAATAGCCGCCTTCATGATGCTGCATCGGCGCCTTGCGCACCGCCGTCATCCGTGCGGCCGGACGGCCGAACGGCGGCGTGCGCACCCCACACGCGATATCGGCAAGATCGGACACCACGGCGGAAGCCGTCGCCATACCGCCGGCGCCGGGACCCACCAGCGTGATCGGCGCCAGGCCTTCGGCATCGACCGTCACCGCATTGGTCACGCCCATGACCTGCGCGATGGCGGAATCCTTCGGCACCATGGTCGGGTGCACGCGCTGCTCGATGCCCTCCCCGGTCTTCACCGCCACGCCGAGCAGTTTTACGCGATAGCCCAGTTGATCGGCCGCATCGAGATCGGCCAGCGTGATCGACGAAATCCCCTCGACATAGATCGCCTTGGGATCGAGCTTTGTGCCGAAGGCGAGGCTCGCCAGGATCGAAAGCTTTTGCGCAGTGTCGTGGCCTTCGACGTCGAAGGTCGGATCGGCTTCGGCATAGCCGAGCCGCTGGGCGTCGCGCAGGCAATCGTCGAAGGCGAGCCGGTCCTGCTCCATGCGCGTGAGAATGTAATTGCAGGTGCCGTTGAGGATGCCGTAGATGCGGGTGAAGGAATTGCCGCCGAGACCCTCGCGTAAAGTCTTGACGATGGGAATGCCGGCGCAGACCGAAGCCTCGAAATTGAGCGCGACCTGACGGCGCTCCGCGAGCGCTGCGAGTTTTTGGCCGTGTCGCGCCAACAGCGCCTTGTTGGCGGTCACCACCGGCTTGCCGGCAGCAAGCGCGCTTTCCACCGCCCGCTTGGCGGGATCGCCCGCTCCGCCCATGAGCTCGACAAACACGTCGATCGACGGATCCTGCGCCAGCACCGCCGGATCGGCGACCCAGCGGAATTTCTTCAGGTCGATAGCGCGTTTCTTGCTGCGCGAGCGCGCACTGATGGCGACGATCTCGATGGGCCGGCCGCAGCGCGCCATGAGCTTGTCGCGGCCCCGATGCAAAAGCTCGACCACGGCGGAGCCGACGGTACCCAGTCCGGCAAGACCGACTTTCAGCGGCGCGGTCATGGGGTCCTGCTTCAAATGCGTGATTGGCGGAAATTCCGGACGAAGACTCGGATCGCTGTCCTCTAATCGATCTTCCGCACCGCTGCTACGGCTTTCTCAGCCCTTAACCGTCGAGCTATGCGGGATCAGACCGATACGGTCAGCCGCGCTTGGCCAGCGGCACCACGTTGTGCAGCTGCGCCGGGCCTGTTTCCAGGAAGCGGCGGATATTGCGCGCCGCCTGGCGGATGCGCTGCTCGTTCTCGACCAGCGCGATGCGCACATGGCCCTCGCCATATTCGCCAAAGCCCGCGCCCGGCGACACCGCGACGCCGGCTTTTTCGACCAGCAGCGTCGAGAATTCCACGCTGCCGAGCGGCTGAAACGGCTCCGGGATCGGCGCCCAGGCGAACATCGAGGCCGCCGGCGGCGGTATCTGCCAGCCGGCGCGGCCAAACGAATCCACCAGCGCGTCACGCCGCCGCCGGTAGGTCGCCCGCATCTCGTTGATGCAATCGTCGGGGCCGTTGAGCGCCGCAGTGGCCGCCACCTGGATCGGCGTGAACGCGCCGTAGTCGAGATAGGATTTCACCCGCGACAGCGCCGCGATCAGGCGTTCGTTGCCGACCGCAAAGCCGATGCGCCAGCCGGGCATCGAATAGGTTTTTGACATCGAGGTGAATTCGACGGCGACGTCCATGGCACCCGACACCTGCAACAGCGACGGCGGCGGATTGTTGTCGAAATAGACCTCGGCATAGGCCAGATCGGATAGCACCAGGAGACTGTGCTTCTTCGCGAACGCAACGAGGTCGCGATAGAAATCGAGATCGGCGATGCAGGCGGTCGGGTTCGACGGATAGCAGACCACGACCGCGATCGGCTTTGGAATGGAATGCAGCACGGCGCGCTCGAGCGCGCCGAAAAAGTCGGGGTTGGTCGCCACCGGCACCGAGCGGATGGCGCCGCCCGCCATCAGGAAGCCGAACACGTGGATCGGATAGGTCGGGTTCGGCACGATGATGACGTCGCCCGGCGCCGTGATCGCCTGAGCGACGTTGGCGAAACCTTCCTTGGAGCCGAGCGTGGTGACGATCTGGGTTTCCGGATTGAGCTTCACGCCGAAGCGGCGCGCGTAATACGCGGCCTGGGCGCGGCGCAGCCCGGGAATGCCCTTGGACGACGAATAGCGGTCCGTGCGCGGCTTGCCGATGGTCTCTTTCAGCTTTTCGATCACATGCGCCGGCGTCGGCAGATCGGGATTGCCCATGCCGAGATCGATGATATCGGCGCCGCCGTTGCGGGCCACTGCCTTGGCGCGGTTGACCGTTTCGAAGACGTAAGGCGGTAGCCGGCGAATGCGATAAAACTCTTCCATGGGTGCCCCGGGGCGCGGCCGTCTCGATAGGGTTTTTCAGAACTGCGACAATATCCCAGAGTGCAATCGTTTCCTATTGAGTCGGTTGGCACTCTGGCATTTTAGTGGAGCATGATCTTTTCCGAAAACCGGTATCCACTTTTCGGGATCATGCTCTGTGAGCAGACTTTTATCACGGCTTGGGAGCAGAGCCAGCCGGCCGCGTGCTGCCGGTTGAGGCCGGCGCGCTGGCTTGCTGGGGGGCCTGGGCGGGTTGGACACCGGCACTCATACGGGTGCGGTCGGAGATCAGGGCGTCGGTTGCCTGTTTGACTTGGTCGGGGCTCATTGGCTGATCGGCGCGCGGGGCCGGCTTATCCAAGATCGACGGATAATCGGCGCCGGGTGAGCAGGCAGCCACCAGCGCGGCGATCGTGGCGCCGAGCGCCAAGCCCGCGACCAAACGCGCTACCACAGTTCGACGGTTGCGCACGCTCAATCCCCCAGATGCTCCAACCAAGCGCCACGCCTGCGTTGCCCCCGAAACCGGCCGGCGCTCTTTGCCCTTATCAACACGAATACTTAGGAACTCAATAAGTTATGAAGATTCGCTGAGACGTCATCCAAGACCATAGAATAGCGTGGTAATATGTCGAAACAAGGACTTCAGGTGCCGCGCGGCGCGCCCCGGACCGCTTAAGCTACCGCCACGGATTGCCCATAAAGATGCCTTGCGTGGCTGACCGGCGCAGGCCATTTCTGCGTAAAGGGCCGTTTTTGCAGGCCCCGCGGCCAAGAGTGCGGCCACCGGCGCGGCCGTGAGTGAGGAACGTCCTTTGCGGGCTCCATCCCAGGAACCGATGAAGATCGGCGGCGTCGACGTCGAGGAGTTTTCGCGCAACCTGGCGCGGCTCGTCGAGGAAGGCGGCCGGGCCTTGGCGGCCTATCTCAAGCCCCGCGAGGATGGCCATAAGAGCAACGAGCTTGCCGAGGAAGTCGGCGAAGTCGTCAAAACCCTGGGCCAGGTCGCGGAATATTGGCTGGAGGACCCGCAGCGCGCCCTCGAAGTGCAGAACCGCCTGGGCAAGGCCTATCTCGATCTATGGGCGTCGGCGGCAAAGCGGCTCACCGGCGAGGACAGCGCCCCGATCGTTACGCCGGAAGCCGGCGACAAGCGCTTTGCCGATCCGGAATGGTCGTCGAACCAGTTCTACGATTTCCTCAAGCAGGCTTATCTGCTCTCGACGCGCTGGGCCAAACAGCTGGTCGCCGACGCCGCCGACCTCGATCCGCACACCAGGCTGAAAGCCGAGTTCTATGTGCGGCAGATCACCAACGCGGTGTCGCCGTCGAACTTCGTGCTGACCAATCCGGAATTGCTGCGCGAAACGGTCTTGAGCAACGCCGACAATCTGGTTCGCGGCATGCGCATGCTGGCGGAAGACATCGAAACCGGCGGCGGCGACCTGAAGATCCGCCAGTCGGATGCCTCGATGTTCGCGGTCGGGCGCAATCTCGCCACCACGCCCGGCAAGGTCATTTTCCAGAACGAGCTGATGCAGCTCATCCAATACACGCCTTCGACCCCGATGGTGCTCAAGCGGCCGCTCTTGATCGTCCCGCCCTGGATCAACAAGTTCTATGTGCTCGACCTGACGCCGGAAAAATCCTTCATCAAATGGTGCGTCGACCAGGGCATCACCGTATTCTGCATTTCCTGGGTCAATCCCGACGCCCACCTCGCCAAGAAGAGTTTCGAGGACTACGTCCACGAAGGCCCGCTAGCGGCCCTCGATGCGATCAAGCTGGCCATCGGCGAGGACAAGGTCCACACCGTCGGCTATTGCGTCGGCGGCACGCTCTTGGCGATCACGCTCGCGGTCATGGCGGCCAGGCACGACGAGCGGATCGCCTCGGCGACATTGTTCGCGTCCCAGGTCGATTTTACCCATGCCGGCGATCTGAAGGTGTTCGTCGACGAGGAGCAGATCTCGGCGCTCGAGCGCAAAATGGCCGAGCGCGGCTATCTCGAAGGCAAGACGATGGCGACCGTCTTCAACATGCTGCGCTCGAACGATCTGGTGTGGCCCTATGTGATCAACAATTATCTGAAGGGCAAGGCGCCGTTTCCGTTCGATCTGTTGTACTGGAATTCCGACGCCACCCGCATGCCGGCCGCCAATCACTCGTTCTACATGCGCAACTGCTATCTCGACAACAAGCTTGCCAAAGGCCAGATGCTGATCGACGGCGCGCCGCTCGATTTGAAATCGGTCACCGTGCCGATCTACAATCTGGCGACCCGCGAAGACCATATCGCGCCGCCGAAATCGGTGCTGCTCGGCTGCAAATTCTTCGGCGGCCCAGTGCGCTTCGTGATGGCCGGCTCCGGCCACATCGCCGGCGTGGTCAACCCGCCGGCCAAGAACAAATACCAATATTGGACCGGCCAGCGGCCGCGCAACGCCGACCTCGACGGTTGGCTCACCAAGGCCAAGGAGTACCCCGGCTCATGGTGGCCGGACTGGCTGGTCTGGCTCACCCGCCAAGGCCCGACCGAAGTGCCGGCGCGCATGCCCGGCGAGGGCGCGTTGCAGGCGATCGAGGACGCGCCGGGGAGCTATGTGAGAGTCCGCGGCTGAAGGTTTTTCACGCGGCCGGCAAATTCACGCCTTTCCCACCTGCCCGATAGCTGCGACAGTTGCGTTCAAAGACGCAACCGCGCTGGGGAGGACGACATGTCTCACGAGCTGTTCTGGCTGGTCATGACGGTGGCGATGACCGGCTTGATGTGGGTGCCGTACATTCTCGATCGCATGATGGTGCGCGGGATGATGGGCGCGATGGGCAACCCGAGCCCGACCGACAAGCCGCAATCGCCCTGGGCGCAGCGCCTGATGGCGGCGCACGTCAACGCGGTGGAAAATCTCATCATCTTCGCGCCGCTTGTTTTGGCGGCCCAGGATCTCAACGTGAACCTGGCAACGCCGACGACAACGTTCGCCTGCCAGCTTTATTTCTGGTCGCGACTGGCGCACGCGGTCGTGTACACCCTCGGCCTGCCGGTGCTGCGGACGCTCGCCTTTGTCGGCGGCTTCGTGGCGCAGGTCATGCTGGTGCTGGCGCTGTTTAAGCTCGCCTGAACGCGATCACGGGAACAGCGCGACCTGTTCGAGCCCCATCGTCTCCGGGAAGCCGAGCATCAGGTTCATGTTCTGCACCGCCTGGCCCGATGCGCCCTTGGTCAGGTTGTCGAGCGCCGCGCCGATGATGGCGCGGCCGGGGATGCGGTCGGCGGCAACGCCGATGAAGGTCATGTTGGAGCCGCGCACGTGCCGGGTCTGCGGCGTCTTGCCGAACGGCAGCACGTTGACGAATGGCTCCTTCGCGTAAGCCTTCAATAGCAACGCGTGCAGGTCTTGCGGCGATGCTTTAAGACCCCTCACGTAAATCGTTGAAAGGATGCCTCTATTCATCGGCACCAGATGCGGCGTGAAGGTCACGATCACGTCGCGGCCGGCGGCGCGCGAAAACTCCTGGTCGAGCTCGGACATGTGGCGATGGTGGCCGACGCCATAGGCGTGAAAACCCTCCGAGACTTCGGAGAACAGCATCTCCTCCTTCACCGCCCTGCCCGCACCGGTCATGCCCGATTTGGCGTCGATGACAATCTCGTCGGGATCGATCGCCTTGGCCTTCAACAGCGGAATGAGCGCAAGCTCGGCGCAGGTCGTGTAGCAGCCGGGATTGGCAACGAGCCGCGCCGTCTTGATCTGCGACCGGTAGACTTCCGTGAGGCCATAGACGGCCTCCTTCTGCAAAGCCGGCGCGGCGTGGGCGTGGCCGTACCAATGCGCATAGGCGGCCGGATCGGACAGGCGGAAATCGGCCGAGAGATCGACCACTTTTGTGCGCGGCGCGGTTTTCAGCAGTTCGGCAATCACCTTCTGCGTCGTGCCATGCGGTAGCCCGCAGAACGCCAGATCAAGCCCAGCCGCTTTCCAATCGGCACCCTCGATCGCGGTCAGTACCGGCAGTTGGTAGGGCGCGAACTGCGGAAATACGTCGGCCATGATCTTGCCGGCGCGGCGGTCGGCGGTGAGCAGAACGATCTCGACCCGCGGATGGCGCAGCAGAAGCCGCACCAGTTCCGCACCGGTGTAACCGGAGGCGCCGAGCACGCCGATCTTGGCTTTTTTCGCCGTTTTGGCAGTCGCAGACATGAGCCTAACCTTCGCTTGGAGGGATCAGGCCGAATCCGAGGCAGAATAACAGGGGAATGTGCCGCGGAACCGGCGGCACGGACGATTACGCGCGAGCGCCCATCCGTGCCGTAGCGGTACGGCGGCGGCGCTTCACAGCGAGGATGGTCATAAACGACCTGTTCATGGCCGACGATATAAGGCCGGCCGGCAAAAGCGTCAATGCAATCAAACTTTGACGGCCGAGGTTTGGCGCTCATGGTTTTGCCGTCCAGATGGCATAGTCGAGGGCACCCCGGAGATTGATTCGCCGCCGTTGCGCACGCGATAACGAAGCGCCAAATGGCGCCATATGGGACATACCGTGGCCAAGACGCCAAAACTGCCGGACGACAAGTCCAAGAAAAACGAAAAGTCCAAGAAGGACAAAGCATCCGGCGATTTGTTCGCCGGCCTCGCCGCGCCCCCTAACGGCAGCGGCCGGCGCAACGGCAAGGCAGCTCCGCGCGGCTCCGCTGAGTCCGGCTACACCGCCAAGCACATCGAAGTCCTGGAAGGGCTCGAGCCGGTGCGCCGGCGGCCGGGCATGTATATCGGCGGCACCGACGAGAAGGCGCTGCACCACTTGTTCGCCGAAGTAATCGACAACGCCATGGACGAGGCGCTGGCCGGCCATGCCGACTGGATCGAAGTCGAGATGGAGGTCGGCGGTTTTATCACCGTCACCGACAATGGCCGCGGCATTCCGGTCGATCGGCATCCGAAGTTCAAGGACAAATCCGCCCTCGAAGTGATCATGTGCACGCTGCACGCCGGCGGCAAATTCGACTCCGAGGTCTACGAGACGTCCGGTGGCCTGCACGGCGTCGGCGTCTCGGTGGCCAACGCGCTGTCCGACCGCATGGAGGTCGACGTCTGGCGCGAGCAGCAGCATCACCATATGGCGTTCGAGCGCGGCAAACCGAAGGGCAAGCTGCAAAAGCTCGGCCGCGCGCCGAACAAGCGCGGCACCCGCGTGCGCTTCCATCCCGACCCGCAGATTTTCGGGCCGAAGGCCGCGTTCCAGCCCGAGCGCGTGTTCAAGATGACGCGCTCAAAAGCCTATCTGTTCGGCGGCGTCGAAATCCGCTGGTCCTGCGCCAAGGAATTGTTGCGCGGCATCGAAGATGTCCCCGAGCAGGCCACGTTTCATTTCGCCGACGGGCTGAAGGATTATTTGTCCGAAACGTTGGCGAGCGCGACGCTGGTGCATGACATCTTCACCGGCACCGCCGGCAAGACCAGCGCCCACGGCGCCGCGCAATGGGCCGTGGCCTGGACCGCCGACACCGACCCGTTCCTCAATTCCTATTGCAACACCATCCCGACGCCCGACGGCGGCACCCACGAATCCGGCTTGCGCAGCGCCTTGCTGCGCGGGCTGAAGGATCACGCCGAGCGCGTCGGCCAGGGCAAGCGCGCCTCGGCCGTCACCTCCGACGACGTCATGATCGGCGCCGGCGCCATGCTCTCGGTGTTCATCCGCGAGCCGGAATTCCAGGGCCAGACCAAGGATCGCCTCGCCACCGCCGAAGCGCAAAGAATCGTCGAGCAGGCGATCAAGGACCCGTTCGACCATTGGCTCGCCGGCAATCCGACGCAGGCCAACAAATTGTTCGACTTCGTGGTCGAGCGCGCCGAGGAGCGGCTGCGCCGCCGCCAGGAAAAGGACATTGCGCGCAAGTCCGCGGTGCGAAAACTGCGCCTGCCCGGAAAACTCGCCGACTGCACCAATGGCGCCGCCGACGGCGCCGAGATTTTTGTCGTCGAGGGCGACAGCGCCGGCGGCTCGGCCAAGCAGGCGCGCGATCGCCGCTCGCAAGCCATCCTGCCGCTGCGCGGAAAAATCCTCAACGTGGCGTCGGCCGGCAAGGACAAGCTCGCCCAGAACCAGCAGCTCGCCGATTTGGTGCAAGCGCTCGGCTGCGGCACCGGCATCCACTACAAAGACGAGGATTTACGCTACGGCCGCGTCATCATCATGACCGACGCTGACGTCGACGGCGCCCACATCGCCTCGCTGTTGATCACGTTCTTCTACCGGCAGATGCCGAAACTGATCGACAACGGACATCTTTATCTCGCCGTGCCGCCGCTCTATCGGCTGAGCCACGGCGGCAAGAATTTTTATGCCCGCGACGACAAGCACCGCGACGCCATTTTGAAAAAAGAATTCCACGCCAACGCCAAGGTCGAGGTCAGCCGCTTCAAGGGGCTGGGCGAGATGATGGCGGCGCAGTTGAAGGAAACCACCATGGACCCGGGCAAGCGCACCCTGCTTCAGGTCACGGTGGTGGAAAGCGACCGCAAGAACACCGATAAATCGGTCGAACGGCTGATGGGCAACAAGCCGGAATCGCGATTCGAGTTTATTCAGGAGCGGGCGGAGTTCGCCGGCGAGGATTTGTTGGACGTGTAATTGCTTTTTCATCTCCCCCTGCAGAGGGAGATAGCCGCGCGCAGCGCGGCAGAGGGGGCAAGTGCGCCTCGCGCAGATTTAGACCGCCCCACCCGCGCCCTTCGGGCGCGACCCTCCCCCTGCAGGGGAGGATCAAAGCGAGCCTCACTCCTTCTGAAACAGCTTGTCGGTGGCGCTAATCAAATCGCTGTCGGGATGCTCGGCGCAGTATTGGCCGAGTTTCTTGGCCTTGACGACGAGGGCAGCGGTGTCGATCACCGGCGGCTCGTCCTCTTCTTTGTAATAGCCGTCGAGCCAGGCCAGGATGACGCCGACGTCTTCCTTGCCCGCCGCCAGGAATTGCTTGCAGGTCCAGGACGATAGATCGATATCCTCGGCCATTGCGGGAGCGCACGACAACAGCGCGCCGGCGACCGTCAGACCCGCGAAGAGCTTCATGGCAATCCCCTTCCGCCGCTGAAAGCGTTCCACCGGTCGCGCCATGTTCAGGCGGCTGAACCGGCCGTTCCTGCAGAAGCAAAATTCGGACCGAACCAAAGTGCCGGTGGGCGATCAGCCGCCGATCTTGTAGTTCAGCCCGGCGCGAACGACGTCGTCACGGATGGCGCTGGTGGTGCTCAGAGTGAGCGGCGCGCCGCCGAACATGTAGTTGAACGTGTTGGTCATGCTGCCGAGATCGAAGTGCAGGTATTCCAGCTTGCCGGTCCAGTTACCCCACAGCCGCGCTTCGATGCCGCCGCCCGCCGTCCAGCCGCTGCGATTCTGGCTGAAGCTCGCCGCGTTCGGGTTGGTCGGCAGGGAATCCGTCTCGTCGATGCCGCCGAACGCGCCGCCGCCGGTGACGTAGAGCAGATAGCCGTCATTGGCCCAGCCGAGGCGGCCGCGCACGGTCGCCAGCCACCTCAGCCGCTGATCGACGGTCGTAAAGGTGTTCGGCGCAAAACCCACCGCCGTGCACTCGATGCCGCAGGACACACCATGCTGATTGGTCCACTGCGCATCGCTTTCGATGCCGAGCACAACATGGCCGGTTTGCCAGTTGTAACCCGCTTGGCCGCCGAACAGTCCGCCGGCCGGCGCGACCTTGGCGTTCATGAATGTAGAATCCACCAACAGCGTACCGGCCACCAACTGCATCTGGCTGAATGGATCGCTGCCGACGCCGTAGCCGCCGTTGATGCCGAGATAAAATCCGGTCCACGACCAGACCGCTGCCGCCGCCTTGACCGGCAGCGCGAGCGCGGCCGCTGCCGGCACCGGATCGATCGCCGTGCCGGCGAATTTATAGTTCACCCCGACGCGGATGATGTCATCGCGAACCGAGCTTGTCGTGGTGAGCGTGAAGGGACCGGCAGCAACAGGGCCGACGGGCTGAAACGTCAGATTGGCGATGTTGGTCATGCTGCCGAGATTGAGGTGCAGGTATTCGACCTTCGCCGTCCAATTTCCCCAAACCCTCGCCTCGATGCCGCCGCCGATCGCAGATCCGGTGAGCGTGCGCGCAAAACTCTGCGCTGCCGGCGCAAGGATCTCGAAATTGAGCGTATCGGTCTCGCTGACACGACCCCATGCCGGCCCGCCGGTGACATAGAGCAGATAGCCGTCGTTGGCCCAGCCGACGCGAGCGCGCGCGGTGGCGAACCAATCCAGCTTTTGCCGCATCGTCGAGGCGGTGAACTCGTTCGTGATATTGTCGTAGAAGCAGGTGACCGCGCACGACGTGCTGTCCTGGTGGGCCCATTGCGCGTCGCCCTCCAGGCCGAGCACCACATGATTGAGCTGCCAGTTGTAGCCGAGCTGGCCGCCGAACAAGCCGCCGCGCGGCGTGACCATGGACGGTGTCTGGCTGAACAAGCCGCCTTGATCCGGATCGTTCTGCATGAACGGATCGCGGCCGAAGCTGTAGCCGCCGTTGAGGCCCGCATAAAAGCCGGTCCAACTCCAGGCTGGCACCGGCGGCGGTGGCGGCGCCTTGAGCGGCATGTCCGCCGCTGTGGCGACACCGGACAGACCGACGAGCGAGATGCCGGCGAGGAGGAGCCGGTTCATGGTTGTTCTCGATTTTGCGCACGCCCCACCTTAGCATGCCAATTCGGCGCGAGTCCGGAAATTGCAAATGTCACCGGCGCCGACATTTCGCCGCGATGTGACGTATGGGACACACTTGTGGTGTGGGACACACTTGGGCCGCGCCGCCGCCAAACGTGACGCGCGCGCGTTGCCGCCATAGCGTCGAACGAAGACTATTCCTCGAATTTCAAATTCGCGGCTTTGATCACATCGCCGTATTTGACGATGTCGCTGTTGATGATCTTGATGAACTCTTGGGGCGTGGCGCCGCCGGGATTGACCGCCATGGCTTTGAGCTTGGCCGACACGCCGGGATCGGCGATCGCCTCGGCCAGCGCCTTTTCGAGCTTGGCGACGATGGGAGCCGGCGTCGCGATCGGCGCGAAAATGCCGCTCCACAGGTGAATGTCGACGGCCGGGAAGCCAGCCTCCGCCATGCTCGGTGTATCGGGCAGTTCGCTCGAGCGTTCCGCGCCGGTCACGGCGAGTGCTTTGACCTTGCCAGCCTTGACCTGCGGCACCGTCGGCGGGCCGTCGGCAATCGTCATCGCGGTCTGCTCTTGGATGACGCTCAAGATCATCTCGTTGCTGCTCTTGTACGGGATCATGGTGCCGGGCATGCCGGACTTCAGTTTCAATAGCTCGACCGTGACCGTGAAGGCCGGTGAGGAGCTGGCATAATTCGCCTTGTCGGGATGCTGCTTCATCCACTCGACGAATTCCTTGACGTTCTTCGACGGATTGTCGGCGCCCTCGACGAGGATCAACGGAAAGTTCGCGATCATGGCGAGCGGGGTCAGCGTCTTGGACGGGTGATATTTCAGGTCGGGATAGATCGCCGCCGCAAGCGACATGGCACCGGCGGCACCGACCAGGAGCGTGTAGCCGTCGGGCGTCTGGTTCGAGACATATTCGGCTGAGAGCCGACCGCCGGCGCCCGGCTTGTTCTCGACCACCACCGTCTGGCCCAGAATCTGCGAGGCCTTGTCTGCAACCAAGCGGGCGAAAATATCGTTGCCGCCGCCGGCCGCGAAGCCGACCACAAGGTGGATCGGCCGGGTCGGATAATCGCTCTGGGCATTGGCCGGCGCGATCGCCGAACCGACAAACAGCACCGTCAGGATCGGCCAGCGGCCAAAATCACTAAACTTCATTTTACGTTCTCCATCCCTCGTATGCTTCATCGTTAGCACAGCAGGCCCGGCTGCGCCCCGCCCTGCGGCAATTGTGCAACCGCTCGAACCGGCTACACCGCAACCGACGATGCGTAATGCAACTCGGATTGCTCTTCGAACAGGCCGCGATCGCGCAGCCATGTTTGCGTCTTGCCGTAGATTGCCTCGGTATAGGGCAGGAACACGACGCGCTCGCCGGTCGAAAAACGGCGCACGTCCACGCTTGCTTTATAGCGCTCGGGAATCTCGTTTCGATAATAATGCCGGTATTTTTCCGGCTCGAAGTCGAGATCCATTTGCGCCCGCTTGAGGCCGTTCATGTACTTTTCGACATCGGCCGCTTCAACACCGGCGGGAAACATGAAGCCGATCATGAACGATGTATCGACGATCTTGCGGAAGCCGAGCTGATCCAGCACTTGATAGGTCAATCCCCACACGCTGGTCGCGGCGACATTGCGATCGACCGCAACGTCTATTCTGGCCCATATCGAGCCGACAAATTTGAGCTTGATCTCGTCGCGGGGAATGCAGGCTTCGAGCGCCTGGATGGTCGTGAAATGGCTGCCGGAATGATAGCCGACCGCGACCTCGACGCCGGCAAGATCTTCCGGCCTGGTGATGGGCGATTCCGGCGGCACCATGATGCCGCCCGGCGTTGCCACATAGGATTTGCCCCACATCGTGCCGATGTTCTGGGACGCCGCCTGGTTCACAGTCCAATGACAGGCGCAGGAAATATCGGATTTGACGCCTTTGTTGCCGCCGCCTTGTTTGTAGGACTCGAAGGCTCCGGACAGCAGATCGGGGACTTTGCCGGAAGCATCGAGCTCTTTCTGGCTCAGCGATGACGGGCCGTAGCGAAACTCGTAATCAAGTCCCTCATCGCGAAAATAGCCCTTCTCGTGCGCTATCCATTCCTGCAGCCGCCCATGCGGCTGGATGGTGAACTTTCCCATGGCGTGTCCTTGGCGATTTTCCTAACCGAGAGCGCAGAGTACCGGTCCGTCGGCGAATTTGTAAGCACCGGCCGAGCGCCGCGCGTCGGTGGTTTTAAGACCTCATCCATTCGATCAGCGATTTGTTCACCGCTTGCGGGCGC
>DATHHM010000290.1:0-22679 GCA_035317145.1 Xanthobacteraceae bacterium | reverse complement strand
TTACACGCTGCAGCCGGGCGACGTGATCGTCACCGGCTCGCCCGGCGCCTTGCCGCTGCGGCTGGGCGAAGCGCCGGAAAAGCCGGTCGGCAAAGTAATCGTCGCCGGGCAATTGCACATGCGCCCCGGCGACGTCTGCGACGTGGAAGTCGATGGGCTCGGCGTGCTGTCGAATCCGGTGATCGAGGACCCGACGCCGCTGCGTTAGCTCAAAGCGGCGTAGATGCCGTGTTCGAACTGACGGTAAAGGCGCAACGCCCGGCCATCGGCAAAAGGCAACACTTGCGTCATGAAGACGGCGGCGACCCGCCTGCCGGGATCGATCCAATAATACGTATTGAGGAGGCCGCCCCAGGTCAGACTGCCGGCGCTGCGGCCGCCGGCCACGGCCTGCATGGTGATCATATGGCCAAAACCCCATTTGCGCGTGACGCCGGGACATAAATCGACGTCGTTGGAGAGCGCCGGCACCGTGGTTTTCAGGACGCCGACGTCGATCTCGCCGATCTGGTTCTGGCCCATGAGCGCGACGGTCTCGGGCCGAAGGATGCGTGCCCCGTCCAGCGCGCCGCCTGCCAGCAGCGCGCGGATGAGAGTCAAATAATCCGGTGCTGTCGAATAAATCCCGCCGCCGCCGGAGAAGGATTGCCGCGGCGAATTCTGCTCCATCGGTTCCGCCGTCAGAGCTCCGCCCGGCCCGCGCCGATGCACGCTGGCCTCGCGCTGGCGCTGTTGCGGCGCGATGACGAAGGCGGTGTCGCTCATGCCGAGCGGATCGAGAATGTGCTTGCGAAAATAGACGTCGAGCGTTTCGCCGCTGATCGCTTGCACGATGCGGCCGACCCAATCGATGCTGGTGCCGTATTGCCAACGCGTGCCGGGATCGAACATGAGCGGGGTGGACGGCGCCAGTTTTCTTTGCGCCTTCGGCAACAGCTCAAGCGACTTGGCATACTGCACGGCCTTGGCGTCCCAGAGCCGGTACGCGAAGCCGGACGTATGGGTGAGCAGGTGGCGGAGCGTGATCGGCCGCTGCGCCGGGCGCAACTGCGGCAATCCTTTGGCGTCGAAGCCATCGAGCACTTGCGGCGAGCCGATCGCGGGCTCGATATCGGGCACCGGCGCGTCCAACGACAGCTTGTTCTGTTCGACGAGTTGCAGCGCGGCGACCGACGTAATCACCTTCACCATCGAGGCGACGCGAAACACCGTATCACGCGTCATGGCGGTGCCTTCGCCGAGCCGGCGCTTGCCGAAAATACCCTCATAGAGAATGCCACGGTCGGTCGCCGCCAAGGCCACGACTCCAGGCACTTCTGCCGCGCTCGTCGCGGCGCGGAGTATCGAATCGATCTGGGAAAGCGTTCCAGGCTTAGGATTGGTCGGCGCCTGCGCGCGGGCGCGAGTCGCATAGCGCAGGCTCAATGAGCCGGCGGCCGTCAGCCCCGCAGCCGTCTTCACGATATCGCGGCGACTGGGGCGAGGGATCATGGCCGGATCGCTCCGAGCTGGCACGTTCTGCGCGGGAGTAAAATATCCGCAAAACTGCTTGCTCAGCTAGAAGCGAAATCCGAAAAAACCAGATTGGTTATTCCAATGCTCGGACCGACGGCGTTGTGAAGCATTCGCGGCGCGCGTGTAGGCGTTGGTGGCGGGGTAGGTTCTGGTGTCCGGCGCGGCGCTCGGCGCGGCGGCTGGAAACACAGACTGTATGACTTGTCCCCGCGTGTCCGGCGGGTTCGGTGCCGGGGTCGCCGACGGCGTGTCCGTTGCCGTTATCGGCTGAGCTACGTTCGTCTGAACTGCGGCCGTCTCCGCGGTTGGCGGTGTGGCGGCGACTGTACTCCCGCTTCCCCCGCTTGGCGCAGGCGTTGCCACTGCCGTCGTGGCCGGCGCAGCGGCGACTTGAGGCGCGGCCGGCGCCGTGTTGTCGACGCGCCGTAGACAGCGCGAGTCGATATAGGGCCATGTCTGGTCCTTGCAAAATTCCGGCGCAACGATCGTGACCGGCGCCGTGCCGGTATTTTGTGCCACCGCTGCATTGTGCGATGCCGTTCCGGCCTCGAGCAGGTGTCCCCTCGCCAGGATCGCGCACGCCGCCGCTGCCAAAAGAGTTACGGTCGTTGCCACGCGCCGTTGCTTTGCCGCAGACGGTTCATGCGCCTCGTCGGGAGGGCCGGCTGGAACCGTGTCGTGAGAAACAGCAAACTGCATCTGGCGCCTCCCGCGGCCATTCCAACGGCGACCGCGCGACGAAATAACGCTGTGCCATGGGCTTTCGTTCCAGGCCGGAATCTCCGCAAGTGGCTCGCGAATGCATCCTCCAAAGCGTGGTGCGATATGGAAAATGTTGCTAGCGTGAGTGCCGTCATGCTTACTCGAATTCAAGCGTTTGCCGTTGCGCTAGCGAGCCTCGGCTTGGCTGCTACCGCGCTGGCGGCGGACGATTTTCCGACCCGGCCGGTGACTATCATCGTGGCCTCGACCGCCGGCGGCGGCACCGACATTGTTTCCCGCATCGTCGGCGAGCAGCTGTCCAAGCAGCTCGGCCAGCCCTTTGTGGTCGATAACCGGCCCGGCGCCGGCTCGGTGACCGGCACCGAATATGCGGCCAGGGCGGCGCCGGACGGCTACACCTTGCAGACCGGGCTCAACGCCAGCATGGCGGTCAATCCGAGCCTGTTTGCGCATCTGCCCTACGATCCGGTCGCCGACTTTGCGCCGGTCGGGATGCTGGCGGAATTTCCATTCGCCATCGTGGTCAGCAAGAATTTCCCGGCGCAGTCGGTCAAAGAGCTGATCGCGATGGCGAAAGCGCATCCGGGCGAGATCAACTACGCATCGGCCGGCAATGGCACCGGACAGCATCTCTCGACCGAGCTGTTCAAGCTGATGACCGGCGTCAATCTCACCCACGTGCCGTATCGCGGCGCGGCGCCGGCCTATACCGACGTCATATCGGGGCAGGTGCCGGTGTTCATCGACAATCTGGCGAGCGCGTTGGGTCAGATCAAAGGCGGCAACGTGCGCGCGCTCGCGGTCACCAGCAAGCAACGCTCGCCGCTATTGCCCGACGTGCCGACGGTCGAGGAAGCCGGCGTGCCGGGCTACGTCTACTACACGTGGTTCGGCTTGTGGGCGCCGAAGAAAACGCCGCAGCCGATCGTCGCCAAGCTCAACGCCGAGATAAAAAAGGCCATCGCCGATCCGGCGGTGAAGGACCGCATCGTCGCCGCGGCCGGCGAGACGCTCGACATGCCGCTTGCCGACATCGAGCCGTTTCTGAAAGCCGAGATCGACAAATGGGCCGACGTGGTCAAACGCGCCGGCATCAAGCTCGAGTAGCAGGCCGCGTCACTCGACCTGCGCGCCCGATGCCTTGATGATCGGCGCCCATTTCGCCAGCTCCGTTTTGACGAAGTCGGCCGTCGTCTCCGGCGTAGAGCCCGGAGTCGGATCGACGCCGGTCTTTGTCAGGGAATCGATCACCTGCGGATCGGCCAGCGCCTTGTTGGCGGCGGCGTTGAGCTTGTCGACGATCGGCTTCGGCGTGCCCGCCGGCGCCAGGATCGAGTTCCAGGTGTAGCACTCGTAACCCTTGAGGCCCTGTTCGTCCAAGGTCGGCAAATCGGGCATGGCGGGAAGGCGCTTGAGCATCCCGGCGCCGAGCGCGTGGACCTTGCCCGACATCGACAGCGGCAGCGCGGTCGGCGTCGCGTCGAACGCCATCGAGATTTGGCCACCCATCAAATCGGTGTCCATCGGCGCCGAGCCTTTGTAGGGCACGTGCACGATGTCGACGCCGACCATCGCTTTGAATTCTTCGCCGCACAGATGCAGGATCGAGCCGACACCGGACGAGCCGTAGTTGTATTTGCCCGGATTGGCCTTCAGCAGCGCCACCAGGCTTTTGACGTCGGTCGCGGGTATCGAAGGGTTCACCATCAGCAGCGTCGGCGTCACGCCGACCCGCGCCACCGGCGCGAAATCTTTCACCGCGTCGTAAGGCATGTGCTTGTACAGGCCCGGATTGATGGCGTTGGTGGATACGGTGGCGAACAGCAGCGTGTAACCATCGGGCGTAGCCTTGGCGACCGCTTCAGCGCCGATATTGCCGCCTGCGCCGCTTTTATCTTCGACGATGAATGTCTGGCCGAGAATTTCCCCCATCTTCGCCGACATGATGCGCCCGACAATGTCGGTCGGGCCGCCGGCGGCGAACGGGATGATCATCTGCACCGGTCGCGATGGAAAATTGTCCGCGGCTTGCGTGTCGGTGGCCGCAACGGCGAACGCGGCTACGGCGATTGCCGCGAGCCCAAGATGTTTGCTCATGAAAATCCTCCCAGATTTCACAAACACGATAGCACAACCGAAGCAGGCGTGGTCCGTCGCTAATACCGCGTCAGATCAGCGCTGCTCGGCCTCCAGCATCTTGCCGAGGACGCGTTTGTAAAGCACGCAGCCGACGTCGACGGCGAGGATCACCGGATCGAGCGGCTCTGTGGCCGCTTCGATCACGCGCTGCTGCGCCTCGATCACCGGCGCGTCCTGCTCCTCGAAAGCAAAGCGCCGCATCTCGGCGACCTTCTTCTGCAGATCGCGGTTGAGCTTGTCTTCGGGGGTGCGCACGCCCCAGCGCACCGCGGTGAAGAAATAATGCGTCGAGCGGTCGTTCTCCGGCGTCAGCAGATGGACGGCGTGATAGCCGGTGCCGGTGTCGGGCGCGGCGCCCATCTTGCAGATGCCGGTGAGCAGCCGCAGCGTCGACGGCGCCATCCAGCGCATTTTTGTGAACTTGTCGACCTTCGCCGGATGATCTGGCCAGAATTGCGCGAACATGCCGGGCGGCGCCGAATTGGTGGCGTGGCGTCCGACCACCACGTCGTCGCCGTCCATCTCGGCGGTGATCTCGGACTCCACGGTGTCGGCGTTGCCCAAAATGCCTTCGTGCAGATAGGAGGTGTGGCTGAGATCGAGCAGGTTGTCGATGATGAGCTGATAATTGGCCTTGATGACGATGGAGTCGCGCTTGGTGGTGTGCAGCTCCGGCACGTTGTCGAGCACGCCGAAGTCGGGAATTTTGCTTTCGTCGGCCGGCGTATCGCCCATCCACACCCACACCGCCTTGTGCTTCTCGATGACGGGATAGCTTTTCACCCGCGCCCGCGGCGGGATGTTCTTGGTGCCGTGCGGATTGCGCACGCAGGCGCCGCTGCCGTCGTATTCCAGGCCGTGATACGGGCACTGGATGCGGTCGCCGCCGACGATCTTGCCCATGTGCAGCGGCGCGAAGCGATGCGCGCAGCGGTCCTCGATCGCCGCCACGCTACCGTCGGCCTTGCGATAGAGCACGATCGGCTCGTCCATGATGGTGCGCGGCACCAGTTGGCCGTCGCCGACGCCGTCGGACCATGCCGCCACATACCAGGCATTGCGCAAATAGGCGCCGCTGATCATCTCTTGGTGCGGTTTTGCGCCGTTTGTTTTCGATTGAGCCGGTTGCGTCATGGGTGCTCTCCTCGCAGTGCGGCTATTGTGACTCTGTTTTCGCAATCATGCGACTGGCGTCAACCGGTCAGTGCGCCAACCGCCGAAGGATCGCCTCGGCTTCGGCAGCGATGTCGCGCACGATGTCGCCCGCCGGCTGAAGTTTTGACACCAGGCCGACGCTCTGTCCCGCCCATAGCGACATGGCATCGATGTCACCTTGGGTATCCGGGCCGGGGGTGGCGGATTGATAACGAACGATCGGCCCGCTCGCAGGTGAGGTTGCGATCACGTCGCCCTCGCCGGGGCGCTTGCCCGACGGCGGACGGCCGGCGGCTTCCCAGGATGCCACGGTCTTGTTGCGCAAGACGCGGTGCGGCGCCTTTGGCCAGTTGATGTCGAACAGCTCTTCGACAAAAACCGTATCGGTCTCGCTGGCTTGCAACAGCAGTTCGCGATAGCGCGGATGGATCGCTGCTTCCGTGCTGGCGAGAAAACGCGTGCCGATCCAAGCGCCGGCCGCACCAAGCGCCAGAGCCGCGGCGAGGCCCCGTCCGTCGGCAATGCCACCCGCGGCAACGACCGGAACCGGGGAGACGGCGTCGACCACGGTGGGAATGAGCGGCAAGGTCGCCACGGTGCCGCGGACATGGCCGCCGGCCTCCCACCCCTGGGCGACGATGATATCGACACCGCTGTCCACGGCGCGTCGGCCGGCTGCGGCCGATCCCACCGTATGCAGAACCGTGGCGCCGGCAGCCTTGGCGCGCGGCATCAGTGCGGCCGGATCGCGCCAGAAGAACGAAATGATGCGCACGCCTTCATCGAGACAGGCTGCGAGCCGTTCTTCTTGCGGAAACTCCAAGTTGAGATTCACCCCGAACGACTTGGATGTCAGCGCACGTGTCTGCCGGATTTGCTGCCGAACCGTGGCGAGGTCCGCCCGCCACAGCACCAGCATGCCAAGTCCGCCGGCATTGCTGACCGCGGCCGCAAGATGCGGTCCGACGGCGCCGCCCATCGGAGCTTGGATGATCGGCAGCTCAATTCCGAGACACTTGCAAAGCGCCGTCTGCATGGGGTGTGCTCGTGGCATCCGCCGCAGTGGTCTTTCCCGCCGCCGCCGCGTAGGCTCAACGCTACAAGAGAATGTCCGAGGAGGAAACCATGGCCGAAGCCGCTTCGCTTGCCACGCTGGCGTCACGCTTTATCGACACCGAACAGGTGCCGTGGATCGAAACGGCGCCGGGCAACAAGATGAAAGTGATCTATCACGATCCGGCGAGCGGCATGCTGACCATTCTGTCGAAGCTCGAGCCCGGCTCGGGTATCCCCGCCCACGTGCATGAGGATTTGGAGCAGACTTTCGTGCTCGAAGGCTCGCTGGTCGATGACGAAGGCGAATGCACCGCCGGCAATTTCGTCATCCGCGCCAAAGGCAGCCGCCACGCGCCGAAGGCGCCCAACGGCTGCACCATGCTGGTGTTCTTTATGAAGCCCACCGAGGGACTCAAGAAGACGCTGCTCAAGCACGCTTGAACATCACCATGGCGCCGCGTCGTTTACAGCTCTTCGCTGATTCTTTGAAAGCAGGAATTCAGCCCGAAGCAGGCCTGCAGCGCTTCCCGCAAACCATCCGAATCGCGGCCATCCAACGGTGTTTGCGGGAAACCGTTGTGGCGGAGAAAAATCTGCGCCCGCAGCACCGCGGGTTTGCCGCCGGCGTCGAGCGCATTGGCCATTTCGGCGGCCGCATCGGCAAAACGTTTCAGGTGCACGAAGACGAATGCCCGCTGTGTGCGATATTTGGCCAGTAGATCGCCGCCGATGGCGTAGCGCGAGGTGCCGCCGAGCGGCCCCAAGATGGTGTCGAAATCGGCCAATGCCGCATTGTCGTCGCCGGCAAGCATGGCGGCGGTGGCGCGCCCCAACATTAACTCCAGTTGCTCGGGATGTGCCGCCAAGGCCTTGGTGTAATCGGCAATGGCGCGCTCCGGCTCGTTGATCTGCAAATAAGCGGTGGCACGGAGCGGCAACAGCGCGGTGTCCGTGCCGTCGCCGGCAAGCAGCACGTCGAGGTCGGCGATGGCGTTTTGCGGCTGCGCCAGCGACAGGAATAGCTTGGCGCGCGCCAAACGCGAAAACGCGTGATCGGGATGCCGCGCCAAAATCTCACTGAACGCATCCAGAGCCGCGTCGAAGTTCTGCTGCAATTCCATAAGCGCCGCATTGCTCGCCGCGATATTCGGGTCATCCGGCGATTGCTGCAGGGCTATGGCGATGTCGCGCGCGGCGCGCGGGTAATCGCCCATCGACATGGCGAGGCGGCCGGCGAGATGGCGTATCGCGGGATTGTTCGGCGCGAATTCGAGCGCCGCGTCCGCTTCGCCTAAGGCTTTCGGCAGCTCGGCCAGATCGATGAAGAATTGCGCGCGGGCCAGATGTGCCGCGATGGGCTGCGACGTGTCCTGAGATTCAGGCAACAGCGGGACTTGGCACGGTTGGCCGTGGCCGTACTTTGCCATCAGGCATGGATTGCTGCGCTCCGCGATGACGCCAGCCGGCGCTACCGGCTCGGCTGCACCCGCCGCCGCCGCGATGAATAGCGGTGCGACGATCGCAAAAATCGCCAATAGCTGTTGCACGAAGCGTTTCATCTCAAGAGCAGTGTTCGTCAAGCATGCAGGCCCGCGCGGCGTCATAGAGCGCGGGCGTCGGGTCGCTATCGGCGGGCAGTGTCGGCACGAAGCCGAGCTTTTGCAGCGTCCGGACTTTACCGAACATGAAGCCGGGATCGACGCGAAACGCCGTGACGGCTTCTTCCGCCGCCTCGTCGCTGCGACCCAGCAGCCGCAGCGTCATGGCGTGCCACCAGCGCATTTCGCCGTTGATGGGATAGATCGTCAGCGAGCGCGCGAATTCCGGCTCGGCCGCGGCGTAATTCTTGCGGTAGAATTGGACCCGCGCGGCCAGCCCATGCGAGAACCAGATATTCGCGTCGGCGGCCAGCGATTTGTCGAGATCGGCCTGAACCTCGTCGAGCGGCGCTTGCACCTGTTCGAGCAGGAAGGCGGCGCGACCGGCGTAAGTCAACGCGCCCGGGTCGTCGTGCACGGCCTGATCGTAGGTCTGCTTGGCTTCGTCGTTGCGGCCCAGCACCGCCAGCATCCTGGCGCGCTCCAGCGACGCCACCGTGCGAAACGAGGTGCGCTTGAAATAATGATCGATCGAATTGGGCTTGGTGATCGCGGCGATCGGCAAACGCAGCACGGCGTCGGCTTCCCGCAATGCCTCTTCCGGCATGCCGCAACACTCGGAGACGTCCATCAGATGAATGTGGAACAGCGGGTCGTTGGGATTCAGTCGAATGGCTTCCGCGAAAATCGCCATCGCCTCGTGCTGCCGGCCGACCTCGCGACGCGACAGCATGGCGCCGACCAGATCGTAAGCGTCGGCATAATCGGGCTTGAGCTTGATGGCGGCGTTGGCCTGATCGAGTACGGTCTCGAAGTCGGCCTTGTCGTAGGCAGTCCAGCCGCGGCGCAGGTGCAGTTCCGGATCGTTGGGCGCGAGAATGAGCGCCGCGTCATAATCCTTGATCGCGTCGTCAAGCCGGCCGGTCGTGTGCAGGGACCGGGCGCGGATTTTCAACGTTTCGGCGCGCGCGGCATCGGACAGGCCGGATTTGTCGAGCACCGCCGTGCAGGCCGCGACGGTAGCTTCGGGTTGGGTTTCGAAGGCGGCAACTGAGCACGCCGGCTGAGCCGGCGCTTGCTGAGCCATTGCTTGACCGTGACCGAAGGCCCAGCTGGCCATCAGCCATAGCGTGATCGTTGCGCTGCGCAACAGCATGACATGCCCCTTCTCGAAGCCGTCGCGCATAGTCGCGAAGAAACCATGGCGTCCGGTAAAATCGAAATTTCAAATTTTATCGATTTCCCTTAAGGTGCCGGCGATGCCCTTCGCACCAAAGCTTGCGGCGCACGGCGCCGAAATTCCCGCCATCGGCTTCGGCACCTCCGGCATGGGCGACGTCCGTGCCGAGCACATCGCTACTGCGCTGAAAGCTGGGTATCGCCACATCGACACGGCGCGGAAATACGGCACCGAGCGCGTGGTCGGCGAAGGCATCCGTGCCTCCGGCGTGCCGCGGGCGGATATTTTCCTGTGCACCAAGGTGTCGCACGAAAACCTGCACGCCGGCGATTTCGCCCGCTCGGTCGAGGAAAGCCTGACCGCGCTCGGCGTCGACTATGTCGATCTCCTCCTGGTGCACTGGCCGGAGAAGAACACGCCGCTTGCCGAAACAATGGGCGCGCTGGCCAAGGCCAAACAGGCCGGTCTCGCGCGCCATATCGGCGTCGCCAATTTCAACATCGCCATGCTCGACGAGGCGATCCGGCTGTGCCCGCAGCCGCTGGTGACCTTGCAGGCGGAGTGTCACCCTTATCTCGACCAGACCAAGGTGATCGAAGCCTGCCGCCGGCGCGGCCTCGTGCTCACGGCCTATTGCCCGCTCGGCCGCGGCCGCCTGCAGGGCGATGCGGTGCTGGCCGATATCGCGCGGCGTACCGGCAAGACCTTCGCGCAAGTGGCGCTCCGCTGGCTGATGCAGCAAGGCGTCATCGCTGCCATTCCGCGCTCGTCCAACGCCGCGCGCATCGCACAGAATATCGACGTGTTCGATTTTGTGCTCAGTGACGACGACATGCGCCGCATCGGCGCGCTCAAGCGAGCCGACGGCCGCATCGCCAATCCGATCGGTCGCGCGCCACAGTGGGATGTGTGATGGCAAATGCGCCGAAATACTTCATGTACTTCCCCGGCAATTACCGCTGGTCGGCGGCGTTCGTGAACATGCTCGGTACGGCGCCGTTCGGCGGCGTCGACATGAGCGAGTTGCACCAGATCGGCCGTATGCTCGAAGGCAAAAGCGGCGACGATGACGAGGCGTGGTTCGCAGCTTGCGTCACGGTTGCGGATATTGTGCGCGGCCGTGCCGACAAATTTCGCGCCGAGAATTATCCGGTAGCTGCGGCGCCGTTCTATCTGCGCGCCTGTCATTATTATCAGATGGGCGAGCGCTTCCGCACGCCGAAGGACGGCCGTGCGCTCGACGCCTATCGCACGGCGGTCGAGTGTTTCCATCACTTCGTCGCGCTGTCGGGAACGAAGATCGAAATCGTCGATGTGCCTTTCGAAGGCAAAATGCTACCGGGCTATTTCGTGCCGGCACAGAATGCAAAATCCGCGCGTCCGCCCTGTGTGGTGTTCTTTGACGGGCTGGACATCACCAAGGAGATTCAGTTTTTGCGTGGCGTGCCCGACCTGGTAAAGCGCGGCATTTCGGTGCTGGTGATGGACGGCCCCGGCACCGGCGAGGCGATCCGCTTCCGCGGCATGCCGCTGCGTCACGATTACGAGAAGGCCGGCAGCGCCTGCATCGATTACCTGGAGGGGCGCGGCGACGTCGATGCAAAGCGCATCGGCATCGTCGCCATCAGCCTCGGCGGCTATTACGCGCCGCGTTGCGCGGCGCTCGAGCCGCGCTTTGCCGCCTGCATCGCCTGGGGCGCGATCTGGGATTATTACGGCACCTGGAAGAAGCGCATCGATGCCGGCTTCAAGGCATCGATGTCGGTGCCCGGCCATCACATCATGTGGATCCTCGGCGTCGATACGCTCGACGCGGCGCTGAAAAAGCTCGAGCCGTTCCGGCTCGACGGCGTGGTGCAGAAAATGCGCTGCCCGTTTCTGGTGGTGCACGGCGAGGATGACGAGCAGATTCCGCTCAAGGATGCGCAAGCGCTCTACGAGGCCAGTGGCTCCGCCGACAAGACGCTGCGCGTGTTTGCGGCGGAGGAGGGGGGCGCGCAGCACTGCCAGCGCGATTATCTCTCGCTCGGCACCGCCACCATGTGGAATTGGTTCGAGGACAAGCTGCTGCGGGGCTAGGCGCCTTGCTCATACGCCTTCAGCGCCCCGCGTAAAATTTCGCGCGAAGGTTCCGAGCCGTCGACCAGCCGGATAGTGCGCCGCTTGATCTTCCAGCCTGCGGCGGT
Organism: Xanthobacteraceae bacterium; assembly: GCA_035317145.1. Lineage (GTDB taxonomy): Bacteria > Pseudomonadota > Alphaproteobacteria > Rhizobiales > Xanthobacteraceae > BOG-931. The sequence goes on along the minus strand of DATHHM010000290.1, from coordinate 11,127 downwards.
GCGAGCGAGTTCCCAGCGGTTGGTCACCACCCGGTGGATGTGATAGCCGCGCGAACTACCGTGATTGGGAACTTCGATCGGTTCGCCGGATTTATACGGGCTGAGGATTTGCAGGTACGATGTGACGATGGCACGGTCGCCGTCCAGCGCGATGTGCGGTAACCCGGTAAAGTGGGCGAGCCCGCCGGCAATCGCAGCCTGATGGCCTGGGCTCTTGAGACTCGCCGCGATCGCCTTGTTGCCGGTCGCCCCCGACAGGTTGGAACCGCGATCGAACACGCCATCCTCGGCATAAACGGCTTCGGCATAGTAGTCGGCGCCGGTATCGGCGGACGGCGGGTGACTGGCGATAAGATTGTAGATTTCCAGCCGGTCTTCGATGGCCCGGATGCGCTGTTCGAGCGTGCGGTTCTCTCCGACCATGACGTTTCCCTCAAAATTGTGACGCGGCCCCGTTTTGGCCCAGCTATGAGCGTGCAGTATCATAGCCGTGACCAATTTTCCCGCTGTACGTCCCGGCAAAATCTGGCATCGTTACGGTGCGAGGAGGGGGTTGGTCATGCGTTCTGGCGGCGAAGTTGATCGCCGTTCGTTTCTCGTTGGCGCCAGCGCCGCGGGGGGCGGCTTGGCGCTGGGCTTAGCTGTACCGCTCAGCCGCGCCGGCATGCGCGCCGCCGAAGACCCCTGCGACATCAACTGCTGGGTGTCGGTCGCGCCCGACGACACGGTGACCATCCGCACCGCGCACGCCGAAATGGGCCAGGGCGCGATGACGGCGCTGGCTATGCTGGTCGCCGAAGAGCTCGAATGCGATTGGAACAAAGTGAGCACCGCATTCGTGTCGCCCGGCGAGAATTTGCGCCGCAACCGGGTCTGGGGCGACATGTCGACCGGCGCCAGCCGTTCGATCGCGTCATCGCAGCTTTATTTGCGGCGCGCCGGCGCGACCGCGCGCGAAATGCTGATCGCCGCCGCGGCGTTACGCTGGAACGTGCCGGCATCGGAATGCAGCGCGCAAAACAGCGTCATCACCCACACGGCAAGCGGCCGTAGCGTGACCTTCGGCGCCGTCGCCGACGGCGCGGCCAAGATCGAGCCGCCGGCCAATGTCGCGCTGAAGGATCCGCGCGATTGGAAGCTCGCCGGCACGCCGCGCCGGCGTCTCGACCTGCACGACAAGGTCACCGGGCAGCCGGTCTTTGCCATCGACGTGCGGCTGCCCGACATGCTGTACGCCGCGGTCATCCACTGTCCGGTGTTCGGCGGCGCGCTGCAGTCGGTCGATGAGACTTCGATCGCCGGGATGAAGGGCGTGCGCCGCATCGTACGGATGCCGGACGCGGTGGCGGTGGTGGCCGAATCCTGGTGGCAGGCCAAGCGCGCGTCGGAAGCGCTGCGGATCGCGTGGGACGACCGCGGCAATCGCGCAATGTCGAGCGCCACCATCGAGAAGGTGGTGCGCGAAGGACTTCATGCGCCGTCGGCCCAGGTCGCCCGCAGGAACGGCGACGCTGCCGCGGCATTGGCGGGCGCGGCACGGCGCATTGAAGCGGAATATGCGGTGCCGTTTCTGGCGCATGCGACCATGGAGCCGCAGACCTGCACCGCTCACGTCAAGCCCGACGGGGTCGAGGTCTGGGCGCCGTCCCAGGATGCGATGACGACATTGGTCACGGCCGCCGTCGCCGCCGGCGTCGCGAACGACAAGGTCACCGTGCACCCGATGATGCTCGGCGGCGGTTTCGGCCGGCGCAACGCCGTGCAGGAATTCGTCCGCGAGGCGGTGCTGATCGCCAAGGAAGTCGCGCAGCCGGTCAAGATGGTGTGGAGCCGCGAAGAGGACATCGCCCACGATCTGTACCGGCCGTGCGGCATGGCGCGTCTGGTCGGCGGCCTCGGTGCCGACGGCATGCCGGTCGCGCTGACCATCCGTCTCACCGGGCCGTCATTCGTGGCCTCGCTGGTGCCGGCATTCGGTCCCGACATCATCGACCGCAGCTTTGTCAGCGGGCTTAACGACGAAATGCCCTATAGCCTGCCGAATTATCTGCTCGACGTGGTGCTGTGCTCGACCTCGGTGCCGCTCGGTGCCTGGCGCGGCATCAACTACACCCAGAATGCTTTCTATCGAGAAAGCTTTATCGACGAGATGGCGCACGCCGCGGGTGCCGATCCGTACCAGTTCCGCCGCCACTTGTTGCGCGACAGCCCGAAAAACCTCGCCGTGCTCGACGCCGCGGCACAGAAGGCGAATTGGGGCGCGCCGCCGCCACCCGGCGTTTTCCGCGGCATCGCGGTCAATGCCGCCTGCGGCAGCTATTGCGCCCAGGTGGTCGAACTGTCGCTCGACGGCGGCCGCATCCGCGTGCGTCGCGTCATCGCGGCGATCGACTGCGGCTATGTGGTCAATCCGCTGTCGGTGGAAATGCAGATCCAAGGCGCCATCGTCTACGCGTTGACGGCGGCGCTCTACGGCGAGATCACCATCAAGGACGGCGCCACCGAGCAATCGAACTTCAACACTTACGAGATGCTGCGCATGGCCGAGACGCCGGAAGTGGTGAGCGTGATCGTGCCGAGCGGAGATTTCTGGGGCGGCGTCGGCGAGCCGCCGGTGCCGCCGCTGGCGCCGGCTTTGTGCAACGCGATCTTCGCCGCCACCGGCCAGCGCATCCGCTCGCTGCCGGTGAAGAACCACGATCTGCGTTCGATCTGATTTGGGCTCAGCCTAAGCTAACGGGCCGCGTCCTTGTAGCGGATCGCCATCGGCATCCCGCCGTCCGGGCGCAAGGTCACGCGCAGCAGCGGCCAGACGTTCTTGTCCGGCGCGAGCTTGAAGTCGAAGTTCTTGACGATGGTGGCGAGGATCAGCGTCGCTTCCTGCAGCGCAAAGGCCGAGCCGATGCAGGTGCGGATGCCGGCGCCGAACGGCAGATAGGCATAGCGGTCGATCTCGTTTTTGGCCTTGCCGAGGAAGCGGCTCGGATCGAACATATCCGGCTCGCGCCAATACATTTCATGACGGTGCAGCACATAGGGTGCGATCACCACCATCGAGCCGCGCTTGACCTTTTCGCCGCCGAGCTCATCCGGCCCCATCGCCACGCGGCTGATCGCGGCGATCGGCGGATAAAGCCGGATCGCTTCGTCGATGACGGCGCGGGTCTCGACCAGCCGATCGGCGAGGCCCGCGATCGGGCCGTCGAGCTCGCGCTGCGCTTCCTGCTCGACGCGCGCGCACCATTCTTGCGATTGCGACAACAGGAACAGCGACCAGGTGATGGTGTTCGCCGTCGTCTCGTGACCCGCGGCGATGAAGGTGAGGATGTTGGAGCGCACCTCGGCCTCGGTCATGCGCTGGCCGGTTTCCGGGTCGAGCGCGCCGAGCAGGAGCGTCAGGATATCATTGGCGGCATCGCCGGACTTGCCGTTGAGGCGCCGGCGCCGCGTGGCGATGATTTCGTCGATCGCGCGCTCGAAAAACCGCAAGGTCGAGCGGACGCGCAAATGCGACAGCCGCGGTACCGACGGCGGCAGGCCGATCAGGTCGAGCGGGTCGATCTTGCCGATGGTGTTGAAATACACGCCCATCGCATCGCGGAGCTCTTCGGCGTCGCGGCCGAAGCCATCGGAGAAGATCGTTCGTTCCAGCACGTCGAGCGTCAGCCGCGATGCTTCGGCAGCGACGTCGATGGTGGCGCCGTCCCTGGCGCGCCAGCGGGCGGTGAGTGCGTTGGCGGCGTCCATCATCGCCGGCGCGAAATCCAAGATGGTCTTGCGGGCGAAGACCGGCGCCAGGATCCGGCGCTGGGTGCGCCATTGCTCGTTCTCGGCGCTGAGCAGGCCGTCGCCGAGCCCGGCCGAGAGCACGCGGCGCTGGATCGAATCCTTCTGGTAATTGCCGGCATTGTCGAGCAGCACGCGGCGGATGGCGGCCGGCTCATGGACCAGCAGAACGCGCTTGATCGGCACACGCTTGTGCGGCAGCCCGGTGACCACAATCGGCTTTTCGAAATGTTCCCGCGTCCAGCATTCCAGCGGATTGCGCTTGAGCGTCGAGATCAGGCCCAGGACACCGAGCGGCTTGGACTGCGGGATCGGCGCGGGTGGACGATAATGCGACGCGGATGCGGTGGAGAGATTCGCCGGCTGAGCGCTATGCAGAGTGCCATGCATATCTTGCGCCCGCCCCTGGAGCGCTCAATGCCCGCGCACATCCCAGCCCAGCGCGCAAGCACGAGAAGTCATTGTCTATCAAACGAGAGTGCGAGCGGGGTCATATCTTGTCAAGACTGAGGCAGGCCCGCGGTGGGGTTCGCACAGTTGATTGCGGGCGCAAGTTGCCGCGCGGCTACACTGCATAAATTTTCGTTTATGCCGAGGCGCTTGGCGGTGATGGCCTCAGCGCCGGCCGAACAATTTATCAAGCAGCCAGAAATCGAGGCCGCCGCTGCCATTGCGCTGGTTGCCGCCGCGCTCGGCGGCCGTGCCCGAGCCGGTTTCGTCGACGCCGCGCGGCGGCACCGGCGCCTGGGCCGCCACCGGCGGCGTGAACCAGCCGCCCTCGTTCAGTCCCGGCAGCGCCGATGGCGCGAAGCCTTGATGAGCGGTCCTCATGAACCGGCTCCAGATTTCCACCGGCAAGCCGCCGCCGACCGCCTTCTTGGTCGGCGAATTGTCGTCGTTGCCGAGCCAGACGCCGGTGACGAGCCGCGAGGTGTAGCCGATGAACCAGGCGTCGCGGAAATCCTGGCTGGTGCCGGTCTTGCCGGCGGCGAGCCAGCCGGGCAGGTCGGCGCGGCGCGCGGTGCCGCTGACCAAGGTCTCGCGCATCATCGTGTTCATCATGCCGATGGTGCGCGGATCGACGATGCGGCCGAGCGCCTGGGTCGAACGCGTATACAGCGTCTTGCCGTCGTTTGAGCGAATGCGCTCGACGACATGGGGCGCGACGGCGAGACCACCGTTGGCGAACGTGGCATAGGCGGATACCAGTTCGACGACGGAGACTTCCGAGGTGCCGAGCGCGATCGACGCATTAGGCTCGAGTTTCGACTCGATGCCGAGTCGGTACGCGGTGCGCACCACGGCGGCGGGGCCGACTTCCATGGTCAGCCGCACCGACACCGTATTGAGCGAATTGGCCAGCGCCTGCGTCAGCGTCACCGGCCCGAGATATTCATGCTCGAAATTTTCCGGCCGCCAGCCCTGCACCGAAATCGGCTTGTCCTCGCGCACCGTATCGGGGGTGAGCCCATGTTCAAGCGCGGTGAGATAGACGAACGGCTTGAACGCCGAGCCGGGCTGGCGCCGCGCCGCGATGGCGCGGTTGAATTGGCTCTCGGCATAATTGCGGCCGCCGACCAGCGCGCGCACGACGCCGTCCGGCGTCATCGCCACCAGGGCGCCTTCGCGGACGTCGAGCTTGTCGCCCTTGAGCGCCAGGACATCGTCGAGCGATTGCTCGGCTGCGGTTTGCAGCGCCGGATCGATTGACGTTTCTACGACAATATCCTGGTCGACATGGCCGATGAGATCATCGACCGCATCCATCACCCAGTCGGCGACGTAATTGACCGAGCCGCCGCCCGACGGCTTTATCGCGCGTGCCGGCGTGATCAGCGCGCGCTTCGCTGCCTCGTCGCCGATCATTTTCAAATCCGCCATCGCCGCGATCACCATGCCGGCGCGGCGCTCGGCGCCGTCGGGATTGCGGCTCGGCGCCAGCCGTGACGGCGCTTGCACCAGGCCCGCCAGCATCGCCGCTTCCGGCAACGTCAATTTCCGCGCCGATTTGCCGAAATAGCGCTGCGCCGCCGCCTCAATGCCGTAGGCGCCGGAGCCGAAATAGACGCGGTTGAGATAAAGCTCGAGGATCTGCGCCTTGGAGAACTTGTGCTCGAGCCACAGCGCCAGCACCGCTTCCTGCAGCTTGCGCGTCACCGTGCGTTCCTGGGTCAGGAACAAATTCTTGGCGAGTTGTTGGGTGAGGGTCGAGCCGCCCTGCGTGGCGCCGCGATGCAGCACGTCGCGCACGCCGGCGCGCAAGATGCCCCACGGATCGATGCCGTGGTGCGAGTAGAAGCGGCGGTCCTCGATGGCGACAAACGCCTTCGGCGCGTAATCCGGCAATTCGCGCAACGGCACTTCGGCGCCGCCCATGTCGCCGCGGGTGGCGAGCGTCGCGCCGTTCAAGCCGAGGATCAGGACCGACGGCGGGCGCTTGGGGATTTCCAGCGACTGGATCGGCGGCAGATGGGCGCCGATCCAGACCAAGAGGCCGATGGCGGCGATCACCGCCCACAAGGCGAGAACCGCGCCCCAATAGACCAGTTTGCCGAAGCCGGAGCGCTGCTTGCCGGCGCGCTTTTTCTTGCGCGGCTGCCGGGGCGGGGAATCGTCGCGCTGCCGGCGCGGCGCGGGCGTGCTGCCGCTGCGATCTTGCGGGCGCGGCCGGACATCGGCGTCGACATCACGCTTTTTGCCGGCCTGTCGCGACGCCATGTCCCGTCCCCAGCGCGGATAACGCGCTGAAGCGACGGTAGTTTGTGTGGTTTAAGGTGGGGTTACTCTGCGTACTCCCTCCCCCTTGTGGGGAGGGTGGGGTGGGGGTCGGGAGGTTAGAGCACGGCGTTTGACGCCTGAGCAAAGCCTCGCGACCCCCACCCCTGCCCCTCCCCACAAGGGGGAGGGGAAAGCATCACCCCGCCGCGGCTTCTTTCGCCGGCTTCGCCTCGGTGCTCTGCGCCGCGAACACCGCGATCAGCGGGCGCTTGATGGCCATTTGGCGGGTCGGCTCGGAAATTTGCGCGCCGAGGAGATCGGTGACGTAGAACACGTCGACGACGCGCTCGCCGAAAGTCGCGACATGGGCCGAGGCGATGTTGAGGTTGAGCTTCGACAGCGTCGCGGTCAGTTCGTAGAGCAGGCCGGGGCGGTCGAGGCCGGTGACTTCGACCACGGTGTAGCGGGCGGACCATTGGTTGTTGATGGTCACTTCGGGCTCGATGGCGAAGGCCTTGAGCCTGCCCTTCGGCGCCGCGCGCTTGGCCACCACGTCGGGCAGCTTGAGCTCGCCGCGCACCGCCTGCTCGATGGCATTGCCGATGCGCGCGGCGCGGCGCGCCTCGTCCTCCTCGCGCTCAAACTCGCGCGAGACCGAGATGGTGTCGAGGGCGAGCCCGTCGGTGGTCGTATAGATCTGGGCATCGACGATATTGGCGCCGGCCAGCGCGCAGGCGCCGGCGATGATCGACAACAGCCACGGATGATCGGGCGCGAACACCGTGAGCTCGGTGACGCCGCGCGAGGCGTCGAAGCCGACGGTGGTGGCGAGCTTCTTGCCGGACTCCTCGGCGGCGCGCACGAAATGGGCATGCGCCAGTTTGTGTGGCATGTCGACTTTGAGCCAATAGGCCGGATAGTGGCGCGCGATATAGGCGTCGCGTTTTTCCGCCGGCCAATCCTTGATCTCGGCGCGGAATTCCGACTGCGCGGCGGCAACACGTTGCGCGCGGTTGACCTCCGAAAAACCACCGGTGAGCACAGGCTCGGTCTCGTAATAGAGCGTGCGCAGAAGCTGCGCCTTCCAGCCGTTCCAGACGCCCGGGCCGACGGCGCGGATGTCGGCCGTGGTCAGGATGGTGAGCAGCTTCAGCCGCTCCAGCGACTGCGCCACGGCGGCAAAATTTTCGATGGTCTTGCGGTCGGACAAATCGCGTGACTGCGCCACCGTCGACATCACCAGATGCACTTCGACCAGCCACGCGACCAGCTCGGTATCGGCCGCCGACATGCCTAGCCGCGGACAAAGCCGGCGCGCGACGCGGGCGCCGCCGATCGAGTGATCCTCGACCCGCCCCTTGGCGATGTCGTGCAGGAACAGCGCAACATAGAGCACGGTGCGGTGCTCCGGCTGGATCGTGCGCACCAAATCGTTGGCCAGCGTGAATTCGCGGTTCTCGCCGCGCTCGATCTCGTTGAGCACGCCGATGCAGCGCAACAGATGCTCGTCGACCGTATAGTGGTGATACATGTTGAACTGCATCATCGCCACGATGCGGCCGAAGGCGCGGACGAATTCGCCGAGCACGCCGGCCTCGTTCATGCGTCGCAGCACGGTCTCGGCGTCGTTCTTCGAAGTCAGGATTTCGAGGAACAAGCGGTTGGCTTCCTTGTTCTCGCGCAAATCCTTGTCGATCAGCTTCAGCGAATGGGTGGCCAGCCGCATGGCCTCGGGATGGATGGCGAGATTGTGCTTTTGCGCCAGGTAGAACAGGCGGATCAGGTTGACCGGGTCGCGGCCGAAGACCTTTGGCCCGGCGATGTTGATGCGGTTGTTGTCGATGACGAAATCGTCGGTCTCGGTCAGCCGTTGCGGCCTGCGCGCCGGACGCAGCCGCGCGATGATGCGGCTCAAGACCGGTGCCGGCATCGCCTGGCGCTCCTCGAGGCCGGCACACAGGATGGCAGTCAGGTCGCCGACATGCTTGGCGGTGAGGAAATAGTGCTTCATGAAGCGCTCGACGTCGCGCAAGCCGGGATGCTCGGTGTAGCCGAGCCGCACCGCGATATCGCGCTGGATGTCGAACGACAGCCGCTCCTCCGCGCGGCCGGCGAGGAAATGCATGTTGCAGCGGACCGACCACAAGAAGTCTTCGCAGCGGCGGAACAAAGTGTATTCGTCGCGATCGAACACACCGCGCTTGATCAGCTCTTCGGGCTCGCGCACGCGGTAGGCGTATTTGGCGATCCAAAACAGCGTGTGCAGGTCGCGTAAGCCGCCCTTGCCGTCCTTGACGTTGGGCTCGACCAGATAGCGCGACTGGCCGGCGCGGCGGTGGCGCTCTTCGCGCTCGGCAAGCTTGGCGGCGACGAATTCCGGCGCAGTGCCCTGCACGACCTCTTTGTCGAACCTTGTCGTGAGCTCCTCGTAGAGCTTGGGATCGCCGAGCAGATGACGCGATTCCAAGAGCGTCGTGCGGACGGTCATGTCGGCCTTGGCCTGGCGGATGCATTCGGCGACCGAACGCGTCGCGTGGCCGACCTTTAGCCCCATGTCCCACAGGCAATAGAGCAGCGCCTCGGCGACGGATTCGCCCCAAGAGGTTTGTTTGTACGGCAGCAGGAACAACAGATCGATGTCGGAGCCGGGCGCCAATAGGCCGCGGCCGTAGCCGCCGGTCGCGACTACCGCCATGTGCTCGGCTTCCGACGGCGCCTGCGTCGGATAGATCTCGCTGCCGATGAACTCGAACAGGATGCGGATGATATCGTCCTGCAATTGGCACAGCCGCTCGGCGCAGCGACGGCCGTGGCGGTCCTTGAGGAGGAGCTGCTCCGCGCGTGAACGCGCTTGCGTCAGCGCCGACTTCAGCCGCAGCGCCACCGCGGTGCGCAACTCGCGCTCGCGGCCCGCATGGGTTTTGGCCAGTGTTTTGAGATCGGCGACGATCGCTGGAGTGTCGATGAGCTCCACCTCGGTGCGCGGCGATCGTTGCGTGTCCAGCATCATCCTATCGGCATACCGGAGGTGCGGTTCGCTGTCATCGCCCGGTGAGTGCCCGCAGCGAAAGCCACGGCACAAGCGCTAGGCACGTTGGACATTTATTCTAAAATATGGCTTGTTATGAGTGATTAATTCCAATTGACGCTTACCCTATGGTTTCCTAAAGAAGGAAATCCTACGGAGGACGTCATGCTTTCACGCCGCCAATTGCTTGTCTCTGCCGCAGCCGCGACCCTGATGCCGGTCGGCCTCGCGCGCGCCGCCGATAAGCCGAAAGAAATCCGCATCGATTGGGCGACCTATAATCCGGTCTCCATGGTGCTCAAGGACAAGGGCCTGCTCGAAAAGGAATTCGAGAAGGACGGCATCGGCATCCGCTGGGTGCAGTCGCTCGGCTCCAACAAGGCGCTGGAATTCCTCAATGCCGGCTCGATCGATTTCGGCTCGACCGCCGGCTCGGCGGCGCTGCTCGCCAAGATCAACGGCAATCCGATCAAGTCGATCTACGTCTTCTCGCGCCCGGAGTGGACCGCGCTGGTGACGCGCAAGGACACGCCGATCAACAAGATCGAGGATCTCAAAGGCAAGCGCGTCGCGGTGACCCGCGGCACCGATCCGCACATCTTCCTGGTGCGGGCGCTGCTCTCGGTCGGCATGAGCGAAAAAGACATCCAGCCGGTGCTGCTGCAGCACCCCGACGGCAAGATTGCGCTGATCCGCGGCGACGTCGATGCCTGGGCTGGCCTCGATCCGATGATGGCGGCGGCGCAGGTCGAGGACGGCGCGCGGCTGTTCTATCGCAACAAGGCGGCCAACACCTGGGGCATCCTCAATTCGAGCGAGGAGTTCCTGAAAAACTATCCCGACCTGACCAAGCGCGTGCTCGCGGTTTACGAACAGGCGCGCAAATATAGCCTGGCCAATTACGACGACGAAAAGCGCGTGTTCGAGAGCATCACCAAGCTGCCCGACGCGGTCGCCGATATCCAGCTCAAGGAGCGTACCGAGCTGACCTTCAACCGCGTCGGCTCCGAGCAGCGCGACTCCATCCTGCAGGCTGGTCTCGCCTTGCAGCAGGCCGGCGTGATCCCAGCCAATGTCGACGTGAAGCAGACGCTCAACGATCTGGTGGACGACCGCTACGTCGGCGCTTAGTCGAGGGGCGGCCGGCCACCACATTGATTTTGCGGCGGGCAGCATGTCTGCTGTGACCATGACCATTGCCGCCCAAAGCACTGGGAGCCAAGGCACACCAAGCGAAGCCGCCCCGGCGGAGCGGGCGCACGCGCGACGCTGGTCGCGTTTCGCTCGTCCTGCACTCGGCCTGATGCTGCCGGTCGTGCTGGCGGTGGCGTGGGAATTCATCGTGCGGATGGGTTGGACCTCTGGCCGGCTGGCGCCGCCGCCGTCGGTGATCTTTGCGACTTTCGTCGATTTGGCGCGCACCGGCGAATTGCAGCGCCACACGCTGGTGACGCTGTGGCGGGTCGCAGCCGGTTTTGGCATCGGCGTCGCCGCTGCCACGGTCATCGGCGCCGCGGCCGGCTATTCGCCGTTGGTGCGCCGCCTGATCGATCCGAGCATTCAGGGGCTGCGCGCCATTCCGTCGATCGCCTGGG